>JAFVQL010000057.1 GCA_017504785.1 Clostridia bacterium | reverse complement strand
GACTATCTTTTATTACTTTGTTGAGTTTTTTCAAAGAGTGCTTTCTCGGTTTCCCAAGAAAACATTAACGAGATTCTTTCGCACTTACATGTGCTAAAAAATTTCCTTTGTTGTTCAATTTTCAAAGAGCAAGTGCCTTCGATCGGGATGCTCTCCCGAAGTCGGCTTGTCTATTATATCAAATGTTTTCTCATTTGTCAATACCTTTTTGAAAAAAATTTTTTGATTTTTTTTATTTATTAAATTTCTATCTTTACGGTGCGGCAAGTTCTTTCGTTTTCTTCATTATATTATATTAGGGAAAATCCGACAAAAAGAAATAAGCACGGCGCGCGAAAGTATATTTCCACGGGGGCGCAAAAAAATACGCATCATCCATAAAAAGATTATAACCTCTTTGCTGCGGATATACTTCATAGGAAATTTAACGTTAGGTATTGACAAGTGCGAAAACCGATGCTATAATACTTTTAGCACTCTCAATCGAAGAGTGCTAACATTGTTAAGATCCTTCCACCATCGGAAGGCCTATAATATTATTCTATGGAAAGGTGAAGAAAACGCCATGCAGAAAAAACAGTTCAAAACAGAATCAAAAAAGCTTTTAAACATGATGATCCACTCGATCTACACGCACAAGGAGATTTTCCTGCGCGAGCTGATCTCCAACGCATCGGACGCCATCGACAAAAGATACTTCCACTCGCTTAAGGAAGGCGGCACGACCGGCATCGGCAAGGGAGATTTCGAGATCATGCTTTCCGTGGACAAGGGCGCACGCACGCTGACGATCGCGGACAACGGCTGCGGCATGAGCGCAGAGGAGCTGGAAAACAATCTCGGAACGATCGCAAAAAGCGGCTCTTACGATTTCAAGAAAGACAACGATCAGGGCGAGGAGATCGACATCATCGGCCAATTCGGCGTTGGCTTCTACTCCGCCTTCATGGTTGCGGATAAGATCACCGTGCTTACCAAGACCGAAAACGGCGAAAGCCATATCTGGGAATCCGAGGGCGCTGACGGATACAAGATCGGCGAAGCGGAGAAAGAAACCGTGGGAACCACCGTCACGCTCCACCTGCTTGCCGACACGGAGGAAGAAAAGTACAGCGATTTCCTTGAGGAGTACCGCCTGAAGAGCCTCGTGAAGAAATATTCCGACTACATTCGCCACCCGATCAAAATGGCACTCACCTCACACAAGAAGAAAGAGGACAGCGACGACTTCGAGGAGGTCACCGAGATCCAAACCCTCAACAGCATGGTGCCGCTCTGGAAAAAGAGCGCATCCGAGGTAAGCGAGGAGGAATACAACCGTTTCTACGCCGATAAGTTTTTCGACTACGAGCCGCCCCTCCGCGTGATCACGCAGAACTCCGAGGGAACGGCAACCTTCACCGCTCTGATGTTCATCCCCTCGCACGCACCCTATAACTACTATTCCAAGGATTACGAGCGCGGGCTTGAGCTTTATTCCAGCGGCGTTATGATCATGGAAAAATGCGCCGACCTTCTGCCCGACTATTTCAGCTTCGTGAAGGGCCTTGTGGATTCCTCGGATCTTTCGCTGAACATTTCCCGCGAAATGCTCCAGCATGACCGCCAGCTGAAGCTGATCGCAAAGGCACTGGAGAAGAAGATCAAGGGTGAGCTTGAAAAGCTGCTTCGCACAGACCGCGAAAAATACGAAAAGTTCTTTGAAGCCTTTGGCGCACAGCTCAAATACGGTCTTTACGCCGATTGGGGCGCACACAAGGAAGTGCTCCAAGACCTCATTCTCTTCCCCGCCGCCAAGCTTGGAAAGAAGCTGACGCTGAAGGAATACACCGAGGCGATGCCCGAGGGACAAAAGGACATCTATTACGCTTGCGGCGAGACCGTTGACAAGATCATGATGCTTCCCCAGGTTGAGGCCGTGCTGGCCAAGGGCTACGAGGTGCTTTGCTTCACTGAGGACGTGGATGAATTTGCCGCAAGGATGCTCGAAAAATACGCCGAGAAGGAATTCAAGAACGTGACCGCCGACGCGCTCGATCTCGGCACGGAGGAGGAGAAGACCGCGCTTGAGGAAAAGAACAAGAACGCAGACGCCCTTCTTTCTTATATGAAAGAAAGTCTTGGAAACGCAGTTACGTCCGTTCGCTTCACCGCCGCGCTGAAGAACCACGCCGTTTGCCTTTCGAGCGAGGGTGAGCTTTCCATCGAAATGGAAAAGGTGCTCCGCAAGATGCCCGGCGCGACAGCGGACGTAAAGGCCAACGTGGTGCTTGAGATCAACCACGCGCACCCCATCGCCGAAAAGCTGCAAGCCCTCTTCGATTCCGACAAGCAGCTGCTTGCAAAATACACAAAGATCCTCTATGCCGAGGCGCGCCTGATCGGCGGACTCTCGATCGATAATCCGACCGAAATTTCCGAGATGATCACAAGCCTTATGGTATAAACGCAAAAACGCAAAATATCGTTTACATTACAGCGATATTTTGCGTTTTTATTTATTCGTATGCCTTTAAAAAGGCGGGAGAATGCTTTTTGAAATTTTATCCTTTTTCGCGCTCCGATCGTTAAGAAAAACGGGACATATTATGATACGATCGTCCGCAGGCTTGACTTGGGCGCAGCCCAATCATAACGATGCAAAGCATATCATAGCTCCCAGCTTGCCCCGGGCAATCATAGCACGGCGGATCTGCTTTATCGCAGGTCGCCGCTACCGCTCTCGGAATATAGCTTTATTCCATATTCGGGCATTCTTTTCCGATCATCGATAAACCGCCTCTCGGTATTCCTTCGGCGTTTTCCCGGTCTTTTTCTTAAACATTTTTGAAAAATACTGCACGTCCATAACGCCGCAATGCAGCGCGACCGTTTGTATCTGAAGGCTCGTGGTGCCAAGCAGATACGTTGCGTGCTCTATACGCTTGTCATTGATATACCCCAGCACCGTCTTCCCCGTTTCCTTTTTAAAAACAGTCGCAAGATAGCCCGCACTGATGCCCTGCCTTTTTGCAAGACTTTGCAAGGAAAGCTCGGCGGAAATATCCGAATCAATGATAAGCACGGTTTTCTTCACGATCGGGGAATAGCTTTTAGTCGAATGCTTATATACCAAGCGGCAATACGAGAGGAACATTTCCGCCATGAGATCCGTGCACGCCTGCGGCGCGGAAAGAAGCTCTATTTTCATGGCAAGCCGCGAGGATTCCTTATCAACGTAGATCGGATGCACGCCGCCGTTCTCCGCCGCCTTGCGAAGCAGAGTGTTCATAATAATACAATAGTTTTTCGCATTTCGGAGAGGATCTGCCACGCGCTTCTCAAACAGCTGCTGATTGAGCTGTGAAAGAAGCGTGCTCCCCTTATGCTGCTGGCCGAGAGAAACCGCGCGGATCAGCTCGTTTTCAAAATTGTAGCGCATTTCCATCATTTTGATATTTGCCTCGATGCTATCAAAGTCATCGTGCGCCACCGCCGTTTGCGAGAGTGCAAAGGGGCGGTACGCCTTGTTGCGCTCAACGATAGCAAACGAGGCGGTTTGGAAGATCCTCTCGCAAAAGGCATCAAACGCTACGAAAAGGCGATCTCCCTCGGAAAGGACGGGCAACGACAAATAATATTCCGCGAATGCCTTTTGCGCGCCGAGCGGCACACCGGCTTGCTCGGCAATTTCGAGAGCATCCTGCAAAGAGGGCGCGGCACAAACGTACGGACCGATCGAAAAAACGTTTTTTTCTCTCTCGCCCGGAAGTCTGATATAAACGTACTGAAATTTAAATTCGTTCGAGAACTTATATTTCGTATTGCTCTCTATTTCCCCCAGCGCCTGCCTTACGGTCGCATCCGACTTCCATCCAACGACGCTGACAAAATGCGGATCCAAGATCTGCATAAAGCTATCCTTGGCACCGACAAGGGCCGCATGGATATGGCACTTCTTCAAAACGTCCAAAAAAAAGTTCAACTCGTTTTCGTAATTCATTGCTCCACCTGTTTTTTCAAAATGCGGAATCTTTTTCCGCTTTTATGATTTATACATAATATTTTATCTCTATTATATCACTTTTTTTGCAAAATTCAATAATTTTTTTGATAACAAGATGAAAATATTACAAAAAAACATTATTTTTGCACTACCGCTTTTCGATTTATGTATGTTATAATGCTATTGTTATCATAATATTTTAAATGAAACAAAAAAATTTGAAAAGAGGGATAACAATGAAAACGAAAATTCAACCGGATGCCAACGGGCATCGAAAATTCGGCATGCGCGACAAGCTGTCCTACGCGGCCGGCGACCTCGGATGCAACATGAGCTTTGCGTTCAAAAGCTCCATTATGGCAATTTTCTGGACACAGTTTATGGCGCTTGGCGAGGTGCTTTACGCGACTCTGCTGATCGTCGTCCAGATCTGGGACGCTATCAACGATCCTCTTCTCGGCTCACTCTTTGATGCGGACAAGCGTGCTTATAAGCACGGAAAGTTCAAGACTTATATTTTCGTCGGTGCACTTGGCCTTCTCTTCTCCGGTCTTTTCTTCTTCCTCCCGCTTCCCGGCGCGCCGAAGGTGATGCGTTGCATCATTTTCGTTCTCGGTTACATTCTGTGGGATGCCTTCTATACCATTGCAAACGTTCCTTACGGATCGATGATGTCCGTTATCACAACGAACGGCTCGGAGCGCTCCCAGCTTTCCACTTGGCGCTCGATCGGTTCTATGATCGGTAATATTCTTCCCATGGTGCTCCTTCCCGTCCTTTGCTATGATGCATCCGACAACCTGAAGGGCGAAACCGTTTTCGTTGCAGCAATCGTCATGGGTGTCATCGGTCTTGTATGCTTCATTTATATGCTGAAGACCACCACGATCCGCGTAAACGAATCCGAAGTAAAAATCAGCGAAAAAACGCAAAAATTCAACATTTTGCGTGCATTGATCAATTTCAGTAAAAACCCGGCGGCCGTTGGCGCAACGCTTATGGCAATGGCTATGTTTATCGGCATGCAGGGCTCCGCTACCGCAACCACCGTTCTCTTCCAGTCTTATTTCGGAAATGCGAAGATCTCCGGCATCATTATGCTGATCAGCTATCTTCCCATGTTCTTCTTTATGCCCTTCATCAAGAACATCGTTGACCGTTTTGGTAAGAAGGAGGCTTGTGTCGTTGGATCCGCCGTCAGCGTATTCGGTGCACTTCTTCTCTTCCTCCCGCTCGGAAACGGAACAGCCGGTCTTGTCGGCTACGTAATTGCACAGGCATTCTTCGGCTTTGGTCTTGGTTTTTACACCTGTGTTTCTTGGGCTTTGATGGCAGATGCCATTGACTACAACGAGTGGAAAAACGGAACCAAAGAAGAAGGAACGGTTTATTCCCTTCACTCCTTCTTTAGAAAACTGGCACAGGGCCTTGGCCCCTCGGCTGTTATCATCATTATGAAGCTGCTCGGCTACAACGGCGAGCTTGGCGCAGACCAGCCCTTTGCAGTCGCAGAAAACATGAAGTGGCTCGTAGCTTCTCTTTACTCCTTCAGCGCAATCGTTATGTTCGTTTCCATAACATTTATTTACAATTTAAACAAAAACAAGGTTGCAGAAATGAGCGATGCGCTTGAAGCATCGAGAGCAACTACAACGACAACAGAGTAATTATTGGAGAAAAAATATGCGACGTATTATAAATTTAAATGAAGGCTGGCTGTTCATCAAGGACTGCGCCGATATTACGAAAACCGAGGGCGCAGAGCAGATCCATCTCCCTCACACCTGGAATGCAACAGACGGACAGGACGGCGGCAACGATTATTTCCGCGGCACTTGTCTTTATAAAAAGGTACTGAAAAAAGCAGAGCTGCCCGAGGCGGAAAATTATTATCTTGAGATCAAGGGTGCAAATTCCTCTGCCGACGTATACCTTGACGGCGAAAAGCTTTTCCACCACGACGGCGGTTACTCGACCTTCCGCATCCAGCTTACCGGCAAGCTGAAGGATGAGAGCGAGCTTGCGATCACCGTGGACAATGCGCCGAACGAGACTGTGTATCCCCAGATGGCGGACTTCACCTTCTACGGCGGTCTTTACCGCGACCTCAATCTCATTTGCGTAAATGCTACGCATTTTGATCTGGATTACTACGGCGGCCGCGGCGTGATGATCACGCCTGCGAAGGCAGAAAACGGCTACGACGTTGAGATCAAGACCTTCGTGACCGCAATGGCAGAGGGGGACCTGATCTGCTACGAGATCTTCGACCGCGAGGGCGCAAAGGTTGCAGAAGCAACGAGCGCGGACACCACCGTTTCCTTGAAGCTTGAGAACGCACATCTTTGGCATGCACGCAAGGATCCTTACCTCTACACCGCCACCGTTTCCATTCTGCGCGGCGAAGAAAAGATCGACACGGTTTCCTACCGCTTCGGATGCCGTAGCTTTGCAATCGATCCCGACAACGGCTTCATTCTGAACGGAGAGGAATATCCTCTGCGCGGCGTTTCCCGCCATCAGGACCGCCTCGGCATCGGCAACGCACTTCTTCCCTGCCACCACGAGGAGGATATCTCCTATATCTGCGAGGTAGGCGCGACCACCATACGACTGGCACACTATCAGCACGATGAATACTTCTACGATCTTTGCGACGAGAAGGGTCTCGTGATCTGGGCAGAGATCCCTTACATCTCAAGACACATGCCCGGCGGCCGCGAAAACACCATCTCCCAGATGACAGAGCTGATCACGCAGAATTACAACCACCCCTGTATCGCTGTATGGGGTCTTTCCAACGAGATCTCCATCGCCGGCTCGGACGAGGATCTTCTCGAAAACCATCGCATTCTGAACGATCTCGTGCATAAGATGGATAAGACCCGTCTGACCACGATCGCGGCGGTCTCCATGTGTAAGATGGACGATCCGTATCTGCAGATCCCCGACGTTGTTTCCTATAACCATTACTTCGGCTGGTACGGCGGCTCGACCGAGATGAACGGCCCTTGGTTTGACAAGTTCCATCAGATGCACCCCACCATTCCGATCGGCATAAGCGAATACGGCTGCGAGGCGCTCAACTGGCATACCTCGAACCCCGTGCAGGGCGACTACACCGAGGAATACCAGGCATACTATCACGAGGAGCTGATCAAGCAGCTCTTCACGAGAAAGTATATCTGGGCTACCCACGTTTGGAATATGTTTGATTTCGGCGCGGATGCAAGATCCGAGGGCGGCGAGAACGGCCAAAACCACAAGGGTCTTATGACGATGGACCGCTCCTATAAGAAGGACGCCTTCTACGCTTATAAGGCTTGGCTTTCCGACGAGCCGTTCGTTCACCTTTGCGGCAAGCGCTATATCGACCGCGTGGAGGACGTAACGAAGGTTACCGTTTACTCCAACCTTCCCGAGGTAGAGCTTTTCGTGAACGGCGAAAGCCTTGGCAAGAAAACCGCCGCAGATCACTTCTTCTACTTCAACGTTCCGAACGTTGGCGAAAGCACGATCACCGCGGTTGCGGGCGAATACAAGGACGAGGGCACCATCCGCAAGGTGGAAACCCGCAACGAGGACTATATCCTCAAGGAGCAGGGTGCTGTGCTCAACTGGTTCGACGTGAATGCACCCGAAGGCCGCTTCTCGATCAACGATAAGATCGGTGACATCATGACCACTATTGGCGGCAAGCTCTGGTTCCTCGGCTTCGTTCTAAAGCTCAAGAAAAAGATGGATCAAAACAAGAAGGAAAACAAGGACGGCGAGAAGAAAAAGGGCGGCTTCGAGGTGAATATGAAGGACGCCGGCGGCGGCCTGATGCAGATGCTCTCCGGCTTCACCGTGCTCCGCATGTCGGGCATGCTTGGCATGATCAACGTTTCCTTCACCAAGGAAGAGCTTTTGAAGCTTAACAAGAAGCTGAATCGCGTTCGCAAGCCCAAGAAGCTGCAAAAATAACCTTTTTGCAAATGATTATTTGCAAAAAAAAACAAAAAAATCGGAAGATGCAAAATGCATCTTCCGATTTTTTATTTATTCGATCAATCGATGATGCCCTTGCGGGGAGAAAGATCAAATCTCTTTACGAGCGCGCGAAGGTTATCGTCCGTAAGAACCTGGGTGCGGCCGATCGCCTGCGTCATCATATAGAGCTGGCAAGCCTTCTCAACGGTTTCGATCAGACCGAATACCTCGTCAAGATCCTTGCCTGCGCCGTAGATGCCGTGCATCGTCCAGATAACAACGCGGGCACTCTTGATCGCCTCTGCGGTTGCCATACCGATCTCGTCCGTACCGCAAACCATCCAAGGAAGCACCTCAACGCCATCGGGGAATACAACGATCGACTCGGTGTTCATCTGCCAGAGCGTCTTGGTGAAGGCGTTGGTATCCGCGGGATGCACGTAGGTCATAGCCAGAAGGTTGGTGGGGTGGGTGTGCATGATAATGCGGTTATCGGGATCTACGGAAAGACGTGCCATGTGGCTCATCAAATGTGCGGGAAGCTCGCTGGTAAAGCGGCCGCCATCCGTCCAGCCCCAAAGAAGCTCTGCATCCTGACCGTCTGCGCTTACGCGGAAGAAGCCAAGGTTGGTTTCGGGATCCTTCTGCATATTCTTGAAATACTTACCGGTTCCGGTCACGAGGAAATACTTGCCTGCCAGAGCCTTGGCATCAAAGCCGAGAGGGATATTGCGGATCACCTTATTGAGATCCAGATAGGGAGCGGCATCTGCCTCATCAACGAGCATGGAAATGTTTCCACCGTTTCTCTCGTCCCAGCCGAGACGGTACATATTTGCGGCAGTGTCTACCAGGTCCTGCACGAATTTTGCATTCTTGAGCATTTTGATTCTCCTAAATATTTATTTTTTAAAATTACCTTTTGGTGAGCGGATCGAAAAAGCATAGATCCTTTAACGGTCCGTCGATTTTCAGATGCGCGGCGCATTAAAAAAGCTTCGCTTTGCTGCATCCGATGGTTGCCGACAGGGGTTTTTTTGGTTATAAGCCCCCAAAATGTCAACCTCTCTTTGCAAGAACTTCCTTTTCATAGGCAAGAACGTTATCGATCCAGCCGAAGTCCTTTATACCCTGACGGGTGAGATATTCATTCCAAACCGCGCCCAGAGGCAAGGTTTTGATCTCTTCCTGCATCACGAGAAGCTTCGTGAAGTCTGCCTTATCCTGCAGATCCTTGAGCATATCGTTCGGGCAAAGAAGGGCGTACAGAAGTGCCTTCTGCATATTTCTTGCGCCGGTTGCCCAAGCGGCAAGACGGTTGATCGAGGCGTCAAAATAGTCAAGGCCGATGAGAACCTTATCGGTCGCATCGTTTCTGACGATCTCCTTCGCGATCTCCTTCAGCTCATCCTCGAAGGTGACCACGTGGTCACTGTCCCAACGAACGCCGCGGGTAACGTGAAGCGCTACCTTATCGTAGAACGCAAGAAGCGCGGGGATCTTATCGCTCACGCACTCCGTGGGATGATAATGACCGTTATCGAGCAGGCAGCAGATATTGTTCTTCGCTGCATAGTTCTGATAAAACTCGTTGTTACCAACGGTATAGCTCTCTACGCCGATGCCGAACACCTTGCTCTCCACCGCAATCACAACGAGATCCTTATCATAGCCTGCGGCAAGGATCTGGTCCAAAGAATCCTTCAAGCGGAGTCTGGGGGTCAGGCGGTCTGCGGGAACGTCCTTAAAGCCGTCGGGGATCCAGATGTTCATGAGTGCTCTCTTGCCCATTTCCTTCGCAAGATACTCGGTGATGCGAAGCGATGCGATGCAATGGCGGATCCAGAAATCTCTGACTGCCTCATCGGGGGACGAAAGCGTAAGTCCGTCCTTCACCATCGGGTGGCTGAAGCACGTGGGGTTGAAGTCGATACCGTCAAGGCCGTTTTCCTTTGCGAACTTTACCCAAGGAGCGAAGTGCTCGGGACGGTATGCATCTCTATCCACCTTTCCCTGCTCTGCGCCAAGGAAGGGATAGCAAGCGTGGAGATTGAGTCTTTTCTTGCCGGGAACCTGCGCGAAGGCGAGCTTGATGTCTGCCATCAATTCTTCGGGGGTACGCGCGCGGCCGGGGTAGTTACCCGTGGTCTGAATGCCGCCGGAGGCAGCACCGGCGCCGTCAAATCCGACAACGTCGTCTCCCTGCCAGCAATGGATGGAAATCGGAATCGTTGCAAGCGCTTCCATTGCCTTTTCGGTATCCACGCCGAATGCGGCATACGCCTGCTTTGCATACTCGTAATGGGTCATAACGATTTACCTACCTTTCATTTATATCTTTTTTATTTTTTGTGTTCGGTGAATCAAAAATCTTCTTGGCTTTCCTCTTCGTGAAAAGGTCAGATCGTGAAGGAAACGCCGTCCTCTCGCATCTGCACCTTGAGGTTTCCGATCGCAGTCGCCTCGATCGGGAAAGCAAGCACCTTGCGGCCGATGGCAGCCTCGGTCAATTCGTTGAGGTAAGCATTCTTTGCTCCGCCGCCAACGATATACAGGCTGTCAAAGCGCTCGCCCGCGCAAGCCTCGAGATTCTCGATCGCCACGCGATAGCCCTCTGCAAGACTGCGGTAAGCGCAAACGAAATAGTCTGCCACCGTCTTCGGTCCCTCGCCTGCGGGGAATGCGGAATCGATCGCTTCCTTCATCGAGGCGGGTGCCATAAAGCGGGAATCGTTTACGTCGAAGATGCCCTCGAATTTTGATGCGCGTGCACTCTCGGCAATATCACCGAAGGATACGTCGGGGCAAAGCTCCGTACGCAAGGACTGCACGATCCAAAGGCCCATAATGTTGGTTTGATAGCGGACGTATCCGACGCCGCCCTCGTTGGAATAATTCTTCTCACGGCTGACGGGATCCGTGTGCGGCACGGAGGACTTGATACCGAGTATCGACCACGTGCCGGAGGACACGTAAGGCGCGTTCCCCTGCATAGGAATGCCCTCTACGGCACTTGCGGTATCGTGGGTGGCGCAAAGGCGCACCTTGGTATCACCGCCGCAATACGCAACGTATTCGGGCTTGAGGCCGCCAAGCAGCGTGCCCGGCTCGGAAAGTGCCGGGAAGAGATGCTCGGGAAGACCGAGCGCACGCACGATATCCATGTCAAAGGCGCGCGTAGCAGCGTTCACCATGCCCATGGTGGTGGCGTTGGTGTATTCCTTTTTCTTCACGCCCGTCAAGCGATACATCAGGTATTCGGGGATCATAAGAAAATCCGTTACGCCCGCAAGACGGCCCTTGCCAAGATCGTCGTAGAGCTGATATACGGTATTGAAGGGCTGGAACTGAATGCCCGCCTTCTCAAAAAGCTTATCGAAGGGTAAGATCTTATGCACAGCCTCGATGGCGGGCACGGTGCGGTCGTCACGGTAAGCATAGGTCGGTGCAACCGGCGTATCGCCCTTCATAAGAACGTAGTCCACGCCCCAGGTATCAATGGAAAGGCTCTCGATCTTCGGATAACGCGCAAAACTTTCCTTGATGCCCTCAAGGACGCTTGCAAGCAACGCCTCGGTATCCCATACGAGATGTCCGTTTTCTTTTTTCATTCCGTTCGGGAAGCGGTACAGCTCCTCGGTGACGAGCTTGCCGTCTGCCCCCGCATATCCAATAATATGGCGACCCGAGGATGCGCCGATATCGATCGCAAGATAATATTTCATACCCATCGTTCCTTTATATTGACTTTTTAATGTAACTATGATAAAATATTTACGTTAACAGAATACCAAAATAATCACACTTTGTCAAGAGATGGTGATAGATTTGGTAATTTTTCCAAAATTCCGCCCCAAAAACAAGCGAATACAAGCATATTCGATCAAAAATGAGCAATTCAAAAGGAACGTAAAAGACCATGTTTTATTCCGAACGCCAAGAACAGCTTTTAAGCCTTCTCAAAAAAGAAAAAAGCATGCGCGTCTCCACCATTGCATCCAAGCTTTTCACCAGCGAATCCACCGTGCGTCGCGACCTGACCGCACTTGAGAGAGAGGGGCTCTTGCACCGTACCTTCGGCGGCGCGGTCATCTGCGAGACCGAGCGCGCGGACGAGCCGCTCATGATCCGCAATACGAAAAACACCAAGGCAAAAAGCGAGATCGCAAAGCGCGCCGCCAAGCTCGTGCACGACGGTATGGTTCTGTTTCTCGACAGCTCCTCCACCGCGGCACACCTCGTTCCCCACCTCACGCGCTTTCATGACCTGACCGTGATCACCAATAGCCCCGCCACCTCGATCGCACTCGGAGAATGCGGCATACGCAATTTCTGCACGGGCGGTGAGCTTTCCTCCCGCTCGGTCTCCTTCGTGGGTGGTTACGCGCAGGATTTCATCCGTGGCTTCAACGCTGACATCGCGTTCATTTCCTGCCGCGGCCTCTCCGAGGACGGACTGCTGACGGAATCGAACGTGGAGTTCGTGCATATCAAAAAGCAGATGCTAAAGAACGCAAAGCGCAAGGTCTTCCTCTGTGACCAATCAAAAATCGATCGTTCTTATCCGCACAGACTTGCAACGAAAGATGAGTTCGATGACGTAATTATCGAGTGATTTTTCTGTTTTTTGACTATAATTATTTACATATAACAAGCAAACCCAAAAAACACCGCAACGACATATAAAAATCAAACCAAAAAAACACCGCAACGCAAGATTCGCGCTGCGGTGTTTTTTATATGAAAGGTAAGCGGTAAAAGCCTTTTGGCTTTCGAGAAAATTACTTCTCTGCTGCCTCTTCAGCGGCTGCCGCCTTAACAGCTACAAGCTTTACGATGGCCATTTCAGCACCGTCTCCACGGCGGGGACCCATCTTCAAAACCTGCGTATAACCGCCGTTCAGATCTGCATAAGCAGGAGCGATCACGCTAAATACCTTCTTAGCCACATCTTCCTTCGTGATGTAAGCAAGTGCATCACGGTAAGCGGCGAGAGTACCCTTCTTACCCAGAGTGATCATCTCGTCTGCCTTCGCAGAGAGCTCCTGTGCTCTGGTGTAGGTGGTTTCAACCTTGCCGTTTTCAAGAAGAAGGGTTACCATACCTCTGAGCATGGCCTTGCGCTGTGCAGTAGTTCTGCCGAGTTTTCTCATGGTTATATTCTCCTCTTTCTCATTCTTCGACTTTCTTCAGGTCAAGACCCAAGGAATGAAGCTTCAGAATTACTTCCTCAAGCGACTTACGACCCAGGTTACGAACCTTGATCATATCCTCTTCCGTACGGTTGATCAAATCCTCGACGGTATCGATGCTCGCGCGCTTCAAGCAGTTGAAGCTACGAACCGACAGATCAAGCTCCTCAATGGTCATCTCAAGAACCTTTTCCTTCTTCACTTCGGGTCTTTCCTCGAGGATAACGGCCTTCTGTGCTTCATCAGACATATCGATGAAGAGCTTGAGGTGCTCGTTGAGAACCTTGGCTGCAAGAGAGATCGCTTCTTTTGCTGCAATCGTTCCGTTTGTCAAAACCTTAATGGTCAGCTTATCGTAGTCTGTGATGTTACCAACACGCGTGTTCTCCACGTTGTACTCTACCTTATACACGGGGGTAAAGATAGAATCCACGAAAATCAGACCGATAGGCGCACCCACGTTGGTGCCTACATTCTGAAGGTAGACCTGCTTATTGACGTCGGACGGAACGTAGCCGCGGCCCTCGTCAAAGGTGATCTCCATATAGAAGCGGGCATTCTCGCTTACGGTGCAAATGTGATGATCGGGGTTCAAAATGCTTACTTCAGCATCCGGAGTGATGTCACCCGCGGTAACAACGCAAGGACCGGTTACGTCGATCACGGTGGTCTTAGGACCCTCGCAATCAAGCTTTGCAACGATTCCCTTCACGTTCAGAACGATCTCGGGAACGTCCTCCTTCACGCCGTTGCAGGCAGAAATCTCATGAAGAACACCGTCAATCTTGATGCTGGTTGCCGCATAGCCGGGCAGAGTGGACAAAAGCACTCTGCGAAGAGAGTTACCAAGCGTTACGCCGTAGCCTCTCACGAGGGGCTCAACAACAAACACAGCCTCATTGCCGCTCTCCGATACGTCGGTAGCGGTAATGTTGAATTTCTCTATTGCATTCATCATTTTTATAAAACCTCCTTGTAATATTGTGTTATCTCTTTCGAGATGCTTACCACGGATATGCGAAGAAAACGGTGGCACGCGCCGCCCTTTTCTTCACCGCATATCGGAGGAATTACTTGGAATAGAGCTCGACGATCAGCTGCTCGTCAAATTCAAAGTCAATGTCTTCTCTTGCAGGAAGAGCAACGATCTTAGCAGTAAGGTTTGCCGCATCCTTCTCGATCCACTTGGGAGACGTCTTGGTTGCAAGCTCCTCTGCAAGACCCTTGATCTTTGCATTCTCCTTGCTGCTTTCCTTCACAGCGATCACGTCGCCTGCCTTGATAAGGATAGAGGGAATGGTTACCTTCTTGCCGTTCAGGGTGAAGTGAGCGTGCAGAACCAGCTGGCGAGCTTCCTTGCGGGACTCAGCCATACCCATTCTGTAAACGACGTTATCAAGTCTTCTCTCAAGCAAAATCAAGAGGTTGGTACCGGTGATGCCATCCATCTTTTCTGCCATATCGTAGTAGTGACGGAACTGCTTCTCAAGCACGCCGTAGTAGCGTCTTGCCTTCTGCTTCTCGCGAAGGTGCTTGCCGTATTCTCCGATCTTCTTGCGGGCAGCGCCATGCTGACCGGGAGCGGTGCTTCTGTGATCAAATGCACACTTACCGTTGGTGCAACGCTCACCCTTCAGGTAGAGCTTGCAGCCCTCACGGCGGCACTGCTTACAGTTAGGACCAGTATATCTTGCCATTTTTCAATACCTCCTATTCGATTAAACGCGTCTGCGCTTGGGAGGACGACAACCATTGTGAGGAATGGGCGTTACGTCCTTGATCATGGTGATCTCAAGACCTGCGGTTGCAAGAGCACGGATCGCAGACTCTCTGCCTGCTCCGGGGCCTCTTACGAGAACCTCAACGGTCTTCATGCCGTGATCAGCGGCAGCCTTGGCAGCCTTCTCAGCAGCGGTCTGTGCTGCGTAGGGAGTAGACTTCTTGGAGCCCTTGAAGCCCATCTCACCCGAGGTACCCCAGGAAATAACGTTACCCTGTACGTCGGTAATCGTTACGATCGTGTTGTTGAAGGTAGAACGGATATGTGCTACGCCTTTTTCTACGTTCTTGCGCTCACGACGCTTTTTTACAACTTTTTTAACGTTAGCCATTTCGCTTCTCCTTACTTCTTCTTATTTGCAATGGTCTTTGCGGGACCTTTTCTTGTTCTTGCATTCGTCTTGGTTCTCTGTCCTCTTACGGGAAGGCCCTTTCTATGACGAATACCGCGGTAGCAGTTCACTTCCACCAGACGCTTGATGTTCAGCGCAACCTCACGGCGAAGATCGCCCTCTACGTTGTAGTTGGCTTCAATCTCGTCACGGAGAGCGGCTACTTCACTCTCGGTCAGATCCTTTGCGCGGGTATCAGGATTGATACCGGTCTTAGCAAGGATATCCTGAGAGCTCTTAAGTCCGATACCGTAGATATAGGTGAGCGCGATTTCTACACGCTTGTTGTTGGGAATATCAACACCAGCTATACGAGCCATTTCGATATTTTCTCCTTTTTTAAAATTATGTCGTCAGAAATTACGAATTCCCAAAATCAGCCCTGACGCTGCTTGTGCTTGGGGTTTTCGCAGATGACCATGGTCTTGCCATGTCTCTTAATGATCTTGCATTTTTCGCAAATTCTTTTGACGGAAGGCTTAACTTTCATTTTTAATCCATTCCTTTCAGTAATTCAGTAAAATTATTACTTCTTTCTCCAGGTAATGCGGCCCTTCGAGATATCGTAAGGCGATACCGCGACGGTGACCGTGTCACCCACGAGAATCTTGATATAGTTCATGCGGAGCTTGCCGGAAATCGTTGCGGTCACGATATGACCGTTCGGCAATTTAACCTTGAAGACCGTGTTCGGAAGTGCTTCCACTACCACGCAGTCCTCAAATTCTATCAAATCATCCTTTGCCATGAACAATCCCTCCCTTCTTTCACCGGTCTAATTTTTATTTTACATCGGTTAACAAAACAGGATCGGAATCCGTGACACAGACGGTGTGCTCGTAATGAGCGGAAAGCCGCCCGTCAAGCGTCACAACGGTCCACCTGTCTTTCAGTACCTTCACATTGTGTGTTCCTGCATTGACCATCGGCTCGATCGCCAAGGTCATGCCGGGATAGAGTCTTGCGCCGTGTCCCCCGCGCCCGAAATTCGGGATCTCAGGTTCCTCGTGCAACTCCTGCCCAACTCCGTGGCCCACGTAATCTCTTACAACGGAGAAGCCGTTTGAAATGACGAAATTCTCAACCGCTGCACCGATGTCTCCGATGCGAAAGCCTGCGCGGCAGACCTTCATTGCCTCGAAAAAGCTTCCCTCAGTGAAAGAGATCAGCTTCATGGCTTCCTCGCTAGCCTTACCGACAGCAAACGTTTTCGCACTGTCGCCGGTATAGCCGCGGTAGCGAGCGCCAACATCGATCTTTACGATATCGCCCTCGGAAAGAATTTTCTTTTCGGAGGGTATTCCGTGTATAACCTCTTCATTGACCGAGATACACGCTGCGGCGGGAAATCCGCCGTATCCAAGGAAGGTGGGTGTGGCACCGCATTTTTCAATGTACTGCCGCATCTTTTCCTCAATGTGCTTTGTCGATATACCGGGGCGGATGCACTCGCGAGCCACCAAAAGCGACTCTCCCGTGATGCGCCCGGCAATCTTCATAAGCGAAAGCTGTTCGTTATTCTTTACTATGATCATATCAAACGCCCAATGCTTTCAAAGTACGATCGGTAATTGTTTCAACACTTCCTTGCCCGTCTACAAGCTTCAGAAGACCTCTAGCCTCATAGAAGCTCTTGAGAGGCTCAGTGGATGTGTGATAGACTTCCAAACGAGAGAGAACCACAGAGGGCTCATCGTCCGCTCTGGTCGCAAGGGCTTCGCCGCAGCGATCGCAGTGCACGCCGTCCTTCGAAGGATTGTACTGCACGTGATAGCTTGCGCCGCAACGATTGCAAACGCGGCGACCGGACATTCTCTCTACGATCGCTTCGCTCGGAACCTCAAGGGAAACCACAGCGTCGATCGCGATGCCCATGTTTTCGAGGGCGATCGCCTGCGGCACCGTACGGGGAAAACCGTCCAGAATAAAGCCGTTTTCACAATCACTCTCGGCAAGACGTTCCTTAACGATGTCGATCACGACCTCGTCGGGCACAAGGTTGCCTTTTTCGATAAACTCTTTGGCCTTCACGCCGGTAGGCGTTTTCATGGCAATGGCGGCGCGGATGATCGCGCCGGTAGAGATCGCGGGAATCGCGAATCTCTTGGAGACGACCTCCGCTTGCGTGCCCTTGCCTGCACCGGGTGCGCCAAGAAAGATGATCTTCATTTCTTTGCCCTTTCCTTTAGCGCGCTTGCGCTTAGTTCAAAAAGCCCTTATAGTTGCGCATGGTCAGCTGTGCCTCAAGCTCTCTGAAGGTCTCAAGAACAACGCCGACTACGATCAAAAGCGAGGTACCACCGAAGGTGAACTTGCTTGCTACGAACGAAGCATACTCCGAGCCGCTGCCGGAGGTCGCGCTGAGGTTAAGGATAGAATCGATCAGGGGCGTAAGCACGTGAGGTGCTACAAGAATAGGCAAAATTGCGATCACGCCAAGGAAGAGAGCACCAACGAAGGTGATCTTGTTCAGAACCTTGCGGATGTAATCCGAGGTAGGTCTGCCCTGACGGATACCGGGGATCGCACCGCCCTGCTTCTTCAGGTTATTGGCTACCTCGATCGGGTTGAAGGTGATCTGCGTATAGAAGTACGCAAAGCCAATGATGAGAAGGAAGAGCGTTACGGGATAGAACCAACCGTTCGGCGAAAGGAACTTAGCAAGCTTCTGCCAGAACGTGCCCGTGCCCGCCTCAACGCCGCAGAGCTGCAGGATCGTGGGGACAAGAGAAACGATGGAGCTTGCGAAGATGACGGGCATAACGCCGGTCATATTCAGCTTAATGGGAAGGTTCGAGAACTGACCGCCGTACATTTTGCGGCCAACGACCTTCTTTGCGTACTGCACGGGAATTCTTCTCTCCGATCCGGTTACCCAGATAACGAACACGGTCATAACGATCGTGGTCGCGATGATGGCAAGAGCCATAACGATCGCGGCAGTTGCACGAAGCCAAGTCAGATCGTTCAACGTGGAGAAGGAAGGAATCACGAGGTACTGAAGAAGCGAATAGATCGTGGAGGGGAGAACCGCGATGATATTTGCAAACAGGATCATGGAGATACCGTTGCCAATACCCTTATCGTTGATTCTCTCGCCAAGCCACATGATAACCGAAGCACCCGCACAATAGCATGCGATGATCACGATCGCGCAAAGCCAAGTGGAGAGCGTGGTTTTCGTTGCGATGCTCGAAAGCATACCGTTGTTTTTGAGCAGGAAGTAGTAGCCGATCGCGGTTACAAAAGCCAAGCCAACGGTTACGCAACGAGTAATAAGGCTCATCACCTTCTTGCCCTGCTCATCCTTGGAAAGCTCGCCGAGCTTCGGGAATGCAACTGCAAGAAGCTGAATGATAATGGATGCGTTGATATAGGGCTGAACGCCGAGTGCAAACAGCGTTGCCGCTTCCAGAGAACCACCGGAAAGAATATTCATCTGATCCAGAATGGTGCCGCTAAAAGAACCTGCAAAGCCGTGCGCATCCACGAAAGGAACGGGGATGACAGTACCGATACGGTAGATCAAAAGGATAATTGCAGTAAAAATGAGTTTACTTCTGATGTCCTTTGTGCGCCATGCGTTCTTAAAAGTCTGAAGCATTTATACCACCTCAGTCTTTCCACCTACTGCCTCGATTTTCTCTTTCGCAGTAGCGGAGAAAACAGCGGCCTTTACAGTGATTTTTTTGCTGAGATCGCCCTCGCCGAGAACCTTGATGCCATCAAGAACCTTGCTGACAACACCTGCTGCAAGGAGTGCGTCTGCATCAACAACAGCGCCATCCTCAAATCTGTTGAGAGCATCAACATTTACGATGGTGTACTGCTTACCGAATCTGTCGTTGTTAAAGCCTCTCTTGGGAAGCTTTCTGTACAGAGGAAGCTGACCACCCTCAAAGCCGAGTCTTACACCGCCGCCGGAGCGAGCGTTCTGACCCTTGTGGCCCTTACCTGCGGTTTTTCCGTTTCCGGAACCTGCGCCTCTACCCTTGCGGAAGCCTTCCTTTACGGAGCCTTCTGCGGGAGAAAGTTTATGGAGCTTCATATTATATCCTCCTTTCAATTCCGATTAAACGGTTTCAACCTTAACAAGGTGAGAAATAACTTTTACTTTTCCGGCAAGAACTGCGTCGTTCTTTGCAACGATGCTGTCACCGGGGCGGGAAAGTCCAAGAGACTTTGCCGTTGCGATCTGGTTCTTCTTGCAGCAGATCAGGCTCTTTACGAGAGTAACCTTAACGTTTTCCATCTTGTTTACCCTCCTTATGCCTGAACATCTTCAGCGGACAAGCCGCGAAGTGCTGCGATTTCCTCAGCGGTCTTCAGCGCACGCAGACCCTCAAAGGTAGCCTTAACTACGTTGGTGGGGTTGGTGGAGCGAAGGCACTTTGCACGGATATTCTTGATACCTGCGAGTGCGAGGATGGTACGAACCGTACCGCCTGCGATAATACCGGTACCGGGTGCGGCGGGCTTCAGAAGAACCTTACCTGCGCCGTACTCACCGATAATTTCGTGAGGAATGGTGGAGCCGTGAAGAGAGATCTTGATGAGGTTCTTCTTCGCGTCCTCGATGCCCTTACGGATAGCATCCGGAACCTCGGCTGCCTTTCCGAGACCGTAGCCAACGTGACCGTTTCCGTCACCGACTACCATGATAGCCGCAAAACGAGCGATACGACCGCCCTTTACGGTTTTAGATACACGGTTTAATACTACGAGCTGTTCCTGAAGGTCGAGCTCATTTGCATTGATGATCTTTGCCATCTTTTTACTCCTTAAATAAATGTTTCTTTTGGAAACAGTGTATAAACCGGAGAAATCAGAACTTCAGGCCGCCTTCTCTGGCGCCTTCAGCTAACTCCGATACACGTCCGTGATAGATATAACCACCGCGGTCAAACACAACGGTAGTGATGCCCTTCTCAAGAGCTCTTGCTGCAATGGTGTTACCGATCTTTCTTGCTGCTTCCTTGTTGGAGCCGAGGCCCTCGAAGGATGCCTCGTAGGTGTTTGCACTTACGAGAGTAACGCCGTTTACGTCATCGATAATCTGAGCCGAGATGTTAGCGTTGGAACGATATACAGCGAGACGAGGTCTCTCGGGAGTGCCGGAAATCTTACCGCGAACTCTGGAGTGTCTTTTAAGGCGCTGCAAGTTACTGTCTGTTCTCTTAACCATTTTAACGCTCTCCTTTCATTACTTACCGGTCTTTCCGGCCTTGCGGCGGATGTGCTCACCGGAATACTTGATACCCTTACCAAGGTAGGGCTCGGGAGGTCTCTTCGCTCTGATAACGGCTGCCATCTGGCCAACCGCCTGCTTATCGATACCCTTTACAATGATGGTGGTGGAATCGGGAGTCTCAAACTTAATGCCGTTTGCCTCCTCGAAAACAACGGGGTGAGAATAGCCGAGACCAAGCACAAGCTTAGCACCCTGCTTCTCAACTCTGTAACCAACACCGACGATCTCAAGCTTCTTCGAGAAGCCCTTGGTTACACCCTCTACCATGTTGGCAAGGAGGGTTCTGGTCAAACCGTGCAGTGCGCGGTTCTCCTTCTCGTCGTTGGGACGAGTTACAGTGAGGTTTGCACCCTCGAGAGCGATCGTGAGAGCAGCGTTGAAGCTCTGCGTAAGCTCGCCCATGGGGCCCTTAACGGTAACGAGGTTACCGTCTGCAATCGTTACAGTTACGCCTGCGGGAACCGCGATCGGCGCTCTACCAATTCTTGACATACTTCTTACCTCCCTATATTACCATACGAAGGCGAGAACTTCGCCGCCCACATTGGCCAGTCTTGCTTTTTTGTCCGTCATAACACCCTTAGAGGTGGAAACGATGGCGATGCCAAGGCCGTTCATAACCTTAGGCATATCCTCGCAGTTGGAATAGATACGCAGACCGGGCTTGGAGACGCGGCGCAGACCGGAGATAACCTTCTCCTTACCGGCCAGGTACTTCAGGGTGATGCGGATGATGCCCTGCGTGCCGTCATCGACGATCTGGAAGGACTTGATGTAGCCCTCGTCCAGCAGGATCTGAGCGATGGCCTTCTTCAGGTTGGAAGCGGGCACATCGACGGTGTCGTGCTTTGCCGAATTTGCGTTACGGATACGAGTCAGCATATCGGCTACGGGATCAGTGATTTGCATGAGATATTTCCTCCTTTTAGAAGTTACAGGGTCTCCCCTGTTAAGACGCCAGGGT
>JAFVQL010000056.1 GCA_017504785.1 Clostridia bacterium | reverse complement strand
CAAATCCATCTAAATACAACCCTGCGAAGCAGGATTTCATCGCGAAAGCGATTTCATCCACCAAAGGTGGATTTCACCCGTCAAAGACGGATTTGACTGCGTGTTCTCCGTTCAGGATAACACGCTAAAGCGAGCGTGTTTTTTTGTTTTAAAAAGATGCACGAAAAAAATGAAGAGATACAAAAATGGAAGAAAGGCATGAAAAATTCGAAGGTTTGACTTTTGATTTTTTTGCAGTGTAGCCTTTTTTCTATAAAGCAGCAAGAGAAACAAAGAAAAAGAGAGGACGAAAGAATACGCCTTTCATGCGAGGCACGTATCTTTTTTCTTGACAAGAAATAAAAGATACTATATAATAAATACAGAAAGATCCCTATGAAAAGGAGGTGTGCGGCATGGAAGAAAGCAATCATCTTTTACAGCAAAGAAAAGCACGCATGCGACAGACTTTTATTCTCTATCCGCTTCGCGGCTTCGTGACTGCACTGATCCCTTGGTTTTCGCATCTCTTCGTTTTCAACCATATGAAAAATCTTTCCATGGAGCTGAATCTCTTTGGCATCGATGCGGCGGTCTTTCTTGGGTTTTCTCTTTTTATCCTTGCGCTGATCTATAATTCGTTCACGCTTTACTTCTCTACCTACGACAGAGAGCAGATGGATGCGTTTTTCTCGGAAGGAGGGGAAACGCTTTCCTTTTTTGAAGAGCGCCGCCTCGTTTTGAAGAAGCTTTCCTTCTATTTGGAGTTTGGCTTTACACTTCTTTTCACCCTTGCGCTTACCTTTCTCGGCGCGTTCGGGGATATAGATTACTTCGTTTTTATGCTCCCCATTCCGCGCGCGCTGGCAAGGCTGATCGGCTTTTTCGTTCTCTCAAGCTTTCTTTTTATCCTCATGCTTGACCGACGGTGCGAGGCGCGAAAATACTGGCAACAGCTAAAAGAGCGAGGAGATCTGAAGCGACTTGAATCCAAGGGGCGCATGGCAGTGCGCGGCCTTTGTATCGTACTTCTCTACCCAATCGCGGCGCCCGTATTGCCAATGGTGCTATATTTTGCAATCAATCTACTCACGATCGTTTTGGGTATTGCACAGATGCTCACCGCCCTTGGCTTCCTTCTCACGCTTGCCGCCATCGTTGCCCTCGTTATCCTCCTAAAACGACTTCGCTTTCTTACCATCACCAAGAGGATCGAAAAAAGCATTGCGCGCACGGCAGAACAATTCGGATACAAGCTTCACCTCTATGAAAAGGAAGAGCGCGCACTTTATAACTGCAACGGATATATCGAAAAGGATGAGAAGCGGTACTATTTCAAGATCATGGCTTCTCCCTCCCTCTTCACGCCGCTCTATTTTATGGAGCACGGCGCGTATTACCTACACAAATTCGGAACGAAAAATCACTATCGCTCCTTCGAGCGCCACGTTGCCTACTGCTTCGACTCACCCGGGCAAAAATCCATCATTCTTCCCAAAATCACAAATTATATTTTTGCGAAGGAAGGCGGAAGCGTTCGGCGCGTATACGAGGGTGACAGCTTCTGGCACTACACTATCTACAACCCCGCATCCTATCTCGGAAACATGGAAAGAGATTGCATCGGGAGAACAAACACAGAGAGGTAAAAATCATGACACCTGCTATTGAAAACATACTGTCTCGGCGCAGCTGCAGAAAATACAAGGCCGAAATGCCAAAGGAAGAGGATCTTGCGCTCCTTGCAAGAGCGGGCATCTCCGCCCCCAGCGCGCGCAATCTCCAAGCTTCGATCGTTCTCGTTATCACCGACAAAAAAACGCGCGACGCGCTTTCAAAAGCCAACGCCGCCGTGATGGACGCCACCGCAGATCCCTTTTACGGCGCGCCTGCCGTGCTCGTCGTGCTGGCAAAAAAATGCAATACGCAAGTTTACGACGGCTCCGTTACCGCCGAAAACATCCTTCTTGCAGCACACGCGCTTGGACTAGGCGCATGCTGGATTCATCGCGCAAAAGAGGTGTTTATGCAAGAAGAATACAAACAATTGTTAGCAAAACTCGGTTTAGATGGCGAATATGAGGGCGTTGCGAACTGCATCGTCGGCTACCCTGCGGATGATTTTACCCCCGCGCCGATCGAAAAAAAGGACGGAAGGATCTTCTATATATAAAGGTAGAGTTCCTTTCGTGTTATCCTCAAGAGCGCACAGCAGTATAGATCCCTTTCATGATTTCTAATATACGCCGCGCGTTCGATTATCTATGATGTAATATGCCCTTCAGAGCGCGAAAGAATTTAAAAAAGAGCAGACACATATGCGTGATACTCTTAACGGAGTATCACGCATAACTCTATTCGCCTGCGGCGAGTTCTATTGCTACGCAGTGATATTCGGCTTGCGCCGAGTTATATTCGCTACGCGAGTTTTTAGGCGAATAGAATATCACTGCGAGGCGAAGCCTTGCAATATCACTTCCTGTCAAGGAAATATCACTCTTTGCGTCAGCAAAGAATACCACTATTATGCCAACAGAAAAAGAGAGAACATTTTCGGTACAAAACCAATTTGTTCTCTCTTTCTGTTTGTAATAAGGGTTTGGGCTTAGCCCAAATCTGCGTTTGACCAGTCAAATGCGATGCTCGCACTTAGCTGTATTTTCAAATTTCTCCGCTAAGAACATCACCCATAAGCGTGTTTGCTCTTTTTTCTTTAAAAGGCTTTCCAAAAAGACACCTCATTGCTGATACGGCGGCTTTTCAAACGGCACGTACGGATCCTTAAAGGCGATCGCAAAGCAAACGCCGACGATCTCTTTTGCGCCGATGCCGCGCAGTGCAAAGGCGGCGCTCCCCATGGTTGCACCCGTAGTAACGATATCGTCTACAAGCAAAACACGTTTGCCCGAGAGATCCACGCCTCGCCTTGCATAAAACACGGCGTTTTCTCTTCTTTGCCGGGCGTTCAACTT
>JAFVQL010000055.1 GCA_017504785.1 Clostridia bacterium | reverse complement strand
TGGCGATATGATGCATTTGCTTCGCAAATATGATGTTGCGCCGCTTCGCACCGCAATGATGCGATGTTTGCCCAATGTGCCGTCAGGCACACATCATTCGCGAAGCGAACATCATTAGGCGAAGCCAACATCATTTTGCCGTAAAGTTCGCTCTGCGAACTTTGGCAAACATCATTAAAAAAACGCACCTTTGTCGGTAGACAAAAGTGCGTTTTTTATTGGAGCTGGTAGCCGGACTCGAACCGGCGACCTGTTGATTACGAATCAACTGCTCTACCAACTGAGCCATACCAGCGCCTAACGCATTATATTGTATCATTTTCAAATGGATTTGTCAAGAGCTTTTTTGCATTTTCATAGGATAAATTTTGCTGTTAAAAATTATCCTTGCATTTTGTATTGCTATATGATACAATAAAGTAAATTGTTTATGCAGTATGAGGTAAAAGCTGTGAATCTTTGTAATATCAACGTGATCCGCTCTTTGATGGAGGATGCGGGGATCTCCTTTCGTAAGGAGTTTGGGCAGAACTTTTTGATCAATCCCATGATCCCCGAGGATATTGCGGATATGTGCTGCGATAGGGAAGATAGCCTGATCGTAGAGATCGGCCCGGGTGTCGGGTGCTTGACGGATGCGCTTGCACAGCGTTATGAGCGCGTGGTTGCGATCGAGATCGATAAGGGGCTGATCCCCATTCTTGAAAAAACCATGGCGGAATACGATAACGTCACCGTCATCAATGCCGACGTCATGGAGGTGGATCTTGCCGCCCTCGTGGAAAAATATGGTGAGGGGCGCCCCGTGTCGGTCTGCGCCAACCTTCCGTATTATATCACAACGCCGATCCTGATGCGCCTTTTGGAGTCGGGCGTGCGCTTCTCGTCCATCACCGTTATGGTGCAGCTCGAGGTTGCAAACCGCCTTTGCAGCAAGGCGGGGAGCAAGGATTACGGAGCGATCACCGCCGTTCTCGGATATTACGGAGAGGCGCGCCGCCTCTTCCGTGTGCCGGCAGGATGCTTCCTTCCCGCGCCGAAGGTGGATAGCGCTGTGATCCGCATCGACCTCTATTCTGCTCCAAAATATCAGCCGAAAGATGAAAAACTATTCTTTTCTTTGATTCGCGCCGCCTTTGAAATGCGCCGCAAAACGTTGGTGAATGCCATCAGCGCAAAGTTGCCGCAATTCTCCAAGGAACAGATCACCGAGGCGATCCTATCGATCGGCCATACCGAAACGGTGCGCGGCGAGCGGCTTTCCACGGAGGATTTCGTCCGCCTTTCGGATACGCTTTTCGAGACGTAAATTTTATCATAAAACGCTTGACCGCGTAACGCACTATGCCCCGAGCTGCTCAAGGCAACTCGGGGCATAGTGCGCTTTGTTTTCTATGAAAGATTTATGCATGCAAGCGTCGCTTTCGCGTAAAAATCATAAGTGACGAAAAAGAAAGGCGGGGGAGCGATGCGCTCTTCGCATCTTATAATTCCATCTTCGTCTGTCCCGCCACGCCCTTTGCGGACGTGTCAACGAACGACGGATAGGGAATGCCGAGATGCTCGTAAGCACGGGGCGTTGCCTGTCTGCCGCGCGGCGTGCGGGAAAGGAATCCGATCTGCATCAGATACGGCTCGTAAACGTCCTCAATGGTGATCGCCTCCTCGCCGATGGTCGCCGCCAAGGTTTCAAGGCCGACGGGGCCGCCGCCGTAAAACTTGATGATCGCCTCAAGCATTCTGCGGTCGGTGTTGTCAAGCCCGAGCGCGTCGATCTCCAGGCTTTCCAAAGCCATATCCGCGATCTCGGAGGTCACGTTTCCGTCCCCCTTCACGAGCGCGAAGTCGCGCACGCGCTTGAGCAAGCGGTTGGCAATACGGGGCGTACCGCGGGAGCGCGAGGCAATGGCGAGCGCGCCCTGTTCGGTAATGTCGATCTCAAGAATGCCTGCCGAGCGCTTGACGATGGTGGCAAGCTCCTCGGGGGTATAAAGCTCCAGCTTCAAAAGAACGCCGAAGCGGTCGCGTAAGGGCGTCGTCAGCTGTCCTGCACGGGTGGTCGCGCCGATCAGGGTAAAGCGCGGGATCGTTAAACGGATGGAGCGCGCGCTCGGTCCTTTACCGAGAATGATATCCAAGGCGTAGTCCTCCATCGCGGGGTAGAGGATCTCCTCCACGGCGCGGGAAAGGCGGTGGATCTCGTCGATAAAGAGCACGTCACCGTCCGAAAGTCCCGTCAAAATCGCGGCAAGATCGCCGGGCTTTTCAATGGCAGGTCCCGAGGTCGTGCGGATATTCACGCCAAGCTCGTTGGCGATAATGCCCGCAAGCGTGGTCTTACCGAGGCCGGGAGGGCCGTATAAAAGCACGTGGTCGAGTGCCTCGCCTCTGCGCTTTGCGCTCTCTATATAAATAGATAGATTGCTCTTTGCCTTTTCCTGTCCGATGTATTGATCCAGGGTTTTCGGGCGCAGATTGTTTTCCACCTCCGCGTCCTGCCCCGCATCGTATTCGTTGGAAACGATGCGGTTTTCAAAGTCAAATTCATTCACTTCTTCCATCATATCGCATCGTCCTCCTTATCTTGCAAGCTTTTTGAGAGCAAGGCGGATCAGCGTGCCCGCATCCGCTCCCTTGGTATCCACGCCCTTGAGGGCGGAAAGCACTGTGTTTTTGTCGTATCCGAGCGCCATCAAAGCCTCGGTCGCATCCGAGAGCACGCCGCCCATCGGCATGGAAGCTGCGCCTTGCGCGGAAAGCCCCTTTGGGGAAACGCTCATCATATCCTTTGCGATCTTGTCCTTCAACTCCAGCACCACGCGCGCCGCCGTCTTTGCGCCGATGCCGGGCGCGCGCGCGATCGCCTTCGTATCCTCACTTGCAATGGCAAGCGCAAGGTCGTCGGGCGTCATGGTGGAAAGAATGCTCATGGCCGCCTTCGGGCCGATACCGCTCACCGAGGTCAGCTTCATGAAGCTTTCGCGCTCTTCGGTGGAAATAAAGCCGAAAAGCTCGACTCCGTCCTCGCGCACGGCAAGGTGCGTGAGAAGCTTGCAGCTCTTTCCAACCTTGTCGCCAAGAAGAGCCGCCGTCACGTTCGAAACGGTCATCTGATAGCCAACGCCGCCGCAATCGATCACGGCAATGGGAGCATCCAGCACGGCAAGCGTGCCGCTTACGTAATAAAACATATCATTTTGAGGCAGGGAATCGGATCAAATACCGTTTTTCTCCGCCGTTTCCACCTTTCGTATCATTTTTTCAAGGGCAATGCGGGAAAAGGTCATATCCCGCGCGCAGCCTTCGCACCGCACGCGCACGTCGCTGCCCGTGCGAAGAACGCGAAAGCGGAAATCGCCGCAGGGGTGCTTCTTCTTCATAACGAGCAGGTCGCCCTCTGAAAAACGCAAAATTTCCATTTTCAGCCCTCCGATCTGTATTTATCCCTTATAGTGTACCATATTTTTTGCAAAAAGTAAAGCCCCATATATAAAATAACAAATAAATAGTTGACGAGTGCGCGAAAATATGGTATACTAAAATGTAAAAGTATGGAAAGGAGAGACTCTATGGTAATTTTGGGCATTGACCCGGGGCTTGCCATCGTCGGCTGGGGGCTGATCAAATCCCATCGAGGGCAGTTCCGTCCGCTTGCTTACGGTGCGATCACAACGCCGGCGCACACGCCGATCGAGTCCCGCCTTTCAATTATAAGGCAAGACCTGACGGCCTTGATCGAAAAATATAAGCCGGATGAGATGGCGGTGGAGGAGCTTTTCTTCACCAACAATATCACCACGGGCATTGCCGTTGCCGAGGCGAGAGGCATTATCCTTTGCACGGCGTACGAATGCGGCGTGCCAGTATCGGAATACACGCCGATGCAGGTAAAGCAAGCCGTCGTTGGCTACGGAAAAGCGGAGAAGCATCAGGTCATCGCTATGGTCACCTCGCTTCTGAAGCTGCAAAAGCCCCCGAAGCCCGATGATACGGCGGATGCCATTGCCATCGCCATTTGCCACGCGCAGTCCCGCGGCTCGGTGATGGGAAAATACTTCAATCAAAGGTAGAGAAAACGGAGAGACGTATGTGGATCAGTGATCAGTGGAAGGATTATACCATCGTGGATACCTCGGATGGGGAAAAGCTTGAATATTGGGGCAAATATAGCCTCGTGCGCCCCGATCCGCAGGTGATCTGGAAGAGCGAAAAGCAGGATCCGCTTTGGCGGCGCGCCGATGCGAGATACACGCGCAGTCGCTCCGGCGGCGGCAGCTGGAATGAAAACCGCCTGCCCGAAAGCTGGACGATCGGCTACCGCGATCTCACGTTTCAGATCAAGCCCATGGGCTTTAAGCATACCGGCCTTTTCCCGGAGCAAGCGGCAAACTGGGATTGGTTCCGCTCCCTCATTGAAAATGCGGGGCGCCCGATCCGCGTATTGAATCTCTTTGCTTACACGGGCGGTGCCACGGTTGCCGCCGCGAAGGCGGGCGCATCGGTCTGCCATGTGGATGCATCCAAGGGTATGGTTGCCGCCGCAAAGGAAAATGCGCGCCTTTCGGGGCTTGCGAATGCGCCCATTCGCTATATCGTGGATGACTGCAAGAAGTTTATCGAGCGCGAGATCCGCCGCGGCTCGTTCTACGATGGTATTATTATCGACCCGCCCTCGTACGGCAGAGGACCGACGGGCGAGGTCTGGAAGATCGAGGAGTGCATTGACGAATTCGTTGCGCTCACCGCGCGCGTGCTTTCGGAAAAGCCGCTCTTTTATCTTTTGAATTCTTACACCACGGGACTTTCCGCATCTACGATGAAATACATCGTCGGCTTGCGTATATCCGATAAATTCGGGGGAAAGATCGAGGCAGACGAGCTTGGTCTTCCCGTTAAAAATAGCGGCTACGCGCTTCCTTGCGGAAGCAGCGTCCGCGTTTGCTTTTAGAATTTCCAAAGGAACTTGATATGGAAGATAAGAAAAAATACGTCATCCTTGCCGAGCATTTGACCTACGTGTACGAGGATGAGAGCGATGCGCACGACGTGCCTCCCGCCGTTAGTGACGTTTCGTTTGCCGTGGAAGCGGGGGAATACATCGCGATCCTCGGGCATAACGGCTCGGGCAAATCTACGCTTGCAAAGCTTTGTAATATGATACTTACACCCACCGAGGGGCGGCTCACCGTTCTCGGAAGAGAGGTAACGGCAGAGGACTTTACCGAAGAGGATATGTTTGACCTTCGTGCCGATATCGGCATGGTGTTCCAAAATCCCGATAACCAGCTCGTTGCCACCGTCGTGGAGGAGGACGTTGCGTTCGGACCGGAAAACCTCGGCCTTGCGCGCGAGGAGATCCGCCGCCGCGTCAATGCGGCACTTTCCGCCGTCGGCATGGAGGAATACGCACATCACGCGCCGCACAAGCTTTCGGGCGGTCAAAAGCAGAGGATCGCCATTGCGGGCATTCTCGCCATGAAGCCGTCGGTGATCCTCTTTGACGAATCCACCTCTATGCTCGATCCGCTCGGCCGCGCCGAGGTCGTTTCGATCATGGAGCGGCTGAACCGCGAGGAGGGCATCACCGTCATTCATATTACGCATTATATGGACGAGGCGGCAAGAGCCTCGCGCGTGATCGTGATGAACGACGGCAGGATCGCCTTTGACGGGCATCCCTCTAAGGTTTTCTCCAACGTGGAAAGATTGCATGCGCTTGGGCTTGAGGCGCCGCAGGGTGTGGAGCTTATATACGAGCTGAAAAAGGAAGGCTTTTCCCATGAAGGCTATCCCTTGACCGAGGCGGAATGCATCGATGCGCTCACCCTCATGCTTGGAGGTGAAGCAAATGTATAAGCTTGAACTGAAAAACGTATCCTATCTGTACAGTAAAAACACGCCCTTTGAAAAGCTTGCACTTTCGGACGTGAATATAGGCTTTGAGGCAGGGAAGATCACGGGACTGATCGGGCACACGGGCTCGGGCAAGTCCACGCTCGTCAACCTTTTGAACGGACTCAACCGCCCTACCGAGGGAACGGTGCTTCTTGACGGCAAGGATATCTGGGAAAAGCCGAAGGAGATCGCGAAGATCCGCACCGAGGTCGGGCTTGTGATGCAGTACCCCGAGTATCAGCTCTTTGACGAAACCGTTAGAGCCGACATCGGCTTTGCGCCCCGCAATCTGGGGCTTGAGGAAGAAGAGATCGAGCGTCGCGTTGCCGAGGCGATTGCCTTTACGGGCATTGACGGTGCGCTGCTCGATAAATCTCCCTTCGAGCTTTCGGGCGGACAGAAGCGTCGCGTTGCCATCGCAGGCGTGATGGCGATGGGCTCTTCGGTGCTCGTCCTCGATGAGCCTGCCGCAGGGCTTGACCCGCGCGGTCGCCGCGAAATTTTGGATGGTATCCATGCCTATGCGAAAAAGAACGGTCTCACCGTGATCCTGGTCAGCCACTCCATGGAGGATATGGCGTATTATTGCGATAACGTGATCGTGATGAATCGCGGCCGCGTTTATATGCAGGGAACGGTGGATGCGGTGTTCTCGGATGCCGAGGCGCTGATGGATATCGGACTGAACGTTCCGATGGTGGCGCGTATTGCCGCCGCCCTTCGTAAAAAGGGCTTTCCCCTTGAGGGAACGCTTTATACCGTCGAGGGTGTGAAAAACGCCATCCTTCGCATGAGAAAGGAGGGCAAAGCATGATTTCGGATATCACTCTCGGTCAATTCTTCCCGGGCTTTTCGCTTCTTCATAAGCTTGACCCGAGAACCAAGCTGATCGGCGCGATCCTCTTTATCGTTGCGATCTTTATGGCAAAAACGCCGCTTGCGTTTGTTTTGCTTACCTTGTTTACGGTCGCTATGATCCTCGTTAGCCGCATCTCCTTCTCGGTGATCCTGCGCGGTATTCGCCCGGTGGTGTACATTCTGATCTTCACCTCGATCTTAAATATCTTCATGACCAAGGGTGCGGGCGAGCCGCTCGTTGCCTTCTGGGTCTTGAAGATCTATAAGGAGGGCATTATCCGCGCGATCTTTATGACGGTGCGCGTGATCCTTTTGATCGTCGGCTCCAGCATGCTTCTCACCTACACGACCTCGCCGATCTCCTTGACGGACGGTCTTGAAAGCCTGCTTTCGCCGCTTGCGAAGATCCATATTCCCGTGCACGTCTTTTCCATGATGATGACGATCGCGCTCCGCTTCATTCCCACTCTGGTGGAGGAAACGGATAAGATCATGAACGCGCAAAAGTCGCGCGGTGCGGATTTTTCCTCGGGAAGCCTCGTGCGCCGTGCCAAGGCCTTGATCCCGATCATCGTTCCTTTGTTCGTCAGCGCCTTCAAGCGCGCAGAGGAGCTTGCCGTAGCCATGGAATGCCGTTGCTACCGCGTGGATAAAAAGCGCTCGAAGCTTGTAAAACTCTCCTTTGGCGCAAGAGATTTTCTTTCCTTCGCGGTATTCGCCGTTTTCCTTGCGGGCGTCATTTTGATCTCCCGCATGTCCCCCGCGCTTTTTGGCGGCGGTGCGCTTGCCCGCGCCCTTTGCTACCGCATTTGACGGGGAAAGCGAGAAAAAAGCATGAAATATTTTGCCAAAATCGAGTACGTCGGCACGGATTTTTCGGGCTTTCAGGTACAGCCCGACCGCAGAACGGTGCAGGGAGAGCTTTGCACCGCGCTTGCCTCGGCGTTCGGTGCGCCCTGCCGCGTGACGGGCTGCAGCAGGACCGACCGCGGCGTGCACGCCAAGGAGTTTTGCCTCACGATCGAAACGGACGGCGCGTCTATTCCCCCGAAAAAGCTGCCTGTGGCGGTCGCGAGATATCTGCCGCCGGATCTGTCACTTTATTACGCATCGGCATGCAGAGAGGATTTTCACGCAAGGCACGACGTGGTTTCCAAGGAGTACGTATACAGAATATGGAACTCGCCCGTGATCGCGCCGTTTGAATATCACCGCGCGTGGATCATATATCCGCATATCAGCGACGAGGCGATCGAGAGAATGCGTGCGGCATGCCCCCATTTCGTGGGAAAAAAGGATTTTACGTCCTGTATGGCGCAGGGCTCTTCGATCACGGATGCTGTACGCACCGTGCAAAGCCTTGCGGTGGAAAAAAACGGTCGCGAGATCTTGATCCGCATCCGCGCGGACGGATTTTTATATAACATGGTGCGTATTATCGTCGGCACGCTCGTCGAGGTTGCCTTCGGCAGAATGCGGGCAGAGGAAATTCCCGGCATCATCGAGGCAAAAAGCCGTACGCTTGCGGGAATGACCGCACCGCCCGACGGTCTGTATTTGAACCGTGTGGAATATGATAAAAATCCCGATCCTGCCAGCATGATACCAAAATAAAAAAACGCTCTGTGAGCAAGATGAGAAAAAAAGTCTTGCCACGGAGCATTTTTTTATGAAGAACAAAAAACTCAAAAAAGCTGCGGTCGTTTTTTGTGCCGTCATCTCTGCCATCGCGCTTCTTTCGGCGTGCGCCCTCGTCTTTGCCTTCGTCTATGCAAAGCGGACGGTGAACTACGAGGAGGACGAGCTTCTCTTTTCCGCCGCGGGAGAGGGAAGTGCCATTCGTCTGTATGCGGATAGCGATCCCTATGATGAAATATACACGCCGATCGAGCTTGAAACCGTCTATCCGCGTGCCGAGGAAATGGAGTGGGTGGAATACGCCGATATCCCCGAGCGTGTTATAAAAAGCTTTCTTGCCATGGAGGATAGAAGCTTCTTTTCTCATAAGGGCGTGAGCCTTCCGCGCACGGTGAAGGCGGCCTTGAATTATATCCTCGGCTCGCGCGGCGGCTCCTTCGGCGGCTCTACGGTCACACAGCAGGTGGTGAAGAACATCAGCGGTGACAGCGCATATACGGTGAAAAGAAAGCTTACGGAGCTGCTTCGTGCCTATCACATGGAGCAAATGCATTCCAAGGAGGAGATACTCGAGGTATATTTAAATATTCTTCCCATGGGAGAAAATACCTACGGTGTCGGCCTTGCGGCAGAGCGGTATTTCGGAAAGCCGCTCTCCGATCTCTCCTATGACGAGATCGCCGTACTCGTAGGCATTGCGAATGCCCCGGGGCGATATAATCCGCATGAGCATCCCGGGGAGTGCCTTGAAAAGCGAAACCGCGTGCTTTACGCCATGCGCGAGTGCGGCGTGATCGGAGAGGAAGAATATCACTCGTTTTGCGGTAAAGCACTTTCGGTGAAAGAGAAAAGCGAGGAAGAAAAAAGCGTGCAGTCTTGGTTTTGCGAGACCGTTCTCTCCGAGATCCGAGAGGATCTTTGCGGTAAGCGCGGCTTCAGCCCCTCCGCCGCAGAGGCGTTGCTTTCGAGAGGCGGGCTTTCGGTTTACACCACGGTGGATATAGAGGTGCAAAAAACGCTTGATCGCGCGTTCTCGGATATGAAACATCTGCCGAAGGAATGCGCGAGCGGCTTGGAAGCCGCCATGGTGGTTGTGGATGCAAAGAACGGATATTTGCGCGGCATCGTCGGCCGCGTCGGAAAAAAGCAGGGAAACCGCGTTTTGAATCACGCGCTCGTGCCGCACACGCCGGGCTCGGCGCTCAAGCCGCTCGCGCTCTACGCGCCCCTGATCGATGAAGGGCGTATCCACCCTGCTACGGTGTTTGACGACGTGCCGATCTCCTTTTTGGAAAGCGGCGGCGCGTTTCGTGAATATCCGAAAAATTATCCCGCGGTATACAGCGGCTTAACGACGGTCAAGGATGCCTTGCGGCTTTCCAAGAATACCGTTGCGATCCGTCTTTATGAAATGCTCGGCGCGGAGCGCATCTACCGTCTGCTTTCGGATAAGCTTGGGCTTGATACGCTGGTGCGCTCCGCATACGCAGAGAGCGGTGCGCGCGTGACCGATCTTGCCGCCGCTCCGCTTGCCCTCGGTCAGCTTTCCTACGGTGTGTCATTACGCAGTCTTTGCGAGGCGTATGCCGTTTTTCCGGGCGAGGGGATATACCGCAAGGGGAAAAGCTATCTTGCGGTGTATGACGGAGAGGGAAATATGTTGATCGAAAAGGAGAACGAGGCGCGGCGCGTGTTTTCAAAGGAGGGCGCGCATCTTATGAATATGCTGCTTTCCGAGGTCGTTCACAGCGGCACGGCAAAAAGCATCACGCTGAAGAACACCGTGGATACCGCGGGAAAAACGGGAACCTCGGGCGAGGATAAGGATCGCACCTTCGTTGGCTACACGCCGTATTACGTCGCGGGTATATGGATGGGCTACGAATCGGGGGATGCGGCGATCGGCAAGATCGCGCCCACGCATCTTGCGATCTGGGATAAGGTCATGCGCGCTCTGCATGAAAAAAGATTGGTTGGCGAGGCGGTAGAGGGCTTTTCGACGGAGGGGCTCGTGCAATGTCGCTATTGCAAGGATTCGGGCTGTGCGTGCGGCGGCTTTTGCGGAATGGATCTGCGCGGCGATAGGGAGGAGAGCTTTTTCTTTCTGAAAAAAAGCCGCCCCACAGGGATCTGCCAAACGCATATCCCCGTCTATTACGACACCGAAAGAGAATGCCCCGCAACGAGCCAAACGCCCATAGAAAATCTTTCCATCGTTTCCATGCTCCGTATCGGTGAAAGAAATTTCCCGAAGCCGATCTACGTGAGCGACGATCGGTTCGTCTACGTACCGCCCGAGGGAGAGGGAGATTTTTCTCTCCCGATCTTTCCCGTGCGTAAGCGCAAGCTTTATGCGTAAGGCTCGGCTTTCCGATTTTTAAAATGTAAAAAAGCGAGAGTATCAAAAAGATTTCTCGCTTTTTCTTTTTCGGGTGCAAAAAAAGACGAAAAAATTTATATAGGCTATTGACTTTTTTCCTCTTTGTATGGTATAATGATTATCGTAAAATTTAATATGCTTATCAAGAGCGGCGGAGGGACTGGCCCTGTGAAGCCCGACAACCTACTTTCGGAAAGTAAGGTGCCAAATCCTGCAGATGAGATCTTCTATGCCTTGGGGTTTGTGTGCCGCCGAGGCGTTTTTTTGTTGTATGAAAAATTCTACCCGAAAATTTCTTTTTGGTAAGCGAGAAGGAGAAAAAATGAGTAAGATTCTTTTTACCTCGGAATCCGTAACTGAGGGTCATCCCGACAAAATCTGTGACAAGATTTCCGATTCGATCCTGGACGAAATGCTTCGTCAGGATCCCGATAGCCGCGTTGCCTGCGAGACCTTTGCCACCACGGGAATCATTACCGTTATGGGTGAGGTGACCACGAAGGCAAACGTGGATATTCAGAGCATCGTGAGAAAGACCGTAGAGGAGATCGGCTACGATCGCGCGAAGTACGGCTTCGATGCAAATACCTGTGCCGTTCTCAGCTCTCTGCACGCGCAGAGCCCCGACATCGCTCTCGGTGTGGACAAGTGTGCCGAGGCAAAGAGCGGGGAAATGCAGGACGCATTGGATACCGGCGCGGGTGACCAGGGCCTTATGTTCGGTTACGCTTGTGACGAAACGCCCGAGCTTATGCCCCTTCCCATTTCGCTGGCGCACCGTCTTGCCAAACGTCTCACCGAGGTGAGAAAGAGCGGCAAGCTCTCTTATCTGCGCCCCGACGGTAAAACGCAGGTCACCGTGGAATACGAAAACGGTCAGCCCGTGCGCGTTGATACCATCGTCGTGTCCTCCCAGCACAGTGCAGACGTAGATAGCGATACCATTCGCAAGGACATCATCGATCAGGTCATCCTTCCCATCATCCCCTCGCATCTTCTGAACGGGGAAACGAAGATCTACGTGAACCCCACAGGACGCTTCGTTATCGGCGGTCCTGCTGGCGATACGGGGCTTACGGGACGTAAGATCATCGTAGATACCTACGGCGGATATTCCCGTCACGGCGGCGGTGCATTCTCCGGAAAGGATCCCACGAAGGTGGATCGCTCCGCGTCTTACGCCGCAAGATACGTAGCCAATAATATCGTAAAATCCGGCCTTGCAAGAAAGTGCGAGGTGCAGATCGCTTATGCCATCGGTGTGGCAAAGCCCGTGTCCGTCATGGTGGATACCTTCGGTACCGGACTCGTTTCGGACGAGAAGCTTTCCGAGGCGGTTCTTTCCTTGGTGGATCTGCGTCCCGCCGCGATCATCAATAAGTTTGATCTGAAGAAGCCGATCTATAAGCAGCTCTCGGCATACGGTCACATGGGAAGGGAAGAGCTTGGCGTGAAGTGGGAGATCTGCGATCTCACCGATGCGCTTCGTGCACTGTGTAAGGTTTGATACATAAAAAAGAAAACCGAAAATTAAAAAGAGATGAGGCTCGGGCAGAGTGAAATACGCCGAGCCTCATCTCTTTTTTCAAGCCCCATAAAAACGATTTTATACAATTCCGTAAAAGCGAAAAAGCTTTGTGGAAAGGTGTGGAAAACGGATCTCACTTTTTTCTTTTTGTGGAAAACTTTTCTCAAAAATCTACACGATTCCGTACTTTTGCATCAAAAACACATAAAAATGCATACTTTTTTTCCAAAGATAGGGAAAAAGAGGGATAACGGAATTGTGTAGAAACGGTTTTATCCACAAAAAAATCCACAACGGATTATTGTAGATTTTGGAGAGTGCGTTTTTTTGCACAAAGGCATATCCTTTTGAATGAGAGTGATTTCCGATCATGAACGAGAGTGATTTTCGACCATAAACGAGAGTGATTTCCGATCAAAAAAAGAGAACGCAGTCCCGAAAAAAGGACTGCGTTCTCTTTTTTTCTTATGTAATTTTCATTCTCGGATCAGATATTCTTCTTTGCCTTTTTGATGCAGGTGAAGAGATTATCGTATTCCTGATATGCGTTCTTTGCGGGTGTGGGCTGGGGAATGCTCGTCGGCGCAATGGGCTGAACGGGAATGAATTCCGGTGCTGCGTTCTGCACAGGTGCTTCCTCTGCGGGCTGCGCTGCCACGGGTGCGGCAGGTGCGTATGCGGGTGCTGCGGGAGCGGCATAAGCGGGTGCGATTTCTTCCACTGCGGGTGCGGCAGTCGCTACGGGCTCTGCTACGGGAGCATAAGCGGGAGCGGCGGGCGCAGAGGGCTGCGGATCCTTCACGCTGTCAAAGCCGGTCGCAATGATGGTAACGCGCATTTCATCCATCATATCGGGATCAAAGGTCGTGCCCCAGATGATGTTAGCATCGGGATGTGCCTCCTCGTGGATCATCTGCGAAGCCATATCCACTTCCTCAAGTTGAATGTCCAAAGAGGTGGTGATGTTCACAAGAACGCCTCTTGCGCCTGCGATCGAGGTCTCGAGCAGGGGAGACTTGATAGCGGCCATAGCGGCAAGCTGTGCCTTGTCTGCGCCCTTCGCGGTACCAACGCCCATGTGTGCAAAGCCTGCATTCTTCATGATCGCGGTCACGTCTGCAAAGTCGAGGTTAACGAAGCCGGGGCAGTTTACAAGGTCGGAAACCGACTGCACGCCGCGGCGAAGCACGTCGTCTGCGATCTCGAATGCGTTGGCAAGCGTGATATGCGTATCCTCCACCTGCTTCAGTCTTTCGTTGGGGATCACGATCAGGGAGTCCACGTATTTGGAAAGCTCCTCGATACCGAGCTCTGCCTGCTTCATTCTTCTCTGGCCCTCGAAAGCGAAGGGCTTGGTAACGATACCGACGGTCAGAATATCAAGCTCCTTTGCGGCCTTTGCGATAACGGGAGCTGCGCCCGTACCCGTGCCGCCGCCCATGCCGGTGGTGATAAACACCATGTCCGCACCGGAGAGAACCTCCTTCACGGCCTCGATGGATTCTTCTGCGCTGCGCTTGCCAACGTCGGGGTTCGAGCCCGCGCCCTTACCGCGCGTGATCTTCTCGCCGATCACGAGCTTCTTTGCGGCACAAGAGGTATTCAGAGCCTGGTTGTCTGTATTAACGGCGATGAATTCAACGCCGCGGATATTGGTAGAGATCATGCGGTTCACGGCATTGTTTCCGCCGCCGCCGACGCCGATGACCTTGATATTTACGCCACTGTCAGACAGCGGGCACTCGGCTTGGCGACCGATGCGCGGATGGCCGGCATCTCCATCGCTGCCCGTGCGATCAACAGCAGATCGGCCGGTGTGGAATAGTGATCCGCACGGTAGTAGCCGTCCGGCACGCTGAAATGGCTGTTCTTGGTGCCGATCTCCTCGGCGGTCTGGTTCATCAGCTCGGCAAATTTGGCAACCGCCTGTTTGTCGGTCAGATCGTCGCCGTATTTCAGCCGTGCCACCCCAACCGCAATGGTGTAGGCGGCATCGTTGCCCGACGGGACCAGCATCGCGTCCAGC
>JAFVQL010000054.1 GCA_017504785.1 Clostridia bacterium | reverse complement strand
TTTGGGAAAAATAAAACCAAACTTTTTCGCACATGCCTCTTGCAAAAAATACGGTTAAGAGCTACAATACAATAAATGAAAGAATATCGCTGTCCGAAGAAAGGAGTCAACTATGTTTCATAAGATAAAAAGCGTTTCTGCATTACCTGAATATAAGCTCTCTGTTGAGTTCTCTGAAGGAGTAACAAAAATATACGATGTCGAGCCTTTGTTTGTGAGAATACCCGTTTTTAATAAATTGAAGCTGTACCCTGAGGTTTTCTCTTCTGTTATTGTTGATGTAGGCGGTTACGGTATCGTGTGGGATGACGAGTTAGATATCTCATGTGAGGAACTTTGGGAGAATGGAATTTCCGAAGATAAGTTAATAGAAGAACTTAAGCTTGGCGAAATATCCGGAGAGGAACAAGGATACATTGGTATCAGAGAGAGCAAGTCTCGCCTTGGATTGTAATTCCGTTTTCTTTGCCTACTGCGACGCAATATTTGCGTTCTTGTGAAAGGCTCTTGTATATTTTCGAGAAGTATGGTATACTAACGGCAGAAGAAAAAACTCGACACGGGGTATACGCGGTTTAACTCCGTCAGTATTTATCGAGTCGAAATCGGGTGATGACCACACCTTTGACCATCTACGGATTTGGACTGTGTGGAAACAGTGCGAACGAGAGCATCGGAAAGCATCGCTTTCGGACTAAAAAGCACTAAAAAGTAAATAAAAGTAGTCAAAAGACTACTCCGAGACGCTTCGGGTACTGGAGACCGTGGGTTCGAGTCCCGCCGCTTCGACCAAGTAAAAGAAGATATGCCCTTGCGGCATATCTTCTTTTGCTTTATTGAATAGGGACTCGAAGGGGAAACGGTGCAGAGCGGACTTCCGGTGGACGTCCGCGACCGTGGAAGACCGAGCGCGTAGTTCGCGCGAGAATCGAGTCCCGCCGCTTCGACCAAAAAGAAGGACTTCCCTTGCGGGAGTCCTTCTTTTTTGCTCCAAGTCGGTGTACCGACTTGGACACAGTTGCGTTAGCAACGTGGGTTCGCATTCTCCGTGCAGAGCGCTTCAAGCTCGCTTGTAAGCGGCAAGCGTGAGAATATTCACCTCTGGTGAAAATCCCGCCACATAACAACATCACCGCGAGTTCTCCGACGGCTCGAAAATATAGTCGCTATGCGTCGCTCGCAAGTTCACTCCTTTAGCTCCTTATTTCCTTCGGGCGCATCGTCGTAAACAGTTATCAACTGTTTCCTACTCGCTTACCCGCCGCTTCGAACAAAAAAGCATAGCCAACCGCAAGGGTTGGCTATGCTTTTTTATCGCTATGGCGGGTGCGAGAACTTGCGTTTTGCGCCTCGCGCAAAACGCGCATGAGGCGGAAGCCAAAAGTCCTCAAAGCGGACGAGATCTGCCTTGATGCGCGCTTTTTTGCCTCGGGATCATGCGCGCGCAAGATGACGGTTTCTATTCCTTTTTCTTATTGTTTTTTCAGAACATCAAACAGTTTTCGCCCGCGATAAGCGGCGTGTCCTTGCCCGCATAACGGAAGATTGCCTCGGAGGTCTCGGGTACGGTGACGGTGAAGACGGTTTTTCCGTCCTTTTTCTCATAGGCAACGGCGATCTTACCGCGTACGGTTTCGATGCTTCCCGCCATGCGCCCAAAGAGCGCGGTCGCCTTCGGCTCGATTACGAGGCTTTCAAAGCCCGCCGTGCCGTCCTTTTGCCTTATGCCGAGCAGATGCTCGAAGATATACGCCACGGGCGCGCCGAACATGGGGTGATTATGCGAGCGGGAGCGGCTTGAGTCCCAGTATTCGTGGAAGGTGGTGGCACCGTTTTTGCGCCAATGCTCGTAGCCCTGATCGCCGTCTTGCATGAGAAGCCTTGCGGCAAGCTCGGCGTCTGTGCGCTCAAAAAGAACGCGCGTCAAAACGTCAGTGGCAAAAATGCCCGTATCGTAATGGCCGAGCCTTTCGTAATAGCGCACGAGATTGCCGTACGTGCGCCTCGAGTCCTTGGTGTCGTTTTCTCTGTCGAGTCCGAGATCCAGGGCAAAGGCGTTTGCCCCCTGCGCGTTCATTACGAAATTATCGTCAAAGGTGTTGAAGTAAGCGGCGCGAATGGCGCGCTTTCTTTCGTCGAGCTTTTTCTCCAGATCCGGAATATCCTCTTCCTCGCCGATCAGAGCCGCGATCTCCTTCATCTGCATAAGAGACTTCGCCATAAAGTAGGTGTTCACGTAAGGGGCGGGTAGGATCATTTGCTGATTGTGCGCGGTGATGTCGCATTCGGGATAAAGCACGTTCGGGCCGCACCAGTCGCCAAGACACCATTCGCCCGCCTTGTCACTCGTAACGAGCGAGAATTCGGAATGATCCTCAAGATAGCGAACGTATTCCTTCATTGCGCCGTAGTACTTTTTTAGATATGAAAGGTCGCCCGTGTGCTTATAAAGACGGTAGGGGACCTCCACGATCGCCGCGCCCCAGCCACCCGGGCCGCCACCGCTTCGGATATAGGGCGCGGTGTATTGGATATGGCCCGAAAGGGTGTCTTGCCCGTCACCGATATCGGCGAGCCACTTTGCGTAAAAGGCCCTTGCGTCCATGGTTGTCAGCACGGCATTCGCCGTTAACTGTCCGTCCCCCGTGTAGCCGCGGCGCTCGATATGCGGGCAGTCCGAGGGGTGTCCCGTGTGCATATTGCAAAGCATTGTGTGCAAAAACGTGTTATAGATCCAGTTTATCGTTTCATTATCCGAATCGAAGGTGGAATTTATTTTCACGTCGGCATGGATCTCCCTCACCTCGGTGGGGCGCGCGTTTCCGATGATCTCAAAGGCGCGGAAGCCGTACCAAAGAAGCGCGGGCGTCACGGTGCGGCGCTCTCCGTCCGAGATCACGGTGAAGCTTTGCCCATGTGCATGAGAGCGGTCGATCTGCCCGTCGGGCAAAAGCGCTTCCGAAAAATAAATTTCGATTTTTTCGCCTTCCTTTGCGAGGATCTCGATCGCGGGATAGCCCGTGGTGTTGCGCCCGCAATCGTAGGTCACGCGCGCGCCGTCACGGTGCGTTTCCTTTACGGGCAAGCGGCAGATCAGCGCGTCGGACGGACAGTCGGTCGTCATATATTCGGTTTCAAGCGGCGCGCAGAGTGAAGCCTTTTCCCACGCGCTGTCGTCAAAATCCTTCGCAAAAGCGTTCTTCCACCCGCGGTAGTCGTGCGCTTCGCTTTTCGTAAAATTATAGCCCGATATAAAGCTTTTTCCGATGCGGCATTCCTCGTCCGAAACGAAAACGCTTTCCCTTCCGTCCTTTGTGACGGTCACGGCGTAGATCGCCTTCGGAGAGCCGAAGGGGCGGCAAAGATGCGTGTACCAGCCGCCGCCAAAGAGCAGGGCGATCACGTTTTCACCCTCGTGAAGATAGGGGGTGATATCGAACTGCGGCACGTATACGCGATGCCCCGACAGCACCTCGCCGACGGGATCGTTCGTCGCCTCAAAATCCGAGGAGAGCGGCAAAAAGGTGTCGGGGTTCAGGAGCGTGCCGTTGACGTAGCACTTGAAAAAACCGAGTCCGAGCACGTTGAGAGATGCGCGCGCGCCCGCTTCTGCTTTAAAGCGACCGCGAAGCACGTAAGCCGCGCTCATGCTTGTCAGCTCCGTTTCGATCGGAAAATATTTGCCTCTCCGGATTGGTGCGGCCTTGCCGATCGAGCATTCCTCTGCGCCCACCCACCTTGCGGTTTTGAAAAAGTCCGTTTGTTTCACGCTCGTTTCCTCGCTTTTTTCCCTTTTCGTTTATTGTAGCACAGTTAGCGCGGAAAATCAATTGCTTTTCCTTATTTAAATTCCGAAGAAAAATAAAAAAGTCTTGACGGTACGCCCGCACAATGGTATAATAAAAAAAGATAATTCAAAAGGGTGTGTATAAGATGAAACGCTCGCTTTTTTATAAAATTATGTTTATGTCGGCGATGGCGGTGTTCGGCACGATCGGCGTTTTCGTGAAAAACGTCAACGTTTCCTCGGGGGAGCTGGCGCTCTATCGCGCGCTGATGGCGATCGTGCTGATCGGCAGCTTTATGCTTGCCACGCATCGGCGCATCGCGCTTCGCGAGATCAAAGGACAGCTGCCGCTTCTGCTTCTTTCGGGCGCGGCGATGGGCTTTAACTGGATCTTGCTTTTCGAGGCGTACAAATACACCACCGTTTCGGTGGCAACGCTCAGCTATTATTTTGCGCCCGTGCTCGTCACCGTGGCCGCGCCGCTGATCTTTAAGGAGAAGATGGGAGCAAGGCAATGGGTGTGCTTCGGGATGTCTACGCTGGGTATCATTCTGATCACGGGCATCGGCGATCTTTCCGCGGGAAAAAACCACCTGCTCGGCATCGGCTTCGGCCTCGGCGCGGCGGTGCTTTACGCCACGGTCATGCTTCTGAATAAGAGCACGAAGGGCGTCGAGGGTATTTCGCGCACCTTTCTTCAGTTCATTGCCGCGATCGCGGTGCTGATCCCTTACGTTGCGCTGACGAGCGGCGTTACCCTCGGCGGTCTGCAACTTGGCGGCTGGGTCTGCCTATTGGCGGTGGGTATCATTCACACCGGCGTGACCTACTGCCTGTATTTTTCCTCGATGAAGGAGCTTCCCGCAAAAGAAGCCGCATTGCTTTCCTACATCGATCCCTTGGTTGCGGTGCTCTGCTCGGTGCTGATCCTTCGCGAGCCGCTCTCGACGATGCAAGCCATCGGCGGCGCGCTGATCCTTGGCTTCACGCTCTATAACGAGCTTGCGCCCGCCCTGCATAAAAAGAACGATACGGAAAACGAGGAGAAACCGCAAAAATGAAGATCATCGCACTTGTGGAAAACACTTCCAAGCGCCCCGAGATCGGGTGCGAGCACGGGCTTTCGCTCTATATCGAGGCCGCAGGGCAAAAAATACTCTTCGATATGGGACAGAGCGCGCTTTTTGCCGAAAACGCGGCGGTGCTCGGCGCGGATCTTGCCGCGGTTTCGCTTTGCGTGCTTTCGCACGGGCATTACGACCACGGCGGCGGCCTTGCCCGTTTTTTACAGATCAACGAAAAAGCCCCGATCTATATGCATAAGGATGCCTTTTTGCCGCATTATAACGGCACGGAAAGGTATATCGGGCTCGATACGTCCCTTGCGGCGCATGGGCGCATCGTTTTCACCGAGGGGCGCGTGCTGATCGGCGAGGGCTTAACGCTTGTGAGCGCATCCGAGATCCCGCGCCGCCATCCAAAGATCGCGCACGGACTGACCGAGCGCGTAAAAGACGGCTTTATCGAGGACGATTTTCGCCACGAGCAGTATCTTCTGATCGAGGATGCGGGCAAGCGAGTGCTGATCAGCGGATGCTCGCACGTCGGCATTTTAGATATCGCATCGCATTTTAAACCCGACGTGCTGATCGGCGGCTTTCATTTTTCAAAGCTTCCCCCGACAGAGGCTCTCGCCTCGGCGGCAAGAGAGCTTGCCGCTTTAAAGGCGGCGTATTACACCTGCCATTGCACGGGTGTCGAGCAGTTTGAATTTATGAAAAAATATATGCCGCGCCTCTTTTATCTCGGCGGCGGCCAAAGCATTGAAATTTGATTTTTGTAAATAAAGGATCACAAAAAGCCGCAGCTGCTTTTTCGCAGCTGCGGCTTTGCTTGTTTTTTCTCATAAAATTTCTCTTTTCAGGATACGTCAATTATAATATAAACGAACCGAAAGATACGTGAATTTTAATCGGCGGGAACGACGTGGCTTTCACTTCCGAAATGGATGCGATCGCGCTCGTTTTGCGGCTGCGGGCCGAAAATCGCTTCCAAAGAGGCAAGCGTTTCCTTGGCGTGATAGGTGTTGTAATGCAGATGAAGAACGTCACCCGCCAAGATCTCGCTTGCGGCGGGATCTTTCATATCGATCGAAAGCACGGCGCAGGTCGGGGGCAAGAGAAGGTCGCGCAGCTCCTTGCCGTCGGCAAAGGAGTCCGGTTGCACGGTGACGAATGCGTTGATGATCAAGGGAACGCGCCCCTCGTGCGTCGCGTGTGCCTTGGCTTCGATGATGGTGTCCGCAAAGGATACCTTGCCCGAAAATTCCACCACCATGAACGCCGCCGTGACGGCGATGCCGATCGCAAGCGTGTTTTGCACGCCCGCCAAGACCTCAATCGAGAATACGAGCGCCGTCATGGGAATACGGGATGCAGCTGCCAAAAACGCCGTCATGCCAATGGCGATGAAAAGCGATTCATAGCCCGCCGGCGCAAGAGAGATCGCATCGGCCGCGCGGTAGAAAAGTGCCGCGATCAGCGCGCCGAACGCCAGCGTGGGAACGAAGACACCGCCCGTGATGCCCTCGCCGTTTGCGGCGATCATCAAAACGGCACGAACGATGAGCGCCAAAAGAAGCATGTACCAAACGCCGCCGCCCATAAGGAGCTTTTCGATCAAGCCGTGCCCCGAGCCAACGAAGTCTGCACTTGCAAAGCCGAGCAGAGCCGTGACGAAAAAGATTGCGGTGATCTTGGGAATAAAACGAATGCGGATCGGCGATTTTTTCTGAATGGATTTAAAAAATCCGTATAATTTTGTAAACAAAACTGCACAAAATCCACAAACAATACCGATGATCAAGGAAAGATAAAGGAACTTTAGCGGCAACGCGGGCACAGAAGCGAAGCGGAAGGAATGCAGATGCACGCCAAAGGCGTGGCAGAGTGCCTCCTGCGTCAGCGTACCGACACAAACCGAGATCGAGGAGAAAACGAGAAGCGAGACCGAGAAGCGGCGATGTGCCTCCTCCAAGGCGAAGATCACGCCCGAGATCGGCGCGCCCGTGGCGAGAGCGAAGCCCGCGGATGCGCCGCCCGTCATACAGTAGCGCTCCCAAGCACGGTGCTTTTTGCCGCCGGCAGACGCCGTTCCCTTACCGATAGATGCGCCCATCAGCACGCTCGGCCCCTCGTTTCCGAGAGGAACGCCGCCGAGGAAGGTGATCAGCGAGGTGACGAAGAGGGCAAAGATACCCTGCACCCATTTGAGCGGCACGAGACCGCGAATGGATGCCACCGCCGTGGGAATACCGCCGCCGCGGCAATCTCGCCAAAGCTTTAAGATCAGAGAGCAGATCAAGCCAAGCACTGCGGCACTCGGCAAAAGGATCCACAGATACCGCGCATCGGCGCGCGCGGAGGCAAAAATGCGCTCCGACAGCGCAATGACCGCCGTTGCCGCGATACGGAATATAAAGATCGCCCCTCCCGTCAATACACCGATCGCCGAGGCGAAGGCAAGACAAGGAAGAAGCGTGTTCTTCAGATGCTTTTTCTTACGTTTCATAAAAATACGCTCCTCTAAAAATCCGAGATGTAGTATAGCACAGATACGTGCCGCCGTCAAGAGTATTTTCTATTTTTAATAGAATTTTGCCGCATCTGAATCGGAAGACGGGGGGATATAAAATGAAAACAAAACGGCGCTTCTCTGCGCCGCGCCGAAAATACGGACAGACGGGGCATCCGACCAACGTAAAACGGATCGCGGCTTATAAGGAATTTTTTAAAAAAATGCAAAAAGCGGCGCAACGGGTACCTACCATAAAGCAGTTTTTACTAACCGCAAATACAACAAAAGGAGTACGGGCAATTTTGTCTGTACTCCTTTTCACACTTCTTGCCCTGCAAGGTGTAGTGTGTTACACCTTATAGGTGTATTGTCGGGCGGTAA
>JAFVQL010000053.1 GCA_017504785.1 Clostridia bacterium | reverse complement strand
CGGTAACAACGTAGGTATCGGTACGGATGATACTCTTTTTGCTCTTATTAGCGGAAAGGTGAAGTTCGAGCACATTTCCGGCGGCAGAAAGCAGGTTAGCGTATACGCTGACTAATATTTGACAAAAAAGAGTAGAAAGGTATCTGCTCTTTTTTGTTTTATAAAAATCTTATTAAAATATTGGGGAGACCGAATATGGCAATTCTCGTAACGGGCGGAACCGGTTATATCGGATCGCACACAGTTGTTGAACTTTTGAACATTGGAAAAGAGGTTATCATCGTCGATAATCTTTCTAACAGTAAGCTTTGCGTTTTGGATCGCATCGAGGGCATCACGGGGAAGCGCCCGAAGTTCGTTCTTTGCGACCTTTTGGATAAGGAAACGCTGGATCGCGTGTTTGATGAGAATCCCGCGATCGATTCCGTTATCCATTTTGCAGGTCTCAAGGCCGTAGGCGAATCCTGTGCTCTTCCTCTTCTTTATTATCATAACAATCTGACGGGAACGTTTAACCTTCTTGAGTGTATGCTTGCACACGGTGTGAACCGTATTGTGTTCAGCTCCTCCGCAACGGTGTACGGTCTGCCGAAGTCCGTTCCGATCCGCGAGGATTTCCCGCTTTCCACGACCAATCCTTACGGCGAGACCAAGCTGATGATCGAGCGTATCCTGAAGGATACCGCGACGGCAAACCCCGATTTCTCCGCTTGCATTCTCCGTTACTTCAATCCCATTGGCGCGCATGAGAGCGGCACGATCGGTGAGGACCCCAAGGGCATTCCCAATAACCTCTTGCCTTATATCGCAAAGGTTGCCGCAGGGAAGCTTGAGTGCCTCAGCGTATTCGGAAACGATTACGATACCAAGGACGGTACGGGCGTGCGTGACTTCATCCACGTTGTAGACCTTTCGCTTGCACATCTGAAGGCGCTTGACTATACCGGGAGAATGAAGGGCGTGGATTACATTAACGTCGGAACGGGTAACGGTTATTCCGTGCTTGAAATGATCGCCGCATTTGAAAAGGCTTGGGGCGGCCCCGTGAAGTTTAAGTTCGGACCTCGCCGTCCGGGCGATATCGCGGAGTGTTATGCAGATCCCGCAAAGGCAGAGAGAGTTCTCGGCTGGCGCGCAGAAAGAAACCTTGCAAAGATGTGCGAGGATTCTGCAAGATGGCAGAGAAATAATCCCGACGGATATCCCGAAAACTAAAATAAAAAAAGAGGCGCACGCCGATATTTGGCGCGCCTCTTTTCCATGAAAGCGAGCAGGATATGGAAAAATTAAAGAGCGTCCGTCTTTTCTGTCTGGATATGGACGGAACGATCTATCTTGATAACGATCTTTTTGACGGAACGATGGATTTTCTTTCATACGTGAAGAAGGTCGGCGGCAAAGCTCTCTTTTTGACGAACAATTCCTCTAAAGGAATCGATACATATATTGACAAAATGGCGCGCATCGGCATTGAAACGACCGCCGAGGATTTCGTCACCTCCACAGATGCCACTGTTTTGTATATCAAGGAAAAGCATCCCGAGGTGCTTTTTTACGCGATGGGAACCGAGTCCTTCGTGCGCCAGCTTTTGGACGCGGGTCTTTCGGTCACCACGGATATTTCGCGCTTTGACGAGATCGGAGGCGTTCTGATCTCCAACGATACGGAAATAAACTTTAAAAAGATGGACGATGTTTCTCGCCTTCTGACGCGCGGTGCGATCTATCTTGCCACCAATCCCGATCCCGCGTGTCCCACGGCGTACGGATACGTGCCGGATTGCGGCTCGTTTGCGATCGGATTTTTCAACGCCACGGGTAAAATGCCGCATTACATCGGCAAGCCCGAGCCGACGATGATCGAAATGGCAATGAAAAAGTACGGCTACACGGCAAGCGAAACCGCCATGGTCGGTGATATGCTGAAAACCGATATTTTGGCGGGCAACAATGCAGGGGTTTCTTCCATCCTCGTTCTTTCGGGCGGTACGGACAGAGCAAAGCTTGAAGCATCCGAGATCAAGCCCACCTATGTATTCGAGAATATCCGCGCGCTTCTTTCCGCGCTTGAAAAATAAAGATAAAGGGACAGAAAATGATAACAGTCAGTAACGTGGCCTTTCAATTTGGCGGCCAGCTTTTATTCAAGGATGTAGATTTGAAATTCACGCCCGGTAACTGCTACGGCATTATCGGTGCCAACGGTGCGGGAAAATCCACCTTTCTTCGCATTCTCTGCGGCGAGCTTTCGCCAACCAAAGGAGAGGTCACCATTCCCAAGGATACGCGCCTTTCGGTTTTGAAGCAGGATCACTTTGCCTTTGAGGAATTTACGGTGCTCGATACCGTCATCATGGGCAATAAAAAGCTTTACGATATCATGAAGGAGAAGGACGCGCTTTATGCGAAGGAGGACTTCTCGGAGGAAGACGGTATTCGCGCATCCGAGCTTGAAGGAGAATTCGCAGAGATGAACGGATGGGAGGCGGAAAGCGATGCATCCAAGCTGATCCAAGGCCTCGGACTTACGGACGATTATCTGTATATG
>JAFVQL010000052.1 GCA_017504785.1 Clostridia bacterium | reverse complement strand
TGGTAAAGCCGATTACCTTGGCGTGTCGAAGCTCGACGGAACATTTATAGACGAGAACGGCAACAAGCTCTATTTTGTAAACAATTCTTATTCTTCCGATGCCGAAAGCGTGCATTACAATATCTATATGCGTTATGAGAACAACGTAGATGACAACTATATTGAGGGCACGATATACTTGAGCTATTATAATGAATTCGAGTCCGGAAAGCATCATGACGTTGCATTGATCTACGTTATGCATGGCGAGGGCGAGCCGTCAGAGGAGAGCGGCGTAACGGTTGAGGCAGACTATGAGCTTATGGACTTCACCTTTGGTGAGGATGGCTCAATAAGCTTCGCATTCGCTAAATATTTCGACGAGGCGAGCGAGTGTGATTATGACCCTGGAAGTTTTGTAGGCGGTACTTACTATAAGGTAGCAGAGGATTGATAAGGACGCTACAGTTCAAACCCAAACAAAAAAAGGCGAAATTATCTTTTTTATCGCCCATACACAAAAAATCGATAAGTTTCGAAAGAAGCTTGTCGATTTTTACTTATTACCTCTTCTCTCTTCACTTTTCACTATCTTGTTTTTTATATGAATACCGAAAACGCAAAAATCTATTGACGAATCAAAAAAATCCGTGTACAATAAAAGCGTACGGTCGCTTTGCGGCCGCATGATAGAAAAAGGAGAGTGACTCCATGCAAAGCAAAAAGAAATTTTACACTGCTTTGGTGCTTTTCGGCCTGATCGGCCAGGTGGCCTGGGTGGTGGAAAACATGTATTTGAACGTTTTTATTTATCAGCTGTTCCGCGCTTCGGCAAGCGATATTTCGCTGATGGTGGCAGCAAGTGCGGTTTGCGCCACGGTGACGACGGTGCTCATCGGTGCGCTTTCGGATCGCATCGGCAAGCGCAAGGCCATCCTCGTTGGCGGTTATCTTTTATGGGGCATCTCGATCCTCGCCTTCGCGCTGATCACTCCCACAACGCTCGCAAGACTCTTCCCCGCGCTGGGCGTTACGGCGCTTTCCGCCTTGGGCGTTACGCTCGTGATCCTTCTTGACTGCCTGATGACGTTTTTCGGCTCATCCGCAAACGATGCGGCCTTCAACGCATGGCTGACCGATGCGACCGACGAAGGCGGCAGAGGTGCCGTTGAAGGCATCAACGCGATGATGCCCTTGGTTGCGATCCTCGTGGTGTTCGGCGGCTTTATGTCCTTCGATCTCGCCTTGGAGACCAGCTGGCGCGTGATCTTCTTGATCATCGGTGCGGCGGTGCTGATCACGGCAGTGATCGGAATTTTCTGCGTTGAGGACACGTACAAGAATACCGAAGAAAAGGAAAGCTATTTTTCGGAGATCCTTTACGGCTTCCGCCCCGCGGTGATGAAGAAAAACACCGCGCTCTACGCGGTGCTTCTCTGCTTTGCGATCTTCAATATTTCCATTCAGATCTTCATGCCTTATCTCATTCTCTACTACACCGAAGCGCTGAAAATGGATAATTACGTGTTGATCATGGCACCCGCGATCCTGCTAGCCGCACTCTTTACCTTCTTTTACGGCCGCGTTTACGATCGGATCGGCTTTGTAAAGTCCTCCTATATTTCGCTCGCGCTTCTGCTTTCGGGCTACGCGCTTCTTTTCCTATTTAAGCAGACGGCACTCGTCTTTATCGGCTCGCTCCTTATGATGTGCGGCTATCTTGCGGGTATGGCCGTTTTCGGTGCTTGCATCCGCGATAAAACGCCGCACGGCATGGCGGGCAGATTTCAGGGCTTGCGTATCATCGGGCAGGTGCTGATCCCCGGCGTGATCGGTCCTGCGATCGGCGCGCGCGTGCTGAAGAACGCAGAGCTTGTGATCAATAACGACGGCACGACCTCCTTTATTCCGAACGAAAACATTTTCCTTGCCGCGGCAGTTGCCGCCGCTTTTGCACTCGGCCTTATCGTTTTCATCAAAAAGATCCTTAAAGGCATACCGCTCGAAAAAGAAATTCAAACAGAGAAAAATTAAGTTTTTCCCATCTTTAAAAAGTTTTTTCGAATAGAAAGGATATTTCGTCTATTTTCCATTTTTCACTCCGCAAAAGTTCCTTTGCTTTGACGGAAATTATGATACAAAAAGAAAAGTAAGCGCATTTTGCAAACAACTATTTGCAAAATGCGCTTTCTTTTATAAATCATTTCAGCGTGACCGATACGGGGCAATGGTCGCTTCCCATCACGTCCGTATGGATTTCTGCCGACGCGATGCTTTCAAGCAGGCGCGCGGAGCAAAGGAAATAATCGATACGCCAGCCGACGTTTTTGGCTCTTGCAGAAAAACGGTAGGACCACCAGGAATACCTTACCTCTTCGGGATGAAGCGTGCGGAAGGTATCCTTAAAGCCGCGCGAAAGAAGCGCGGTCATGGCGGCGCGCTCGGCATCCGAGAAGCCGGGATTTTCGCGATTGGTCTTCGGATTCTTAAGGTCGATCTCCTCATGCGCCACGTTCAGATCTCCGCAATAGAGGACGGGCTTTTTTCTATCAAGTGCCGAAAGATACTCCGCCATTTTCGCTTCGAAGGCAAGGCGGTAATCCAGGCGTTTGAGTCCCTCCTGCGCGTTGGGTACGTAGGCATTCACAAGATAGAGATCCTCAAATTCGAGGGTGATCACGCGGCCTTCATCCGTAAATTCGCCGTCAAGCCCGTAGGATACCGAAAGCGGCGCACGCTTCGTGAAAACCGCCGTGCCGCTATATCCCTTTTTCTCGGCACTGAACCAATAGGCGTGATAGCCCTCGGGCGCAAAATCTGCCTGCCCCGGCTGCATTTTCGTTTCCTGCAAGCAGAAGATATCCGCGTTTTCTTTTTCAAAATATTCGGCAAAGCCCTTGCCGAGGACGGCGCGAAAGCCGTTTACGTTCCATGAGATCAGCTTCATATTCGTTCCTCTTTTGTTTTAGAATAAAATCCACCTGCTTACGTGCATGGCAAAAAACCTTAAAAGCGCATCCGTTATGCGAAAAGCGAGAGGTCCTTTTTGCGATACGATCGAAAAATCCACCATAGATCACGCACCGCTTGTTACAGAGGTGCATACCGTTATCATTATAGCACGGCGAAAAAGCAAAGTCAAGAAAGGCGCGGTTTTTCGGCACCTTCGGCGTTTTTTTCGTTTATCCCTTGCAATCGGACGGCGCGTATGATACAATAGCGGTAGTGAAAAATCAAAGAAAGCCGTGGAGGAAGCACCCGTGAAGATCATAGCAAGGATCCATACGCCCTTTCCCGAAAAATTCGGCATTCCGCGCCAAAGCGGGCTTGCGAACGTGCCGGGAGAGATCGTTTTTGAAAAACCGTACCGCAACCCGGACGCGCTGCGCGGTCTCGAGGGCTTTTCACATCTTTGGCTGATCTTTTCCTTTTCCGAGAGCGTTAGAGAAGGGTTTTCGCCCACGGTGCGCCCGCCGCGCCTCGGCGGCAATCGGAGAATGGGCGTTTTTGCCACGCGCTCGCCCTTTCGCCCAAACGCCATCGGGCTTTCCTGCGTGCGCCTTGAAGGGATCGAGCAGACCGAGCGCGGCCCTGTGATCCACGTGCGCGGCGCGGATCTTTTGGACGGCACGCCGATCCTCGACATCAAGCCCTATCTGCCGCTTTCGGACTGCCATCCCGAAGCCACGGGCGGCTTTGCCGAGAACGTCCGAGACTATGCGCTGACCGTTCATATCCCCGAGGAGATGAAAAAGCGGATCGCGCCCGAGGATCTTGCGGTGATCACCGAGATCCTTGCCGAGGACCCGCGCCCCTCGTATCAGGACGATGCGACCCGCGTTTACCACATGGATTACGCGCACTACGCGCTTTCCTTTACCGTGGCGGGCGGCGTGCTGTCCGTGACCGAGTTAAAAACCGATAAAGGTTAAAAAAGAAGAAAGAGATAACGCTTCGGCGATCCGCTGATGTGTTATCTCTTTTCGTTTATTCACCGCTTTGGCGGCTTTTTGTTTTCTCTTAATATTCGGCGTTTCCTACCGTTCTGGGATAAGGAATAACGTCACGGATGTTGGATACACCCGTCAGATACATAATGATTCTCTCAAAGCCGAGACCGAAGCCCGCATGCTTGGTGCCGCCGTATCTGCGAAGGTTGAGATACCACCAATAGTCCTCTTCCTTGAGTCCAAGCTCCTGCATACGCGCGGTCAGCACGTCGATGCGCTCCTCACGCTGGGAGCCGCCGATGATCTCGCCGACGCCGGGCACGAGAAGGTCCATTGCCGCAACCGTCTTGCCGTCATCGTTCATACGCATATAGAACGCCTTGATATCCTTGGGATAGTCCACGAGGAAGATGGGCTTCTTGTATACCTTTTCAGTGAGGTATCTTTCATGCTCGGTCTGCAGATCGACGCCCCAATATACGGGGAATTTGAAGCTTTCGCCGCTCTTTTCGAGGATCTCAACTGCCTCGGTGTAGGTCACCTTCGCATAGTCTGCCTCGCGCAGCGCGCTAAGACGCTCAAGAAGCCCCTTATCCACGAAGCTGTTAAAGAAGTTCAGCTCCTCGGCGCACTTATCCATTACGTGGCGGATGATATACTGAATCATATCCCACGCAAGCTGCATATTGTCGTTAAGATCCGCAAAGGCGATCTCGGGCTCGATCATCCAGAACTCGGCCGCATGGCGCGCGGTGATCGAATTTTCCGCACGGAAGGTGGGACCGAAGGTATAGATATTACCGAACGCCATGGCGTAGGTCTCGCCCTCCAGCTGGCCCGAAACCGTAAGGTTCGTGCTCTTGCCGAAGAAGTCCTGCGAATAGTCCACCTCGCCCGCATCGGTGAGAGGGGGATCCTTCATATCCAGCGTGGTGATGCGGAACATCTCGCCCGCGCCCTCGGCATCCGATGCCGTGATGATCGGGGTATGCACGTAAACGAAGCCTCTGTCATGGAAGAAGGAATGGATCGCATACGCTACCTCGGAGCGAACGCGGAATACGGCGGAAAACAGATTCGTTCTCGGGCGCAGATACGCCTGCTCACGAAGGAACTCCACCGAATGACGCTTGGGCTGCAGGGGGTAATCCGGGGTAGATGCGCCCTCAACCTCGATCTTGTCCGCCTTCAATTCAAAAGGCTGCTTTGCGCCGGGCGTCAAGGTCAGAATGCCCGTCACAACCAACGCCGCGCCCACGTTCTGGGCGGCGATGGCATCATAATTTTCTACTCTTTCTCTCTCGAACACCACCTGAATGCTCTTGAAATACGAGCCGTCGTTCAAGTCAATAAAGCCAAAGGCCTTGGAATCGCGCAGATTACGCACCCAACCGCCGACAGTAACGCTCTTACCGCCAAAGCCTTCGGGGCTCTGATAAATCTCTCTGATAAGCTGTCTTTTCATGTTTTTCTCCGAACCGTTCTTGTTATAAAAAGGTTTTCTACCCGTTAGTATACCATACCCCGCATCCTTTTTCAACCGTTTTTGTAAAAAATATTCTATTTTTTTATTACGCGCGTAAAGAAAGCTCTATACGCCCCTACCGTAAAACAGTTTGATATCAAAACACCAAGGGGCGAGATTTTCTCGTCTCTTTTGCCCTTGGTCTTGCTCGTTTAGGTTCGTGTGTTATACCATATTTTTTTGGCGGTATAAAAGTGATGTTTTTGCTCACTTCGAACGTCATGATGCTGCGCCGTAGGACATAGTGATGTGATCTTTCCCGCTGTGTCGCCGGCGCGACATCATTGCCGAAGGCTACATCATCGAGCGAAGCCGACATCACTTGCACCCGAGGCAAACACCCTTCGGGGGGGCTTGCTTTACCGCAGGTTGCCGCACGCCGCTTTCCCTCTTTTTGGCAAAAGCTTTCGCTCCAAAGAAAAAGAGGGCGAAGAGCCAAAATGCTCTTCGCCCTCGGTCGGCAATACGCCATATTCTTTTTCGCGGCACGCTTTCTTTATCAGATCGTCAGGCCGTAATATTTTTCGCCCTTTATCGCGGTGGGCAAAATATTGAAGGTCAACGCATACTTGATCGCATTGAAACGCGCATCGCCCGTCAGAATAAAGAATCGATCCTTCGTATGGAACACGAGCTTTCTGCCGCCGACCACGCTGACGGATGCGATCTCGGAAAGCGGGATCACGGCTTCACCGACGGTCAACGCCGTATCGGTCAAGGTGCACGTACCCTTGGCGACCTCGATGCGCTTCTCGGCGGTCTTATCGTAAAGAACGGCGTTCTCATCGCGGTAAAGCACCGCGCCGTCCTTGATCTCAAGCGCGCGGACTGCCGACAGCTGATAGGCGTACCACTGCTTCAAGGTCTCAAATTTAAAAGCGGGATTTTCGGACGAAAGGCGAAGATCCTCGCCGTAGGTCACGGAAAGGCCGCATTTTTCGCAAGAAACGGCTGCGCCCTCAGAATGAAGCGAGGACGATGCGCCGCAGATCGGGCAGACGAAGAGAAGTCTTTCCAGGTACTCCGCGCGCTCGGGGCTTTTATACAGCGCAGCGCTTTCGCTATCCACAACGGTCAGGACGTCAATGATCGTTTTATAGAGCTGCTCATCCGTCATAGCGGCGATCTCTTCCGGGGAGATCTCTCGGGAAACGTAGCCAACGAAGCGGCCCTTGCGGCGGGATTTCCCCCAACGGGGATCAACGCCATAGCCGCCCTCAAAGCGATACAGAAGAAGCGGAAGCTTCATCATGCGTACGAGCGAGCAGATCGCAGGGTCAATATAAAAGGGAAAATCGGCCCACGTGCGATTGCCCTCGGGAAAGATCGCAACGTTGCCCCCTTCTCTTGCCACGCGCACCATAGAGCGAATGCACGCCACGTCTGCCTCGCCCTTGCGCTTTTTGATCGGCGCAAAGCAATGGCGCAGAAGGCGCGAGGGAATGCTGTTATTGAAAAGTGTTTCGCCCGCTACAATGTAGACGGGGGCGCGGAAGCTCATAGCGAGAAACGCAGGATCCAGAAGCGTCTGATGGTTGGCAAGAATAAAGTAGTTTTGTCCGGGCGCGCCGCGGAAGATCTTTTTCTTGAAGCCGTACATCCACCCCATGATCGCACCGACAAAGCGCAGAGCACGAAAATAAAACTTATGTCTTAGAAGCACGTGATGCTGTGCCTTTTTCTGCTTTTGCATATTTTTCTCCTAATGTGGAATTTTTTGCACGTATATTGTAGCACAAAAGGCATCTTCTTGTCAAGTTAGAGAGCGCGGCGAGAAAATGAATATGATTTTTCCAAAAAAACGAAGCTATATGATACATGTTTATTTGACAAAAAACGCTATTTTTTTGTTCTTTCTTCGTTTTTTGCAAAGAAATGTTTTCATTTAACGAAGAAATACACGAAAGTAACCGTTCTGATTTTTCTCATTTTTTTAAATTCAACCATTTTTTATCTTTCGTCGATCCCACCCACAAAGCATGGGAAATTTTTGTTTTTTTGAAAATTCTTTTTCTTTTTTTCTTTGAACTATTGACATTTTCAAAAAACTGTGCTATAATCTTTTCCGCAAACAAATCACGCACCTCTAGCTCAGCTGGTAGAGCAACTGACTCTTAATCAGTGGGTCCAGGGTTCGAGTCCCTGGAGGTGCACCAAAAAATTCCGTACACTGGGGTGTGCGGAATTTTTACTTATTACTTTTTCACTCTTCACTTTTCACTTTTCACTAATCCCACGTGTACGGAATTTTAAGTAAGAGGTAATAGTGAATAGTGAAGAAGTAAGATAGCTTTTCGCCCTGCAGTTGAAAAGCATTTTTTATTTTATGAGGTAATAGTGAATAGTGAAGAGGTAAGGTAGCTTTTCTCCCTGCGGTTGAAAAGCATTTTTTATTTTATATCGAAAAATATTAGAAATTATGGTACAATGCTTGTAGGAAAGGCGGGGGTTGTACGGAGAATTTGCAAATTATTTTACATATAACTACACTACGTTTATTTTTATTTACGCTCTTTTGGATTTCCCAAAAGAATACGAGATATATTTAAAGACAACCCTTCAAAGCAATCGTAATTGGCACTATATTGGTTACAATCTTATGTGGTATTGCACTCTGTATATTTGATATTATTTTGTTTTTTTATGGAGTTTTCATTTTGACCTCTAAAGACAAAAAAGCAGACTCCAATGGAGTCTGCTTTTTTCATTTTTTGTATTTTTCCGTTTTTCTTTTAGACAATTACCAGAACTTCTTGAAATCGGGGTTCAAGAGACGGCACAGTGCCTCAAGATAGAAATAGTCTCCCCAGATGCAGCACTCGTCAACACCGATCTTGCCTGCATAGTAATACGTTCCATGGAGAAGCAGACCGTCGTTTCCGTCGCCTTCTACGGCAGCGTAATTATCGATCAGAGATGCAAGAATATCGTTCATAACCTTTGTGTAGCGAGCCTTGTGCTCCGCATCAAGGGGCATGTTTTTCAAAGCCTCGATCAAGCCGCAAACGGCGATGGCCGCCGCAGAAGAGTCGCGGGGCTCGTCTCCGTCGATGTAGTCCATATCCCAATACGCAACGCTATCCTTGGGAAGGCGCGCAATGTAGTAATCTACAAGACTGTAATACTTATCCAAAGCCTCGTCGTTATGCATATAAGCGTAGGTGAGGGGCACGCCCGCTACACCCCAAGACTGACCGCGCGCCCAGCAGCTGGTGTCGCTCTTACCCTGCCTCGTTCCGCCGCCCAGACGCTCGCCGGTCTGCGGATCGAAATAAAAGTTCTGGTAAGTCGATCCATCATCACGAACAACGGTTTCCATCGTGGTGTTGAAGTGGGAGAAAGCCTTTCTCGTGAACTCGCTGTCACCGCTCACGCTGCCCGCAAAGAAGAGCAGGTTGATGTTCATAAGACAGTCGATGATCAGGCGGTACGGTGCCTTGCTCTCGCAATTTGCATCGCCCGCAAGCTGAATGAACTGACCCTTTTCACGGAATCTATCGCCAAGCACGGCAGCAGCGGCAAGCGACTTTTCAAGATATCTCTTCTCCCCGGTGCATTTATACGCCGCAACGGTGGAAAGCGTGAAGTTAAAGCCGATATCGTGGTCATTCATGCCGAGCATGTTATCCAATCTATCAATAAAGGTCTCGACCAGATTCTTTGCATGATTCAAATACTTTTCATCCTTCGTGTACTCGTATGCAAGGAAAAGCATACCGGTGTAGAAGCACTGCGTCCAGCCAAGGCGATTAGAGCTGTGTTCATACTGACCGCCCTTCGAGGAGGCGGACGGGAAATCCTCGGTGAACTTCTCCATAAGTCCGTCAAGCTTCAAAAGCGCTTGATCCATTGCCGCCTTCAGCTTGCCCTGATCGATCGTTACATTCGTCATATTCGTTTCCTTTCTGTTTCCCTTCTTCGGGCATTTATTTATCGTTTCAAAGGCGCTTATGCGCCAAGCAGCGAAAATCGCGCACCTCTTCACGACTTGTACGAAACTATTATACTACAAACAGTTGGATATTTCAAGTGCTTTGAAAAAAACGTTCATTTTCTTATCAGCGTTTTCCCCGCCGCGCCTGCCTTTTTCGATTCGGATCTCGCCACGCCCCCGATCCATCGAACGCGAGGCGGCTAAAATATTCCCAAAACGAAAACGCGATCCCTTGAAAAAAGCACCGCCCAAGCCACGGCGCGGTGCTTTTTGCCGCCAAGCGCTCTGCGCTTTTCGGCATATCCTTATTTCAGATAAAAGACCTCTTCAAGATGCGGCTGTGCACCCGTAACGGGGTCGAGCGGCATCACCATAACGTCCTTCATATACTCGTTCCATTTATCCACGATGGGGCTTTCAGCCTGCACGCGGGTGGCGTAATCGATACCCTTTTCGCACTCGTAATAGCCGAAAAGCTCGTTGCCCACGTTCCAGATCGAATAATTGCAGATCCCCGCGGACTTCAAAAGCTCCTTCATCTCGGGCCAGATCTCATCGTGGCGGCGAATATACTCTTCCTTTTTGCCATCCAGCAGGATGGCTTTCCATGCATAGCGTTCCATATATATCTCCTTTATAAAATTTTCTTCGGGTTTCTTTTCAAGACACAAGCGCGCATTGCACTCCCCCGCCCCTCTTTCGGCAAAATGACCGCCCAAGCGAAAGCGAGAAAGACACTTTTCAGCGGGTGCGCCTCTCATTCGCTCAAACGGCCGACGCTTTTGAAAAGGGGCAATTTTATTTTACTATATCTTGCTTAAGTTTGCAAGGGCTTTTTAAAAATTCAAAAAATTTTTCAGAGCGATATTCTTATCGAAGAATGAAAAAGCACCGCAAACGCAAAAGGCGCGTTGGAGCGGCCAAATACGAATCGGGGCGAAGCCGGGGCCTATATAACGAAAGGCAGAAAAAGCACCTTGACGAAAAAGAAAATACATGCTACAATGAAACAAAGGAGAGGTGTGTAACATGAAAAACAAGGACACGATTTTCGTTGGCATCGCAGGCGGCACGGGGAGCGGAAAAACAACGCTCGCAAGGCATTTGAAGGACGCCTTCGGCGCGGATGCCTGCCTCATCGCGCACGACAGCTATTATCTCGATCAGTCCGAAAAGACGTACGAGGAAAGATGCAAGCAAAATTACGACCATCCGAACGCCTTTGAAACCGAGCTTTTATGCCGCCATCTCGATCTGCTCGCCGAGGGCAAGGAGATCGACGTTCCGATCTATGATTACACCGTGCATAGCCGCGCGAAGGAAAGCGAGCACGTCATTCCCGCGCGCGTCGTTCTTTTGGAGGGGATCCTCATTCTCTCCGATGAGAGGATCCGAGAAAGGCTCGATCTCAAGATCTTCGTGGACACCGATGCAGACGAGCGCATTCTCCGCCGCATACGGCGCGACACCGAGGAGCGAGCGCGCTCTCTTTCCTCCGTTATCGATCAGTATCTCACCACCGTTAAGCCCATGCACGAGGCCTTCGTTGAGCCAAACAAAAAGCATGCCGACATCATTGTTCCCGGCGGTGGCGACAATCCCGTTGCGCTCGAAATGATCTGCTCGCATATCCGAAAATTCCTTTGATTTTCAAATAAAAGTTTACATAATATCCTTAAAAAAGAACGACAGTACAGTTGCAATTTCGCTTTTAAAGTGGTACAATAGACATATCACGGGATCGGCGTCTTTACGTATGCGCGCAAAGCGCGCGCCGCCAAGCAAAGAAAAGGAAAACAGATGGAAAAAACGAAAGAATTTCTCGGCACGGAGCCCGTCGGCAAGCTGCTTTTCAAGCTCGCCGTTCCAACCGTGCTTTCACAGATCGTCAACATGCTTTATAACATCGTTGACCGCATTTATATTGGACATATCGAAGGGGTGGGAGATCTCGCGCTCACTGGCGTCGGCATCTGCATGCCGCTCATACTTCTCGTTTCCGCCTTTGCCTTTCTGGCGAGCGCGGGCGGTGCGCCGAGAGCCTCGATCTTTCTCGGAAAGGGCGACCGCGAAAGCGCGGAAAGAACGCTCGGCAACTGCTTTCTTTTACAGCTTTTGATCTCCTTGATCCTCACCGCCCTTCTCCTTCTCTTTTCGGATACGCTGCTCTTTGCCTTCGGCGCAAGCGAAAGCACCATCGGCTATGCATCCGACTATATGAGGATCTACTCGATCGGCACGCTCTTCGTTCAGCTCACGCTTGGCATGAACGCCTATATTACCGCGCAGGGCTTTGCGGGCTACGGTATGCTCTCGGTTTTAATCGGCGCAGGACTGAATATCCTTTTTGACCCGATCTTCATTTTTGCATTGCAGATGGGCGTGCGCGGTGCGGCACTCGCAACCGTGCTTTCGCAAGCGGCGGCATGCACCTGCGTTCTCGCCTTCCTTTTCGGGAAGAAAACGGGGCTTCGCATCCGAAAGAAAAATCTTCGCCTCACGCCTTCCGTATTTTTAGCCTGCGTTGCGCTGGGGCTTTCCCCCTTCGTGATGCAAAGCACCGAAAGCCTGATCGCCGTTTGCTTCAACACCTCGCTTTTAAAATACGGCGGCGACATCGCCGTGGGCGCGATGACGATCCTGACCAGCGTAATGCAGTTTGCCATGCTCCCCTTACAGGGACTTGCACAGGGGGCACAGCCGATCACGAGCTATAACTTCGGTGCAAGAAACGCCGCGCGCGTGCGCCGCTCCTTCCGCCTTCTGTTACTTTGCAGTCTCGTCTATTCCTTCACGCTTTGGGGCGCAGTCATGCTCTTCCCCACCGCCTTTGCGGGTATGTTCACCACCGATGCGGCGCTTCTTTCCTTCACGGCACGCGCGCTCCGCATCTACTGCGCCGTGCTCTGCATTTTCGGCATACAGACCGCCTGCCAGATGACCTTTCTCGCCCTTGGCAAGGCAAAGCAATCCATCCTCGTTGCCATCTTTCGAAAGATCGTTTTACTTCTGCCGCTGATCTACATCGTGCCGCTCTTTTTTGAGGATAAAACCGCGGCTGTATATCTTGCAGAGCCGATCTGCGACTTTTTGGCAGTCACCTTCACCGCGATCGTTTTCACCTTTTATTTCAAGAAAGCCATACGAAAGATCGAAGAAAACGGTTAAAATGAAAACCTTTATTTGCAAGAAAGTGCTTTTATAAAAATGCGCCGAGAAGATTTTTTCCACCGGCTTGGCAAAATCTTCCCTTTATGCGCTTTGGTTTGGAACGATCAAGCCCAAAGTGCTTGACAGGCGCAGAGAATTTTTCGTTTTTTGCATCAACGCTCTTGCTTTTATTTAAAAGATGTGGTAATATAAATATAGAATATTTTTAAGGAGGAATCCTATGCCAATGCAAATGACATTTCGCTGGTACGGCGAGGGCAACGATAAGATCAGCCTCTCCGATATCAAGCAGATTCCCGGTGTGACGGGAATCGTTTGGGCGCTGCATCACAAGATGCCCGGTGAGATCTGGGAGATCGAGGAGATCGCAGAGGTAAAAAAGCAGCTCGATGCTTACGGCTTCAATATGGACGTTGTCGAATCCGTCAACGTGCATGACGATATCAAGATCGGCCTTCCCACCCGCGACAAATACATTGAAAACTACAAGCAGTGTATCCGCAATCTCTCGAAATTCGGCGTGAAGGTGATCTGCTACAACTTCATGCCCATCTTCGACTGGACGAGAAGCAATCTCTTCCACCCCGTGGGCGACGGATCGACCGCTCTTTTCTATGAAAAGAACATGATCCAGGACGACTACAACGCAATGGCGAAGTACATTCTCGATTTCACCGAAAAGTACAATATGTCCTTCCCCGGCTGGGAGCCGGAAAGAATGGCAAAGCTTGACCAGCTCTTCAAGGCTTACGAGGGCGTGGACCACGAAAAGCTCTGGGAAAACCTCAAATACTTCCTTGAGGCGATCATGCCCACCTGCCGCGAGTGCAATATCAAAATGGCGATCCACATGGACGATCCGCCCTGGGATATCTTCGGCCTGCCCCGCCTTCTCGTTGACGAGGCGAGCATCGACCGCTTCCTCAAGATGGTAGATGACGAATACAACTGCTTAACGCTTTGCTCGGGAAGCCTTGGCGCAAATCCCGAAAACAACGTGGCAAACATCGTTCGCAAGCACTGCGACAGAATTGCCTTCGCGCACATTAGAAACGTGAAGCACTTTGAAAACGGTGATTTCTCTGAGGCGAGCCACCGCGACTGCGACGGTGACACCGGTATTCTCGAGATCCTCAAGGCTTACCATGACTGCGGCTTCGAGGGCTACATTCGCCCCGACCACGGCAGACACCTCTGGAACGAGGGCCCCGGAAACGTGCGTCCCGGCTACGGTCTTTACGACCGCGCGCTCGGCATTATGTATATGCTCGGCGTTTGGGATATGCTCGACCGACTGAAGAAATAATTTTTCGCGCCATGCGTTTGCCGTTTCGTGCAGATGCATGGCGTGTTTTGCGTTTGCCGCCACCGCGTGCAAAGAAGAGCGCTTGGCGGACGGCGGTGTTATGAAAGAAGCGAAACTCATGCACCTGCCGAGAACCATCAAAATTATGTTTTTATAGGAGATCTACCTATGAATTACGATATTATCATTATAGGTGCAGGCCCCGGCGGCATCTTTGCCGCTTACGAGCTGATGCAATGTGCACCGCAGCTGAAGGTTGCGGTGTTTGAGGCGGGACACGCGCTGCATAAGCGCCACTGTCCAATCGACGGCGAAAAGATCAAGACCTGTATCGGCTGCAAAAGCTGCTCCATCATGAGCGGATTCGGCGGTGCGGGCGCATTTTCGGACGGAAAATACAACATTACCAATGACTTCGGCGGCACGCTTTACGAATATATCGGCAAAAAGCACGCGCTGGATCTTATGCACTATGTAGATGAGATCAATATGCGCTACGGCGGTGCGGGCTGCAAGCTCTACTCCACCGCAGGCACACGATTTAAGACGCTCTGCATCCAGAACGATCTGCACCTTTTGGATGCTTCGGTCCGCCATCTCGGCACGGATATCAACTACGTCGTTTTGGAAAATCTCTACGCCTATCTTGCGGACAAGGTGGATTTCTTCTTTGATACGCCCGTAGAGGCGGTCAAGATCGTGGTTGGCGGCTACGCCGTGAAATGCAAGGATGCGACCTACACCTGCGAAAAGTGCATCGTTTCCGTCGGAAGAAGCGGAAGCAAGTGGATGGAGCGCGTTTGCCGCGATCTCAATATTCCCACCAAGTCCAACCGCGTGGACATCGGCGTGCGCGTGGAGCTGCCCGCGACGGTATTCGCGCATCTGACTGATGAGCTTTACGAGAGCAAGATCGTTTACTGCACCGAAAAATACGGCGACAAGGTGCGTACCTTCTGCATGAATCCCAAGGGTGCCGTGGTAAACGAAAACACCAACGGCATCATTACGGTGAACGGCCACAGCTATGAGGACCCCTCCAAGCAGACCGAAAACACAAACTTTGCACTTTTGGTGGCACAGCATTTCTCCGAGCCATTCAAGGATTCCAACGGCTACGGCGAATCCATCGCAAGACTCAGCAATATGCTGGGCGGCGGCGTGATCGTGCAGCGCTTCGGCGATCTGATCCGAGGCCGCCGCTCCACCCCGAACCGCATCGAGAGCGCCTTCATGACGCCCACGTTGAATGCAACGCCCGGCGATCTCAGCCTCGTGCTTCCCAAGCGCATTTTGGACGACATCATTGAGATGATCCGCGCGCTCGACAAGGTTGCCCCCGGTACTGCCAACGACGATACGCTGCTCTACGGCGTAGAGGTCAAGTTCTACAACATGGAGGTGCAGGTGAACGAGCGGCTCGAAACCTGCTATCCCGGCCTGTATATCATCGGTGACGGTAGCGGCATCACGCACTCCCTCTCCCACGCTTCCGCAAGCGGCGTTCATGTGGCGAGAAACATTTTGAAATAACTTCGACGGAGGACAGTAAGATGAACTTTTTAGAAGAGCGCATCCTCAAGGACGGCGTTGTCAAATCCAGCAACGTGCTGAAGGTGGACAGCTTCTTAAACCACCAAATGGACATCGAACTCATCGAAGAGATCGGGCGCGAATTCAAGCGCCGCTTCGCCAATAAAAACGTCACGAAGGTGATGACCATTGAGGCGTCCGGCATCGGCATTGCCGCCTTCGTCGCAAAGGAATTCGGCGTTCCGCTCGTATTTGCAAAGAAATCGAAATCCATCAACATTGACGGCGACGTTTTCGTTGCGGAGGTGGAATCCTTCACGCACCGAAATAAAAATCAAGTCGTTGTTTCCAAAAAGTTTCTTCACGAGGGCGAGCACGTCCTTATTATCGATGACTTTTTGGCAAACGGCTGTGCCCTGCAAGGGCTGATCTCCATCGTGGAATCAGCGGGTGCGACCGTTGAGGGCTGCGGCATCGTGATCGAAAAGGGCTTCCAGATCGGCGGCCGCGCGATCCGCAACATGGGCTATCAGGTGGAATCCCTCGCCATCGTGGACGCCATGGATGCCGAGAGCGGAACCGTGATTTTCAGAGAGCAATAAAAGAAAAGCCTTTTGCTCCTTACCGCGAAACGGCATGGGTCCATTCAATACCATTCAAAATCAAAGCACCCAAGCGGATCTTGACCGCTTGGGTGCTTTTTCTCCTTCGTCAAGAAAAGCCTTTGCATCCCTATCCGCTTGTAAGAATTCAATTCGTGATGCGTTTTCAGCTCTCTCGATACAAGATTTTAAAGACCGTTGCATCGGCAATTTCCGCCGCACAAGAAAAACGGATGCTCTACCGAAAGGTATCGAGCATCCGTTTTTTGTTTTATAAATTCAAGCGCAAGAAAGCACGCAAAGCGCGCTTTCCCCACAGGGGGGCAACGCTTCTTTTGGCGCAAAAAAGCACCGCGCGGGGCTTTATCTAAAAAAGCAAGATTTATCCTTACGCGCCGTTGTGCATTCACAGGAGGCTGATATCCGTGATCGCCGCATACGAGGGGAGCATCAGATTTACGATGATGTACGCGCCGGTATACGACGCGCTTTCCACCTCACGGCATTCGTAGGTGTCTCCATAATCCTTCGTGTAGGTAACGATATACTTTTTCATAAGTCCTCCTTACAGATCCTTCATAACCATGATGGCTTCGCCCTGAATGATAAGCCGCGTGCGGTCGTTACCGCGGATGACGATCGGCTCCATGGCGTCGTTCTCCGGTATGAGATAGATCGCGTTTTTATCTTGTTTAAATCTTTTGAGTGTGGTTTCCGAGTTATCGTAGAGAAAGGCGGCGATCCTTCCCTCGCGCACGCGCTCGCACCGCTTGATCAGCACGAGGTCACCGTCGTCAATGCCTGCGTTGATCATCGAATTGCCCTTCGCGCGAAGCAGGAAGAAATCTCCCGTGCCGATCAGAGCCGTTGGCATTCGGATGCTCTCAAGCTCCGCATCGCACACCTCGTTCAGCATACCGCACGGAATCGAGTTACCCATCAAAACAGGGCTGGTTCCCTCCGCCGCGCCGCGCATATAATCGGTGACGATGCCGCGATGCCCGTCATATTCGATCTCGCCGCGCTCGCTTAATTCGCGCAGGTATCTTTGCACCGTCGGGCGCGAGATCCCCGTTCCCGATTCGATCTCTCTCGTGGAGGGCGATCTTCCGACACCGTCAAAATACTTGTTCACAAAATCCACGATCGTTTTATAATGTGCTGTATTTTTCGATCTCATTTTCCCCTCCGATTCTTTTTGAGCCGTTTGGCTCATTTAGATTATAGCGCGTTTTTTTGCATTTGTCAATAGTTTTTTTGAAAAAAATCGCGTTTTTTCTCATTTTTCGTCTTTTTCTCAAAGATCACTATTGCTTATTACTTCCAAATCCCCGAGGTTTTAGTGAAAAGTGAAGAGTGAAGAGGTAAAAAAAGAAAGTACAAAAAGAAAAAGCCGCTTGCGCGACTTTTTCTTTTTGTGTTATCTTGACAAAATAGATGCCACCCTGAAAAAGTCAATACAATCAAGGGCTTTTGACTTTCTAAGGTAATTTCATGTGCATCCAAAATAGATGCCACATTAATTCAAAAATTATTATTCCGTTTTAACAAAAAGCTTCAATCTTTCTATCATATCGTTTTTGTAGATCAAAAATCTTTCTTCTTTGTATGCATTTTCTGCATTTTCAAGGTTGTCGGCACAAATTAAAATAACAGCTTTATCACAAACCTTATCACCTATGGCTTGGTTGACTTCCTCGATTTCTGTTTCTATGTATTCGTCTATGCATAAAATAACATGTTTTTCCTCTTCGTCAGCTTCTGTTGAAAACACCCATCTACCCGATTCTGCATCGTATTCGAAATTGAATGCGTTGACGATAATCAGTGTTTTTTCAAAAACAAACCATCCGTAAACCAAGGATTTTTCTTTTGGATGATGAATAAAGTTGATGGGTAAATTGTTCTTGTTTATTTCGTTGTAGATCTTAAAATTATCATTAGAAGCGTCGAAAAATGTATATTTTTTCTTAGTGTTTTTATAGTAGAGAGAACTTTTATATTTGATATAATCGAACGGCAATAGAAAAATCAAACAAACACCGAAAATAACCGCAATAAGAATTGCTAATATGAATGAAAAGAACTTTTTGATTGCGCTTTTTATCACACCCACCGCCTTTCTTTTATGTGTTTTTGAATTTCTTATAGTAATCTTCAATCAGCTTTTTTCTCTTTTGATAATCAAGCATATCTATCTTTTTCTCTTTTATCCAATACGCTTTTTGAATGATGTCATAGGCGTATTTCTCGTTATCGGTTTTCGGGGGATTGTTGAGAAAATATGACATACAACGGTAAAGGGTAAGTTTTACTTGATAATATGGCTTTAAGTCTATCATTTCCGCGCTCCTTTCGGTTGGTAAGTCACATTATACCGAAAGAATGCGGGAAGTCCAGAGGGGTTGGGGGAATTATTTGTTATCTTGATTTTCTTTATTCAAAATGTTTGTTTAACATTCGATTATTCGTCAAAAATAAACTCTACACAATCATAATTGCCGTATTCAATAGAAATCTGAACATTATTATCTTCTGCCAATTCA
>JAFVQL010000008.1 GCA_017504785.1 Clostridia bacterium | reverse complement strand
GCCAAACCTATTGATTTCTAAGCGTCTTTGTGGTATAATTCCTATGTATCTGAAAAAAATCGGATATCTAATATCACATAACTCTCGTTATGTCGCTTTATTAGCCATGTGCACTTTATTTGATCATTAAAAGTTTTACCCTACATTAGATAGGATTTTTTTAAGGCATCCGTGTAGTGTTTACTAATTGCCTTAAACTCAAAAGTGCTCTGTTACAGATAGAATGGGGGGAAATCAAATGAGGCACGAATCAGAAATAAAAGAGCTTCTGATTGAAAATGCCATACATCTCATTGCCGAAGGCGGCTTTGAAAAAGCGACAACTAAGGAACTGACTCACAGCGGCGGAAATTTGCCTGATTTTAAGATGAACGAAGTCTATATCTACCGGTTTTTCAAAAGCAAGGAGAATTTGTATAAAGCAGCTTTCCTTCGTTTGGATTCGGAGTTGTTCTACGCATTTAAGCACGGCGTGGAAATCGTCGGTGGATTTAATGACTGCAGAAAAGAAAAGCTCGAGAGGTTTTTCTCGTTGGCTTGGCAGTTTATCTTGGGTAATGAGGAGCGTTGCCGATGCTATGTTAGGTATTATTACTCGATATACTTCAGAGGGGCTTCTCTTGAAGCTCACAGAAAACAATTTGCGGAAATGGTCGATGTAATGACTCCGATATTCAAAGAAAAAGCCGACGTTTCTTCGATACTGCATAGTGTGTTTACTGCACTCTTCGATTTTGCTATTCGTGTCTATAACGGTGAGCTTGAGGATAACGAAGAAAACAGACCGCACATCTTCAACATACTGTATTGTATGATGATAACCTATTTTAACAATTGAAGAGAGTCGGACAGTAATATGTTCTTAATTAAGGCATACGAAGCACTGCATTTGTAAACGCAAAAAATTTCTTTAAGATATGAGTGATGCGGTGCGGAAGGTACGCGCTTGCGCTTCTTTTCACTCACCGTTATGCGTTTGCTGCACAAACGTCACGATAGGATCGCTATCACCTTAAAATGCACCGCAGGTGCATCATAACTTGGCAAAGGCGATCCTATCTAAAAGCGCGCCAAAGGCGATCATAGCGGCACGCCGTTTTTTATTCTTTTGGATCCTTACATAAGATCCTCAAAATATCCGTGATATTTAAATTCCACGGCACTCTTCGGGAAAAGGAACTGATACAGCTCTGCACAGTACGCATCCGTCATGGATGCGAGGTAATCGATGACGATCTGATTCGGCTCGGTTTCAAGATACGAGCCGTCCTTTGCGCCGTAATGGTTATTCATTACAAAATCGATGTGGTGCTTATAGATCGGCGAGCTCTTCTTCCCTGCCTTCAGATCTGAAAGCATTTGCAGATACAGCCTTTGCATCACGGGCTTGACCGTGCCGTCCAGCACCTTTTCCACAGACTCGATCTTATAGATCTGCCTATAATTGATGCGCTTCGCCTCGCGCAGTCCCGCATAATGCTCGGCATCCATAGTGATATAGGGCTTTCCGTAGCTATGCTCGATGATATTCACCATGAGATTATTGATAATTTCGGGATTGACACTTCCGATCGCAGAGCCCTCGATATCCGTGGGCGAATCGATGAGCTTGGCCTTCTGTGCATCCAAGCGATCTCTGCCGAGATAAGCAATGATATCGCTGATACGAACGACGCATCCCTCCAGGGTGGACGGGATGATACGCATCACGGCTCCATCCTCCACGTAACAGCTTTCCACCATTTTATCAAAGGCTTCAAAATCCGTCATCGGTACGGGGCGGTATTTACTCATCTCAAACTCACCGTTATGCGTGATGATACCGTTCAGCGTATCCAAGGTGATATTCAAGGGAAAGATGCCGTCGAGCACGCGGACGCTATGGACGTTATGGTTGAAAAGACGACCGGTTTCCGCCTTATAGATCTCTCCGATATAGCGCTCGCCCGCATGGCCGAAGGGCGTGTGCCCGATATCGTGCCCGAGAGCGATCGCCTCGATCAGATCGAGATTCAGATTCAAAACCGAGCCGATGGAGCGCGCAATGCGCGACACGAGCTGCACATGCAAAGCGCGGCGGGTTATATCGTCATTTTTATAAAAGGAAAAAACCTGCGTTTTATCCGTATAACGGTTGTAATACGGACTGTGCATGATCTTATCCACGTCGCGCAGATAGGCGGGACGCCAAATGGACTCCTTGTCCTGCTCGGGATTGCGGCGCACGGCATCCGCGCTTTTTGCCGCAAAGGCAGGGCGCGTTCCGTCCTTTATATCCTGCTCGATCCGCTCACTGATCTCCTTGGAAAGATTTTCATATTTCGACATGCGCGAAACCTCTTTTCTTCCTTCTTTTCTACTCTTATATTACCATATTTTCCTAAAGCAGTCAAGACATTTTTTCGCGCGCCCGTTGTGAGAGGATCGAGCGCGCCCGTATGAAGAAAAAATTTCGATCTCTTCCCTTTTTATATGCTTGTGCGCCTTCGGCGGTAAAGCTTTTTATAAGCCCTATAAAACAAAAAATGCAGAGATATACCAAAAAGCATATCTCTGCATTTTATAATCTTCCTTATTTACCGTTGATCATATCCGAAAGATCAACGGGGGGGAGTTCAACCTTCCCCGGGATGCTGCTACCGGTGGTACCTTGGTTTCCGCCGCCGGGCTTATCATTCGCCTGATCGATCACGATCAGCGCGGTGATCAATGCAGCTGCAAACAAAGCCAGGCACAGACCAAAGATGATCTTTGCTTTGATCTTTCTTCCCTTGGATTTTACGGTTGTTTTCTTCATATTATATTCCTCTTTTATTATAATCTAAAAGCAAAAAAAGCACTGCGTGCAATCTTTACGTCTATTATACCATATCGATTTGAACTTTTCAAGCATAAATTCGAATTATTTATATTATAATCCGACAAGGCAGATAAAAAAACGGCGGCATTTTCTGCCGCGCTTCTGCAGGCTTACAGAATTTCTAACAAAGAAATCTACGTTTTTTAGAATCGCGAGCATTTACGGCAAAATGCAAAAAAGGCAGATTTTTCCCCCACTCCTCCGCTTTCTGTCGTTATTTCTGTGAAATTGGATATTTTTACCATTTTCAAGAATAAAACTTTGTCAATTCTTTCGCATGTTTCCCTCTTGATTTTTATTTCCAAATTATGGTAAAATTATATTGCTTCCATATTTTACCAAAATACACCAATTCGATATAAAAAGGAGAAGAAAAATGGAAAACAATGCAAAAATTTTGATTTGTACGGAAAATGCAGAGGAAAGAAAGACGCTTGGCGCGGGCCTTGAAAAGCACGGATTTTACACCGCCGATACAGTCGGCGAGCCTGCAAGAGCGCTTTCGCTGATCGAAAAGGGCGGCTATGACGTTGTGATCACCGATCTCTGGATGACCGGAACGGACGGTATTGCGCTGATCCGCGCGGCATGTGAGATGCATCTGGAAAAGCGACCCGCTTTTCTTCTGCTCTCCCCCGTGAACAAGCCCTCTGTGCTGATCGAAGCCACCGAGGCGGGCGCGGATCTTTGCCTTCTGAAGCCCGTGGAGCTTTCCCCGCTTCTCGGACACATCCGCTCGCTGACCAAGGCGCGGGATACGAAAAGCAAAGCCCCCGGCTGTGACACCGGGGACTTGGAAGCGCAGGTTACCAAGGTGATCCATCAGATCGGCGTGCCTGCACATATCAAGGGCTATCAGTATTTAAGATTTGCCATTCTCATGACGATCGATGACAGTGACGTGATCAATTCCGTGACGAAGGTTTTATATCCCACCGTGGCGAAGAAGTATCAAACCACGACCTCTCGCGTAGAGCGTGCCATCCGCCACGCCATTGAGGTGGCATGGGACAGAGGCGACGTCGATACCTTGAACTCCTACTTTGGCTACACGATCCAGAACACGCGCGGAAAGCCCACCAACTCGGAGTTTATCGCCATGATCGCAGACAATTTAAGACTGAAATACAAATATTCGATGGTTTAATTTTGGGCAGAAGTCTTATGTTCTTTGGTGAGCCAGGTGAATTCCAGTTTTTCACCGTCTGTAATAAGAACGACCGTTCCATGCTTATCGGTGCGATAGATCTCTGCCTGCACGCCATTTAATCGGTTGATGATCGCGGGGCGCGGATGGTTATACTCGTTATTGACGCCACAGCTGATGATCGCATAATCGGGAGAGACAAGGGAGAGAAAATCCGCCGTGGTGGAGCTGTTCGAGCCATGGTGACCGACCTTTAATACGTCGGCCGAAAGCGCATTCGTGCCCTTGTATTTTTCGACCATTTCAGCCTCGGAAATATCCTCTGCATCCCCCGTGAAGAGAATGCTTCTCTCTCCGAAATCAAGGCGAAGCACAACGCTCCAGTTATTGGAATCATCGTAATCGTCATACAGCGGGCCGAGGATCTCGAAGGTTGCATCCTTCAGTGCGAACACTTCCCCCGGTACGGGCACAAGCACGTTGACCTCGTTTTTCTCGAGAGCATCCAGCGTACGATTGAATACGCTCGTCGTCTTGGTCGCCGCCGGCATGATGCAGTTTTTCACATCAAAGGTATTAATCACCTCGGGCGCACCGCCGATATGGTCGGCATCCGGGTGGGTAAGGATCAGATAATCGATCGTTTCCACACCGCGCGCCTTCAGATAATTCAGCATATAGGTCTTATGATCGTCGTTCGGATAGTCTCCCGTATCGATCAGCATCACCTTATCCCCGTCCATGATCAGCGCGCAGTCCGCCTGATCGACGTCAATAAAGTGCACCGAAAGCTCGCCCGCCTTTGCCACGGGAACCTCGGGCACGGGCTTCTTTTCGGGATCGGGCGTGGGATTGCCCTCCTCTCCGGGAATCAAAACGCTCGGCTTTTTTCCGCCTTCGCTTCCCGCTTCGGGATCAAATTCACCGAGACCGCCCATAAAGTCATCCACGATATCCCCGCAGGACACCATGGAAAAGCATAGAGATAGGATAAGAAGAATACACGACAGCAGTTTAAAAGTGTGTTTCATATTCGCTCTCCCGATCAGTTAAAGTAGCGACGGCCTTCCATGGCGCGATACAGCGTTACCTCATCGGCATACTCTATATCTCCTCCAACCGGAATTCCGTAGGCAAGACGGGAAACAAAGATCCCCGACGGCTCTAAAATACGGGCAAGGTATGCCGCGGTGGTATCGCCCGCGGGCGTGGGGTTGGTGGCAATAATGACCTCCTTGACCTCGCCCTCTTCGATCCGCTGCATCAGCTCCTTGATCTTTAACTTATCGGGCGTTACGTTATCGAGGGGTGCAAGCGCACCGCCAAGCACGTGATACGTGCCGCGATAGCCGCGCACGCGCTCCATGACCATAACGTCCTTCGGATTCTCCACAACGCAGATCACGCTTCTGTCACGGCTCTCGTCCTTACAGATATCACAAAGCTCCTCCGTGCAAAGCCCCTGGCACACGGGGCAGGTATGCACGTCACGCTTCGCGCCGAGAATGGCATCCGCAAAGCGTGCTGCCTCCTCATCCGAAAGCTCCAGCGTAGCAAAGGCATAGCGCGCGGCGCTCTTCCCTCCCACGCCGGGCAAGCGGCGGAATTCCTCGATCAAGCGCTGAATGGGTGCAATATATTCTGCCATAAGATCAGAACAGACCGGGCATACCCATGCCCAAGCCGCCGATGCTACCCGTGATCTTCTGCATTTCCTCTGCAGAGATCTTCTCAACCTTGCCGATCGCCTCGTTCATTGCGGCAACGATCAGATCCTCTAACGTTTCGATATCGTCGGGATCCACGATCTCCTCGGCAAGATGCACGGAAAGGATCTCCTTTTTACCGTTGATCTTTACGTTTACAACGCCACCGCCGGCACAAACCTCATATTCTGCGGCCTCCAGCTCCTCTTGCTTTGCGGCCATATCCTCCTGCATCTTCTGTGCCTGCTTTAACATCGATTGCATATTGGCGGGGCCGCCGCCCATTCCCTGAGGTAATCTTACTTTCATTTCTATATCTCCTTATATTGTTTTTTCAAAAATCAAAAGCTTTCAAGCTCGCTCGCAAAGCTGACGGCGGCACCGTCACGCTTTTCCTTTATATTCAGAACGAGTTTTGCCATGGGGATATTTTCCACCTCTGCGATCGCGCCCTTGACGAGCGTTATATCATCGGCCGATGCGATCAGGCTCTTTGCAAAAAACGGCTTCATAATCACCGTGAAGGTATTTCCCGCCTGCTCCACGCATGCGCCGATAAATTTTGCGGAAAGCGGACGCTTCAGCTCTCCAATGCGCTCGATCACGCGATTCCAACGCGGATACTGGCGCGCCTCCTCCTTTTTCGGCTCTGCGGGCGCGGGGGGATTCGGTATATTCAAGGGTTCTTCCACTGCCGCGGGTTCTGCATTCGGCGCGGCGGGTATAACGGCGGGCGGCACGTCCTCGGCCGATGCCGTGCCCTGTGCGCTGATCGAGATCTTCATTCTTGCGATCTCGCGCTCCGCCTGCTCAAGACGGACGGAAAGCGCCTCTGCCGTTGCCATCAGCTTCGGCTCGCACATACGAGTTAAGGCGATCTCGGCAACGCTTCGCTTGGATTCGCCCGCTCTCTGCATATCCGCAAGCGCGGCGGTGATAAGGCTCGTATGGTAATAGATCTTCTGCATGGAGAACTTCTCGCCGAGCGCACGGAGCGCGGCGTACTCATCCTCCGTCAGATCGAGATACTTCTTTGCATCGCGGTAGCTCTTCACCACCATCATATCACGGTAGGCATCCAAAAGATCCTGCCAAAAAACCGAGAGATCCGCACCCGAAAGCACGACCTCGGAGATCACGTCGTAGGTAGCCGAAAAGTCACCGACGGCGAGCTTTTCGAGAATGCGGTACGCCGCATCGCGGTTTCCCGATCCGACCGTTGCGCGCACGAGCGCACCGTCCACGGTCTTATGAGAGCCGGCACAAAGCTCAAGAAGGCTCACGGCATCTCGCATACCGCCCAGAGCCGCACGCGCGATCACGCGCGCGCCGTCCTCCTTGAGATCGATCTTCTCCGCCTCGGCAATATGGAAGAGGCGCTGCATGATCACCTCTGTGGGAATGCGCCTAAAATCAAAGCGCTGACAGCGGGAGACGATCGTGGTCGGCAATTTATGAAACTCGGTGGTCGCCAAAATGAAAACGACGTACTGCGGCGGCTCCTCCAAGGTCTTTAAAAGCGCATTGAAGGCAGAGCCCGACATCATGTGCACCTCGTCGATGATATACACGCGGTAGCGAAGCTCTGCGGGCAAAAACGCGATCTCTTCCTTCAAATCGCGCACGTTATCCACGCCGTTGTTGCTCGCCGCGTCCATCTCGATCACGTCCGTGGCACGGCCGCTGTCGATGCTCTTGCAGGCGTTGCAACAGTTGCAGGGATTTCCGTTTCTCGGATTCTCGCAGTTGACCGCCTTGGCAAGGATCTTGGCACAGCTCGTTTTACCCGTTCCGCGCGAGCCGCAGAACAGATAGGCATGCGATATTTTATTGTTCTCGACCTCGTATTTTAAGATATCCGTGGTCGCATTCTGACCGCAGACGTCATCAAAATCCACAGGACGCCATTTTCTGTACAGCGCGCGATATTCCGACATTTCGACCTCCCGAAAATAATCTTTAAAAAAAGAAAAGCGCAGACGGAACGAGCGAGTGCTTCCCGCCTTTGCCGTATACGCAAAAATCTTTTTTGTTCTGTATGTCAGATAGAGCCATACACCCTCTTGTCGAATATATCCTTACGCACGGTAACCGACCCTTCTGCTCCGGACAGGCACCCCTGCGGCACACACGGTAAACCGCTTAATGCTGCTTGGTTCCCCACCTGACATGGTTCACGGCCTCGCATTGCGCAAGACCCATCCTTCATCACAGAAAAAGACGGTGCAGACTACACAAGAATAACCCTCGAAGGGGGAATGAATCCCTGCTATAGCGGATTTCAGGTACAAGGCACCGCTACCGCCCCGACTGGTATGACTCCATCTGACACACAGAACGCTGCATTTTACAGCTATTATATTATATCATATAATTTCGTAAAATACAAGTCTTTCGGAAAAATATTTGGATATTTTAAAAGAGGGGCGGGAGCAAGCCCTCGCCCTACGAATGCATAAGAGCGGCTACGGCGTGATAAAGCCGCCGCTGATATTCATGATCTCGCCCGTGATGAAGCCTGCGCCCTCCGAGCAAAGGAAGAGTGCGGCGCGCGCGATCTCCTCGGGTCTGCCGAGCCTCGAAAGAGGCGTTTCGTCCTTGAGCGCGATAAGATCCTCTTCGGAAAGAGAACGGTTCATATCGGTCTCGATCACGCCGGGGGCAATGGCGTTCACCGTGATCCCGCTCGGGCCGACCTCCTTGGCAAGCGCCTTGGTGAAGCCGATCAGCCCTGCCTTGGCGGCGGAATAATGCACCTCGCAGGATGCGCCGACCAAGCCCCACATAGAGGTGATATTGACGATCCTGCCCCACCCCTTACGGATCATTGCGGGCAAAACGGCGCGAGAGTAGATAAAGGGCGCGGTCAGATTGATGCGAAGGAAGCGATTCCATTCCTCGGTCGTTATATCCGTCAAAAGAGAAAATCCCGAAATGGCGGCGTTATTGATCAGGCAGTCGATGCCGCCGAGCGCCGCCTCTGCCTCCGAAACGGCGGAAAGGATCTCTTCTTCCCTCTCGCAGTCCGCGCGCAGGGCGAGCGCACCCGTTTTTTGTGAAAGTGCCCTTGCTTCTTTTTCCGAGGAAAGGTAGGTAAACGCCACCTTATAGCCCTCGCTTGCAAACAGCTCTACCATGGCGCGGCCGATGCCGCGAGAGCCGCCCGTGATCAACACACTCTGCATACAGTACCCCCGAAAGATTTACTTCCTATATTTTATCTTATTTTTCTTCAATTGTCAACCGAAGATTTTTCCTTGAAAATTCTTTTCGGTTATGATAGAATAAAGGCGGCGCATTCTTCATTACGAAAAGGAGACCTTATGATACTGATCGTTCACACATCGCAAAAGCAAGCCAAGGAGATCGCCGACGTATTTTATTACATGGGCATTCCCGCCTCGGCAAGACGGCCAAAGGAAGCACTTTCCGAGATCTCGCTTTACTACCGCGCCGTTCTGATATGCAAGCCTTCCGCTCTGCCGTGCCCCGAGGAATACGCCGATAGGCTTCGCGCGCTCGGCGGCGGCGTTCCGCTTTTTGCATTGGCAGAGGGGATCGAGGATTTTGCTCTCGCACCGCTTTTCGAGGCAATCTTTGATAGCGAGGACTCCTCCGCGCGCATTCTTTTAAGGATACGAGAGATACAAAGAAGCAAGGGGCTTCCCTTGCTCGGCGCATATTCGCTTGCGGGGCTTTCGCTCGACTGCGATCTTTCCTGCCCGCAATATTGCGACACGCCGATCCCCTTTACCAAAACCGAGGCAATGATCTTACGCTACCTCGTTCGCACCTATCCCGACGGCACGGACGTGCATCACATTCTGCGCTATGCCATGCGCCCTGCAAGCCTATCCGATCCATCCGGCATCCGCACGCATATCTATGGCATCAACCGCAAATTTTTATCAAAAACCGGACGGCGGCTGATCGCATCGACTCCGGGCGAGGGATATAAGATCCTGACGCCCGAGAGCAAAGCAGCCACCGTTTGACACCGCGCGCGAAATTCGTTTTATATTACATATAGCCAAGCCTCTCCTTCATACCCTTGTGTGATGAGAGGCTTTATTATTTTTTTAAGGAGGGCTGTATGCTTCGTTTTTCGCATATTCTGTTTCGTTTTCTCTCGCTCGTTCTCGGTATCGGGGACACGCAAAGCTTCCCTCCGCCGCTTTCCGCGGCGGAGGAGCGAGCGCTTTTTGAAAAAATGCGCGCAGGCTCGCAGGCGGCGAGAGATCGCATCATCGAGCATAATTTAAGACTCGTTTCGCACATTATAAGAAAGTATTATTCCGCATATCCTTCGCCCGACGATCTGCTTTCCATCGGAAGCCTCGGGCTTATCAAGGCCGTGGACACCTTCCGCTTCGAGGTGGGCGCGCGATTTGCCACCTACGGCGCAAAATGCGTGCAAAACGAGATACTTATGTTTTTTCGCAGTCAAAAAAAGGCAGGATGCGAGGTTTCGATCCACGAAACGATCGACACCGACCGCGATGGAAATCCCTTGACCTATCTCGATATCATCAGCGTGCCGGACACGATCACCGAGACCGTGGATCTTTCGGTGCATCTTGAAAAAATACGCACGCTGATCGATCTCGTGCTTGACGAAAGAGAGCGAGAGATCATCGTTCTTCGCTACGGACTGCGAGGTTATGCGCCGCGCACACAGCGCGAGGTGGCGGCGTATTTAAAAATTTCGCGCTCATACGTTTCAAGAATCGAAAAAAAGGCACTTGAAAAGCTGCGCGAGAGCTTCGGCACGCGACCGGATTTTGACGATTGATTTTTTCGGGTATAGAAAACGATATGTGGGAAAAACTAAAATCGGGCACTCGGAATTTGAAGAAAAAATAAGCCAAAAAGAAAAAGGCAAGGTAAAAAACATGTCCGTATTGAACAAGATCGCGCTGGCGCTCGTTATCATCGGCGCACTGAACTGGGGTCTGGTCGGTATCTTCTCCTTCGATGCTGTTGCATGGATCGCGGGCGGCGCTACTACCTGGCTTGCCAGACTGATCTATATCGTCGTCGCGCTGGCGGGCCTTTGGTGCGTAACGCTTCTTTTCCGCGAGGAAGAGGATATGCGTATCGATTCGCACGCGTAAGCCCGACTTCGATAACAAGGAAAAAGGATGAGGAATTTAAGATTCTTCGTCCTTTTTTTCTTTTTCGGCACGATCCGCCTCATATGCGCTTTATCGGGGAAATGTGCTTTTTTTCATCCCTTTTATTCTCCTCTTTCGACAAAATCGCGCACGGTATCCGCGCGCTCGCATACACTGATAAGGAGAAGAAAAAAACACGAAAAATTTTCCTATGCTTCTTTTGTTTAAAATTAGGGGCTTTAGGGAAAAAATAGAATCGTAAAGCAACGGATGGGAGAACGAAATGAACATAAAACGCGGAGATATTTACTATGCCGATCTGAGCCCCGTCGTCGGCAGCGAGCAAGGCGGACTTCGCCCCGTACTGATCGTGCAAAACGACATTGGAAACCGATACAGCCCCACCGTGATCGCGGCGGCGATCACCTCTCGCCTCAGCAAGGCAAAGCTGCCGACACATATCGATATTATGGGCAGCCACGTGGGGCTTTCCAAGGACAGCGTGATCCTTCTCGAACAGATCCGAACGCTCGATAAGCGCAGGCTCAGAGAAAAAATGGGACATCTCGACGAAGAAACGATGACCTCGGTGAACAATGCCATCGAGGTCAGCTTCGGGCTTTCCGAGCGCGAGCGCGAAACACGCTGAAAACGCAGTCGCCAGGGCTGTCTTGAATGCAAATTCGAGGCAGCCCTATGAATATTTCTATTCCCCGAATCATAGATTGAAGCAACGAAGAAGCTAGAAAATTTGAAAGGAAATAAAAAAATGAACCGGTATTTACCCGAAGGATGCTACATAACCACACACGAAAACCGCACCTTGACCGCAAGCATGGAGGGGCTTGAGCGCGCACTCACGCACGGTTTGATCGCCGAGGCGCCCGCGGTGCTTTGCGATCACGCTTTTTCTCTGCACGTGGCCCTCGGCGGCGGTATCAAGGGAGTGATCCCGAGAGAAGAGGCAGCGATGGCAGCAGAGGGCGAGGATGTGAAGGACATTGCGATCCTCACCCGCGTCGGAAAGCCGGTTTGCTTCAAAGTGATCGGCTTTAAGGAGACCGCCTCCGGGCGCGTTGCCATTCTCTCGCGCCGCGCGGCGCAGGAGGAGTGCATGGCGTATTATATCGATACGCTCTGCCCCGGCGATATTTTTCGCGCAAGGGTGACGCATCTTGAAAACTTCGGCGCCTTCGTTGACGTCGGGTGCGGCATCATTTCCCTGCTCTCCATCGACTGCATTTCGGTTTCGCGCATTTCGCATCCCTCGGAGCGCTTCTCGGTGGGAGACGATATTTTCTGCGTGATGAAATGCCGCGACGCTAAGGGGCGCATGTACGTATCGCAAAGAGAGCTTTTCGGAAGCTGGGAGGAAAACGCCGCCAAATTTTCGCAGGGGCAGACCGCGCTCGGCATCGTACGCAGCGTGGAATCTTACGGCGTTTTCGTGGAGCTTGCTCCGAATCTCGCCGGACTTGCGGAATACCGCGCCGACGTCAAGGAGGGGCAAAGCGCTGCGGTCTACATCAAGAGCATTCTTCCCGACAAAATGAAGATCAAGCTCATCATTATCGACGCGACGAGCGCGCCGCCCTACCGCGCGCCTACACAGTATTTCATCGATCCCGAAAAAACGGAGCATATTGACAGCTGGCTTTATTCTCCGACCGGAGCAAAACGGCGCATAGAAACCGTTTTTGCCACGTAAAACAAAATTTCCTTGCATTTTTCTTCATCTTATGCTACAATAAACCTACCAAAGGATCGGAGAGAGATGCACATGGTACATATTGGAAACGACTGGGATACGCTACTTGAGAAAGAATTTCAAAAGGATTATTATCTTTCGCTCAGGGAGTTTCTCAAAAAGGAATATTTTTCAACCGCCGTCTATCCGCCGATGCAGGATATTTTTAACGCCTTGAAATACACCTCCTTTCGGGACACAAAGGTCGTGATCCTCGGGCAGGATCCCTATCACGGACCGGGGCAGGCACACGGGCTCTGCTTTTCCGTAAAAGAAGGCGTGAAATTTCCGCCGTCCCTTCAAAACATTTTCAAGGAGCTAGAGAGCGAATACGGCTTTACGCCGCCAAAAAGCGGCGAGCTGACCGCATGGGCAAAACAAGGCGTTTTGCTTCTCAACACGACCCTGACCGTTAGGCAAGGCTGCCCGCAAAGCCACAAGGGACAGGGATGGGAAACGCTGACGGATGCGATCATTTCCCGCCTAAATGAGAAGGAAGAGCCCGTGGTGTATCTTCTCTGGGGCGCAAACGCATGGTCCAAAAAATCTCTTATAAAAAATCCGCGCCATCTCATTCTCGAATGCGCGCACCCCAGCCCGCTTTCGGCTTACCGCGGCTTCTTCGGCTGCGGACATTTCAAAAAGGCGAACGATTACCTTCAAAGCCACGGCTTACCCCCCGTTGACTGGAGATTATAATAAAAAAAGTGCTTTTGGCAAGCTACGCACAAGGCTTACCAAAAGCACTTTTTTTATGCAAGGGTTTTTACAAGGAAATAGATCAGCACCAGCGCGCCGAGCACGATGCGGTAGATACCGAAGGGCTTAAAGTCGTGGCGCTTGACAAAATCCATAAGGAATCTTATCGTTAAAAGCGAAACGATGAAGGAAACGGCGATGCCGACGAAAAGAAGCCCGATCTCAAGACCGCTTGCCGTGAATCCCGCGAGGATGAATTTCAACACCTTGAGTCCCGATGCACCGAGCATGATCGGAATTGCCATAAAGAAGGAAAACTCCGCCGCCGCCGTGCGGGAAACGCCGTGCAGCATACCGCCGAGGATCGTTGAGCCCGAGCGCGAGGTGCCGGGCACGAGAGAGAGCACCTGATACGCGCCGATCACGAGGGCATCCTTATAGGAAAGATCGTCCACCGTTTCGACACGGAAGGCCTTACCCTTACGCTTTTTTTCGATCACGATGAAAAGAATACCGTAAACGATCAGCGCGGCGGCGACCACGATATAATTCATCAGATGCGCGTCAAGAAAATCGTCCAAAAGAAAGCCGAGGACGGCGGCGGGAAGCACGCCGACGATCACCTTGCCGAAAAGCGACCAGGTTGCCTTTTTCTCTTCTTCGCTTTTCTTTTTTGACCAAGGATTCAGCTTATCGAAGAAAAAGACGGGCACGGCAAGGATCGCGCCAAGCTGGATCACTACCAAAAAGAGCGAAAGGAACTCCTCGCTGACCTTGAGCTTTACGAACTCATCCACGAGGATCATGTGCCCCGTGGAGCTGATGGGAAGCCACTCGGTGATTCCCTCAACAATACCGACAAGAATCGCTTTTAAAAACTCTAAAAGCTTCATATCTCCTCCAAAAAACAATTATTTGCAAACTATTATTTACAATCCTCGTATAATATCTCCCTTTTTCACCGCAAAAGGAATCGCCGCGGAGAAGGTCATATACGGATGAGGCGCGGACAAAATCTCTTCTCCCGCTTCGTTTTTGAGAGCCTCGATCACGAAGGGACGCGCTACGGATCCGGGAGTCAAAAGCGCGACGCGCTGCCCGCATTCGAGCTTATTTCTCTGCATCAGGGTGGCGCGGCCAATGCTCTCGTCGTAGCTTTCCACCACGGCAAGATACGCCTTTTCCTTGAGATAACCGTTATCGGAAGCCGTGTTTGCATCGGTGAAGCTGTTTGAGAAATAATAGCCCGTGGCGTACTCTCTGTGCGAAACGGAACACAGCTCATCCATCCATGCGGGGTTGTATTCGTACTTGCCCGAAAGATAGGAATCCATTGCCATTTTATAGGTATTCGTGACCACGGCGGTATAGTACGCCGACTTCATTCTTCCCTCAATTTTGAAGGAATCGATCCCTGCTTCCATGAGCGCGGGGATATGCTCGATCATGCAGGTATCGCGGCTTGCCATCACGAAGGTCTCGCCGCGGTGCTCCTCCAAGGGGATCACGAGATCGGGGCGCTTTTCCTCGCGGATCTCGCCGTAAAGCGAATAATTCCAGCGGCAGGGCTGGGCGCACATTCCGCGATTGGCATCGCGGCCGATCATGTGATTGGAGAGCAGACAACGGCCACTGTACGACACGCACATCGAGCCGTGGATAAAGGCTTCAAGCTCCAGATCCTCGGGGATCGCGGCGCGAATGGCCTTGATCTCATCGAGCGAAAGCTCACGGGAAAGCACCACGCGCTTTGCGCCGAGGGCGCGCCATGCAAGACAATCGTACGAGCTGACCGCGCTCGCCTGCGTGGAGATATGAAGCTCGATCTCGGGAAGCATTTCCCTTGCCAGAGATAGCACGCCGATATCACCGATGATCAAGGCATCCGGCCGGATACTTTTAAGCGCTTGAAAATACGCCTTCAGCTCCTCGTACTGATATTCCCTCGGCATCGTGTTCACCGTCAGATACACGCGGACGTTTCTTTCATGGGCGTACTGCACTGCCTCGGAAAGCTCCTCGAGCGAGAAATTATCTGCCGCCGCACGCATACCGAAGGCGCGGCCTGCAAGATACACCGCATCCGCACCGTAAAGAATCGCGGCTTTCATTTTTTCAAAATTTCCGGCGGGAGACAAAAGCTCCGGTCTTTTTTTCATAGCGTCACGCGCTCCCCTCGTTTTTTCGTTTACACGAAGTTATCATTATACATATAGTAGCATATTCCGCTCCGAATTGCAAGCATAAGTTTTATGCATCCTTCTCGGGCGGAAGTGCCAAAAGATTCAGATCCCATGCGGGAACAACGCCGAGACGGCGCAAAACGAGGCGGTAGCCCTCGGGCAGCACCTCATATAAAAGAAGCGGCAAGAAAAAGATATCCTCGCTTCGGTGGTAAAGCGAAACGAGCAGGGCGGGGGCATCGCGCCGCACCGTCAAAAGCGAGCCCTCGATCGCCTCACGCTCACTTCCCTCTACGTCGTATTTGATGTAATCCACCGCCGTATCCTTTGCGATCTCATCCACCGTTAAAAGCGGCACGGTGTCCTCTCGGTGCTCAAAGGATGCGCCGACGAGAGAGGAATTGCGGTTGGAGCTTCCAAAAAACGTCGCCTCGCCCGCGCGCTTCCAGAGCGCACCGAAAACGGGACGCACGCGCGGCTCTTTTTCGGCATAAAGCGAAAGCTTTTTAAATATCTTTTTATCCGGCTCCACCGCAAGAACCGAGGAAAGATAAGGAAAGAGCGACAACGCCTCCTCTGCCGTATCGCCGCGGTAAGCACCGCCGTCCACCATCGTGCGGATGCGCTCTGCGGGAAGAATCGAAAGGATCTCGTTTGCCGTTTGCGTGCAGTGCATCAAGGGCGCAAGCTTTCCGGAAAGCTTATAGTGCAAAACGGATGCAAAAACGGCACGCGAGGTATCGTCACCGAGTATTTCATAGGTCTTCTTGATAGAAGAAAAATTTTCATTATAGAACGCGCGGTCAAAATAAAGGTCCCCCGAAACCGGCATATCGGGAATATACATCTCGTGCGCGGCATCGATCTCGCGAAAAAGCGCAAGGACCTCTTCTCTGCCCGAGGCAAAGGACAAGACGATTACAAAATCCGCATATTCCGCTTTGATCTCGCTAAAGGATTTTACCCGTTTTCCGTGAAAGCTATGGCCGCGAACAAACCCGTCCGATGCAAAGAAATCCGAAACGGTGATGCCGTATTTTTCAAATCGAGAAAGAAGCTTATCCGCGCCGTTTCCCATACCGTACACAACGATGGGGCGCGTTTCGGCCGCAAGCGTATCCCATACGTCTTTTTTGCAGGGATACGGCGGAAGTGTTTCATAGAGCGTTTTCATAAAAAACTCCAAAATATGCCCTCACGGCTTGCAAAACGCAAAAATATATGCTACAATGAGGGTGTAAATTTGTAATAAGGACGGTTTCTGATTATGGATTGCTTATTTTGCGCTATCGTAAAGGGAGAGATCCCCTCGAAGAAGGTTTATGAGGATGCACTTTGCTACGCATTTCTCGATATCGCCCCCCAAGCCCCCGTGCACTGCCTGATCGTTCCCAAATGCCATATCGCATCTGCCGACGCGATCACGAAGGAAAATGCTGACGTTGTGGCTCACATTTTCTCGGTAATTCCTGCCATTGCCAAGGAGCTTTCGCTCGGTGACGGCTATCGCGTGATCACCAACGTGGGCGAAAACGGCTGCCAGTCCGTCAAGCACCTGCATTTCCACATCCTCGGCGGAAAGAAGCTCTCGGAGCAGATGGCGTAAGGCGCGAGGCGCGCGCGCGCCGAGTTATAAGCTTGCTTTGCAAGCGTTATGAGTTTCGCTTCGCTCAACACTATGATTTTGCTTCGCAAAAACTATGAGTCCGCTTCGCGAACGTTAGAATATTCAAGCAAGGCACTTGCGCAGGAAAAAATGCGCAAGACAAGGCAAAGCAAGCGCGAAGCCCGACGGCATAGATAACTATGTCGAGGGCGACAAGTCGCCGCTTTAACGCAGTGTTGCACATTTTTTACAAGCAAGAAGCTTACGCAGAAGAATTTGCGTAAGACAAGGCAGGGTGAGCGAAAATCGCGACGGCATAGATAACTATGTCGAGCGATTTGAGTCGATGCCCTAACGCGGTATTACACAAATTATTCAAGTAAGGAAAAACGGCACAGCAAGGGTTACAACACCCCCTGCTGTGCCGTTTTTTCTTCGCAAAGAGATCAGATCTTCTCTTTAACCTTTGCTGCCTTACCAACTCTGTCACGCAGATAGTAGAGCTTCGCGCGGCGAACCTTCGCCTCACGGAATACTACAACCTTGTCAACGTTGGGAGAGTGGATCGGGAAGGTCTTCTCCACGCCTACGCCGTAAGAAACACGTCTTACAGTGAAGGTCTCGGAAATGCCGCCGCCATGACGAGCGATAACGGTACCCTCGAACATCTGGATTCTTTCCTTCTCGCCCTCGGTGATACGAATGTAAACCTTAACACCGTCACCGATCTTGAACTGAGGAACATCAGTTTTCAACTGCTCACTTACAAAAGCCTGGATCTTTTCCATTTTATGGCCCTCCTTAAACTTCGAACATTCGTGCATGAGCGTGCAGAGGACTGTTCTGTATTTCATTACTATACTGCCCAATGGGCATACGCACAGTTGTAAATGATTATATCACATTGTTTTCAGTTTGTCAAGAGATTTTTCCAAAAAACTTGTAAAGCCCCGCACAAAAACGGTCAAAAAACAAAATTTTATTCCGTTTCGAAAAATCGGGTTACGCCTCGGGCGTTTTGGTGGTCACTGCCTCCATCGCCGCGGTAGCCGCGCCGACGATTCCCTGCAGATCCGAGGGGATGATGATCTTGGTTGCCTTGCCGTCTGCCACCTTCGTGAGCGTTTCAAGACTGCGAAGCGCGATCATTCCCTGCGAGGGGCTTGCCTCGTTGATCATGCGGATACCCTGTGCGGTTGCTTCCTGAATGCGAAGGATCGCCTCGGCTTCACCCTCGGCCTCGCGCATCTTGGATTCCTTGATCGCCTCGGCGCGAAGGATGGCGGCCGCCTTCTCTGCTTCCGCATTGAGGATCGCTTGCTGCTTTTTACCCTCTGCCACAAGGATCGTGGAATTCTTCTCGCCCTCGGCCTTCAGTATGATCTCGCGACGCTCGCGCTCCGCCTTCATCTGCTTTTCCATGGCGTCCTGAATTTCCTTCGGGGGAATGATGTTTTTCAGCTCTACGCGCGTTACCTTGATGCCCCAAGAGTCCGTCGCGTCATCAAGGATCGTTCGCATACGCGTGTTGATAATGTCACGCGAGGTGAGCGTTTGGTCAAGATCCAATTCACCGATGATATTACGAAGCGTCGTCGCCGTCAGATTTTCGATCGCCATCAAGGGATTGGTCACACCGTAGGTATAAAGCTTACAGTCGGTGATCTGGAAGAAAACGACCGTATCGATCTGCATTCTTACGTTATCACGAGTGATTACGGATTGGGGCGGAAAATCCACCACCTGCTCCATCAGCGTTACCTTCTTTGCAATCGTTTCAATAAAAGGAATCTTAAAATGCATACCCGTGTGCCAGGTGGTGCGATAGCTTCCGAGACGCTCCACGACCTGCGCCGTTGCCTGCGGAACGATCTTGATATTCGCAATCAAAACCACGAGCACGATCACAAGCAGGCAGATCACCACGATCAAGGGTGCTGCCGATCCCATCATTAAAAGAACAGACATAAAAGTTCTCCTTTTCTAAATTTTATTTTCGGTAAATGCTTATCCGTTTTTCTTGCAGATCAGCTTTACGCCCTCGACGGCGACCACTCTAAGGATCTCGCCCTCTTCAAAGCACTCCTCGTCGTCAATGCTTCTTGCAGACCAGATCTGACCGCGCACCTTTGCCTGACCGCAGCCCGCGTAGTTATCGATCCTTTCAAGAACCACGCACTTCTCTCCCACAACCGCTTCCACGTTCGTGGGCGTTTTTGTGAAATTAAAATACTTCTTAAGTGCCGTGCGCGAAAGGACGATGCCCGCAGCGGACACGAGAAGAAACACGAGAAGCTGCCAAGGAAGATCCAGCCGGCAAAGATCCAAAATCGCACAAACGATCGCAGACGGCATAAACCAGATCGCAATCAACTGATCCGTCAGCATCTCAAGCACAATGGCTACGGCGATAACTCCGATCCATACGTAAACCATAGATAATACCTCCAAATATTATTTTATCTTATTCTATCACACGCGCGCAAAAATGTCAATGAATTTCGCGCCCACAAAGCAAGATTTTAAAGAAAATTTGCAATTTGCACACACCGCGTTTCGATTGTTTCGGTTTATAAAAAAATTCGTCTTTCAATATAGATTTCGCTTGATTTTCAATCGTTTTTTTGGTGAAAATAACCGTTTTTCAAAAAAATGCTTGACAAAAGCTCCATTGTATAGTATTATAATCGGTGTGCAAACCCAAAAACTTAAGAAATGGAGGACAAAACATGTTTGAGGAATTGAAACAGTTTCTCGTTGACGAGCTTCGTGTAGAAGAAGATAAGATCACGATGGAAGCTGCACTTTCTTCCGATCTCGGAATTAACTCTCTTGAGCTTGCAGATCTTGTATATCTTTGCGAAGAAAAATTTGCTATCGTAATTGACGATGAAGACCTTCACAACTTTAACACCGTTGGCGACATCGTTAAGTATCTTGAAGAAAAGAAGAACTAAGCAATTTGCTTTTTATATGATTCACCCCCTGTTGGAAAAACAACAGGGGGTGAATACACATATACTGTTTTTAAAGAAAAAAATCAAAGCTTGATCAGGATGCAAGCATTTTCCGCACCGAGGAGCGCAGGATCCTCTAACAGCGCGGGATATTTATTGGCGACGAACGCCGCCTCGGGCTTCTCGGAAAGAAGCTGCTCCGAGGGGAGAAAGAAACGGATCTTCCCCGCCTTCTTGCGCTCGCGCAGCACGCGAAGCACCGCACCGCGCAGACGCGGTGTAAGTGCCTCTTCGCACAAAAAATCCACGCGCAAAAATTCTTCTCCACGGCAATGTTCCGTGGCAAGTGCGAAATGCACCTTGACTGCCGCCTCCGACGCGCTCTGCGCGCCGAGGCTGAGGATCGGATATTTCATGCCCTCTCGCTCTGCTCCTTTTTTTGCTTTTTACATATTTGTATATATTATAGCACATGCTTCTCGGAAAGTAAATAGGTAACGAAAAATTACTCAAAAAAACATCACCGACATGCAAATGTAAATATTTTTTGGCATTTCTTATAGGAAAGGACGCTATGAAAAAATTTTATCAATGGTTTTATAAAAAGCACGGCGGCATAGCGGAAGGTGCGGCGAGAGAAAAGCTCGGCGGTCTTGCAGGCCTCGTCGGCATTCTTGCCAACCTCCTTCTTGCCCTGTTAAAGCTTGTCGTCGGCCTTCTCTGCGCTTCGGTCGCCATCGTGGCAGACGCGCTCAACAACCTCTCAGATGCGGGAAGCGCGATCGTGACGCTCGTGAGCTTCAAGATGGCGGCAAAGCCTGCCGACCGCGATCATCCCTTCGGGCACGCAAGGATCGAATATATCGCCTCCATGGTGGTTTCCTTCCTTATTCTGCTCGTCGGCTCCGAGCTTTTCCTCGATTCGGTTAAAAAGATCTTTACGCCCGCAGACCAAACGATGGGAGAGATCCAGACCTTCACGATCGTGGTGCTCGTTTTATCCATCGTTGGCAAATTTTTGCTTTCCGCTTTCTACGGAAGCGTTGGCCGAGAGCTTGGCTCTCCGACCTTGAAGGCATCCTCGCAGGATTCGCTTTTTGACTGCATTTCCACCGCGGCGGTGCTGATCTGCTCGATCGTGATCAAATTCACCGGATTCTACATTCTGGACGCTATCGTGGGGCTCGGCGTTTCCACGTTGATCTTCGTTGCGGGCATCCGCATCCTGAACGAAACGAAGAATTCCCTTCTCGGCGAAGCACCCGTGGACGAAACCGTTTCTGCCATTGAGGAGATCGTCGCCCGCTATCCCGAGGCACTCGGCATTCACGATATGATGATCCACAATTACGGTCCCAGCCGCTTCATTGCTTCCCTGCACGTAGAGGTGGACGGCGCGGCAGATATGTTCGAGCTGCACGACTGCATTGACAATATCGAAAGGACCGTGCAAAACGAGCTTAATATTCTCTGCACCATTCATATGGACCCGATCGTGACGGACAACGAGGCCGTCAGCTCTCTGCGCGAAATTACTGCCGCCGCGGCACACCGCGTGGACGAGAGGCTTTCGATCCACGATTTCCGCACAGTGATCGGTCAAACGCACACGAATCTGATCTTCGATCTCGTCGTTCCTTTTGAGATCACGCGCGATCCCGAAGAGATCCGCAGAGCGTTAGAGGAAGAGATCTTGCTCCATCACCCCAATCACTACTGCGTGATCACGATCGACCGCGCATAAAGCGCAGGGGGCACGCGGTGGCGATCATCAAGACAGCGCTTGATACGCTATGCGCGGCTATGATGCGCGTAAGCCGTTACGGTTTTCTATACCAAGCAAAAAACAAGGCAATGCGCCGAAATCGGTGCATTGCCTTGTTTTTTGAGGTAGGACGTCGGTTTTTCGATATTACGGATACCGCGAGGTCGATACGAAGATAGGCACGCCTTCGGTGGGATTTAATCCACTCTGTTATTGCGCCCGCCCGCAAGGAAGGACTCTATATTGCCACAGATGATGGAAAGACAACGCTCACGTGCTTCCACCGCCGCCCACGCGGCGTGAGGCGTCAAGAGCACGTTTTCGAGGTCCTTGATTCTTTGGAAGGGGTGATCTTTCGGCATGGGCTCGACGGAATATACGTCCGAGCCGAAGGCTCCGATCTGCCCCGAAAGCACCGCCTCGGCAACGTCTGCCTCGTTCAGCACGGCACCGCGCGCAGCGTTATAGAGAACGGCGGTGGGCTTCATGAGCGCAAGGCGATCCTTATGAATGAGGTGGCGCGTGCCCTCGTTCAAGGGACAATGCACCGTGATCACGTCACTTTCGCGGCAGAGCGTATCGATATCCACACAATTGAGGTCTTCGACGGGGGTGCGCTTATTGACAAGCACCCTCATGCCGAACGCCTTTGCGATCTCCGCAACGCGGCGGCCGATATTGCCACAGCCGATGATACCAAAGGTTTTCCCCGCAAGCTCGTGGTACACGGGAGCGAGAAGATTCGGAACGCCTGATGCGGTGTACGATCCATTTTTGACGTACTCGTTATAGGTCCGCAGATGCGTGACGAGGGAAAGCACGGTTGCCATCGTGTGCAAGGCAACGCTTTCGGTGGAATATCCCGGCACGTTCGTGACGGCGACGCCGTTTGCTCTCGCGGCGGCAAGGTCAATATTATCAAAGCCCGTGGCAAATTCGCAAACGAGGCGCAGTTTTTTTGCAGCGGCAAAGGCATCGGCATTCAGCTTTACCTTATTCAGCACGATGACCTCGGCATCCGCGATGCGCGCGTGCAGCTGCTGCGGCTCGGTCGCACCGTAGACAACGACCTCCCCAAACGACCGTAAGGGACTTTCAGAGATATCCTCGCCCATGGACTTTTTATCAAGAATTACGATTTTCATAAACTCTCCAAAAGATTTCTTTCAAGGATTTCGTTCTTATTATACACCAATGCCCCGTGATTTGCAAGTGCTTTCGGGAAAATCAAGTCGCTTATGCATTCCGATGAAAAGTGCCCGCTTTGCCTGCGCCGCGCGGCAAAGCGAAAACAAAATCTCCCCGTATACGTTGTACCATAACGGAACTTTCTTTGAAAAATACAAGAAAAATAGGTTTAGAGCTTGCGGAAGATGCGAAGAGAAAAAACTTAAAGACGTCTTCGCATGGAGAAAACGCTTCGGCGCGGCACTGCGGCGATAAGCACCGCTTCCCCCTCGCTCCGCTCGCCTTTCATTCTTGCGATACCGATACCCCTTGCCGACAACGCATCACTGACGGGACGCGCCTCTATGCGCGCGGACAGAGGGCTTAAAGGAAGCGCGGCGCACCAAGATGCAAAATACGAGCACGAGAGGGGCGCGCTTATGCGTTTTGACCGCGGAAGAAAGCGAAGATCGGGTGATCTTGCACACTTGCACGCATATTTCTTATTATAAAATTATATAATATAATATTTTTTTTAAAACCCCTTGACAAGGAAGAAAAAATGTGATATAATCATCTTACCTCTGTCGGGGGCTTTTTTTGTGCGCTTTTCTGGGACTTGGCGCACCCCTTTCCGACAATGAGGGAGGTATTCAACGGGTTTTACCCGAATTCTATTAGGAGGTGCCGATATCAATGAGAGTCAAGATTACCCTCGCTTGCTCCGAGTGCAAGCAAAGAAATTATGACACAGAGAAAAACAAGAAGAACGATCCGGACAGACTCGAGATCAACAAATACTGCCGTTTCTGCCGCAAACACACTTTGCATAAAGAAACGAAGTAATCTTCGGAGGATTTAACATGGCAGAAGAAAAGATGAACCTTCAGGCAAACGAGACCGCAGAGGTTGAGGTAGAAGCTACCGCAGCAGAAGCGAAGTCCGCAAAAGCCGAGAAGCGCAAGGGTGAAAAGAAGGAAAACTTCTTCGTTCGCCTTGGCAAGAAAATCAAAAAGCTGTGCCGCGATCTGGGCAGCGAGATGAAGAAGGTTGTTTGGCTTTCCAAGTCTGAAACAAAAAAGAGCTCCGTCCTCGTCATCGTAACCGTTATCGCCATTGCTGCCGCTATCGGCGTGGTGGACACCGCTTTCTCTACGGTCATTAACTTTATCGCCGGTCTGATCGGCTAAAGGATAGTGTAAGATGAGTAATATCAATGAGAAAAACCTTGGTCCCAGATGGTACGTTGCTCACACTTATACCGGTTATGAAAATAAGGTAAAGATCAGCATCGAGAAGATCGTGGAAAACCGCGGCCTCGGACACCTGATCTACGACGTCAAGGTCCCGATCGAAACGCACGTGGAGGTCAACGACAAGGGCGAGGAAAAGGTCGTTGAAACCAACCTTTTCCCCAGCTACGTTCTCGTTAAAATGACCATGACGGACGAAAGCTGGCACGTGGTAAGAAACATTACCGGTGTCACCGGATTTGTAGGCCCCGGATCTGAGCCTACGCCCCTCACCGACGCGGAAATCGAAATGTTCAACGTTGAGATTCACTCCGATGAGCTTCCCTTCCAGATCGGCGACAAAGTGGAGGTTGCTTCCGGTATCTTCGCAGGATACGCAGGCATTCTTCAGGAAATCAGCGAGGACAAGAAGCAGCTCGTTGTCTTGGCTTCGACTGAAAAACGCGACATTCCTATCATGGTTGAAACCAAGGATGTCAAAAAGGCAGACTGATGCTCTGCCCGCTTCATTTTTGAAGCAAACCCGTGGGAGGGAGAAAATTTTTATCATTCTCCCGATTTTTACACCACATTCGGAGGTATATAATTATGGCTAAGAAAATTACCGGTTATATCAAACTTCAGCTTCCCGCCGGAAAAGCTACTCCCCAGCCCCCCGTCGGCCCCGCTCTCGGTCAGTACGGTGTTTCCATTCCTAACTTCACCAAGGAATTCAATGAGAGAACCAAGAACGATATCGGTCTGATCATCCCCGTTATCATCACGGTTTATGCAGACCGCTCCTTCACCTTCATCACCAAGACGCCCCCCGCGGCTGTTCTTATCAAGAAGGCTTGCGGCATCGAGACTGCTTCTGCCGCTCCCAACAAGACCAAGGTTGCCAAGCTGACCAAGGATCAGGTTCGCAAGATCGCTGAGACCAAGATGCCCGACCTCAACGCCGCTTCTATCGAGGCTGCTATGAGCATGGTGGCCGGTACTGCCCGCTCTATGGGTATTACCGTTGAAGACTGATAGGAGGATTTCGTACGATGAAAATGGGTAAGAAATATAAGGCAAGCGCAGAGCTGATCGAAAAGGCAAAGCTCTACGACGTAGACGAGGCTGTTGCTCTCCTCTGCCAGACCGCAAAGGCTAAGTTCGACGAGACCGTTGAGCTTCACATCCGCTTGGGCGTTGATTCCCGTCACGCTGACCAGCAGGTTAGAGGCGCGATCGTTCTCCCCAACGGTACCGGTAAGACCGTTAGAACCCTTGTTTTCGCAAGAGGCGACAAGGCTGACGCCGCTAAGGCTGCAGGCGCTGACTTCGTTGGTGCTGAAGATATGGTTCAGAAGATCACTACCGAGAACTGGTTTGACTTCGACGTTGTTATCGCATCTCCCGACATGATGGGCGTTATCGGCCGTCTTGGTAAGGTGCTCGGTCCTAAGGGACTCATGCCCAACCCCAAGGCAGGTACCGTTACTCCCGACGTTGCTCGCGCAGTTACCGAGGCTAAGGCAGGTAAGATCGAG
>JAFVQL010000051.1 GCA_017504785.1 Clostridia bacterium | reverse complement strand
TCGGGCTTGGTGTCTTCTACGCGCTCGGCATCTTCTTCGCCGTATGCCATGCGAGAGGATACGAGGGTCTTATCTCCCGTCTGCGCTTTCGCATCGGTTCTCGAGGCTCTCTTTTCATCTTCTCTAATGGCCGCACGAAGCTCCTCGTCGGCAAGGACCTGCCGAGCCGCCAGTCTCTTCTCGGATTCTGCCTCGGAAGCGGTCTCGGGTGTTCCCTCTTTGGACTCTGCCGCAAGCTCTGCCTCTGCATAGGCGCGCTTTTTCTCCTCACGCAGCTCGGCGCGCGAGGGCTTCTTCGGCTTCTCGCCATTTTCATTATATCCGTCTGCCGCAAGGGTGGCAGCAAGCGCTGCTTCTGCATAACGCTGTGCAGCCGTCTGCTTCTTCTCGGATTCTGCCTCGGAAGGGATCTCGGGCTTGGTGCCTTCTACGCGCTCGGCATCTTCTTCGCCGTATGCCATGCGAGAGGATACGAGGGTCTTATCTCCCGTCTGCGCTTTCGCATCGGTTCTCGAGGCTCTCTTTTCATCTTCTCTGATGGCCGCACGAAGTTCCTCGTCGGCAAGGAGCTGTGCGTAAGCGGCGCGCATCTCCTGCTTGGAAAGCGTGGTGCTCTTTCTGCCGCTTGCGATGGCACGGTCAATTCTTTGCCATACCTCGGGGGGCATATTTTCCCCATGTGCAAGTGCCTGCGCGGGCAGGATCGTGCTCAAGGTCTCGAGCTGCTTGCCCTCGGCTTTGAGACTTTCTGCCAGGCGGTTATACTCCTCGATGTCCGCAATACCGGACTGCATGCACTTCGTGGCACGCTTATCATCGGGATAGCGATTCATCAGGCAGAGAAGATCCATCTCGTCCTGAATCAAATTTAGCTGATGGGCGGCGGCGATCTCCTCGCGCACGCCTTTCGGCAGGTTTCTGTTATGGTAATTCGCTTCGGCGATCTCGGCGCGCTTGGCATCGAGCATCGCGCAACGGTTTTCGTAATACGCATCGCGGTCTGCGAGCTTTTTTAAGAAAGCTTCGTCTGCGGCGCCCATCAAAAGGGCTGCCTTTGCCGCGCTGTCGGGATACTTCTGTGCGGCGGCGGCCTTTTTTAATTCCTGCGGATCACGTCCATCCTCGGCAAGTGCCGCCTCGTATTCGGCAAGCATGTATTTTTGGCGCTCAAGATTCTTCTCCTCGCGCTTCAGATCACGCTTTGTTTTTTGCTGTTTCGGATCTTTCTTCGTCTTTGCCTCGGCTTCAAGAGCAAGCTGCTCCTCGGTGCGGTCGGCATCCGCCTTTGTCGCATTCTTAACCTTCTTTTTGGCCTCGGGGCTCCACATCATTGCATGCAGGAGCATCTCCTTTTGCATTTCCTTGCGAAGAGCTTTGCTCTCCTCACGGTTCAATGCTTTTTCAGGCGCTTCTGCAAAGGCGCCGGACTCAGACGGTGCGGGTTCAAACGGAGCGGCTTGGAACTGTCCGCCTTCAGAAAGCATGCCCCCGACCACTGCGTAATCCGATGCATCCGAATTTAACTCAGTGGTCGTTGAACCAAAAGGGACGTTTTCCGGCAGCCTCCTGTCAGTTAAAATTTGAGAAACGATGTCCGCGGGCAGCTTTTCGAGCTTCTCCTCGGCGCGTTTGTTGTATTTATCTACGTCCTTGTTATACTGCTGAACGCCCTTCTCTGCATCCTTTGCAAAGCGCTGCGCCTCTTTGTCATGGCCCTTGGAAGAGAGCAACGCCATTGCACCGAACTGCGTGCCGAGAATGGCGGCCTCTTGCTCAAGACGGCGCTCTGCCAGCTCACGATTATTCTCGCCGGGCTCTTTTCTGATCTCGAAAAGCTCCTGCTTCTTTTGCTCGATATCGGCTTTCGTGGTCTTCAGGTAGCGGCGAAGCTCCTTGTTCGTAAAGGGCGGCTCGGTCGGTGCCGCGGGAAGCACCTCGCCGTCGTAGCCTTCGTTGGAAACAGCGTCCTCGGCAAGCTCCTCAAGAGATTTTTCGCCCTCTGCGGGTGCAGTATCCTCGGGTGCACCCTTTTCAAGGCGGTCCGCGGTCTCTTCTGCGCGCGCGGCCATATCCTCAACGCGGCGAAGCGCGGCGGCAAGTCTTGCCGCACTGCTTCTCTCTGCGGCGGCAACGGCATCCTCGAGCCTTTGCATTGCGCCGTCCAGATCCCCGTCCAAGGTCGCAGCAGGGGTATCGGAGATAGAGCGCACGGCAGCGGGCACGGCAGCGGGCTCGGCAGCGGGCTCGGCAGGCTTTTTCTCCGGTGCATCGGGCGCAAACAGACGAAGCGAATCGGGAATCAGGTGCGCGGGCATCATGCCTGCAATGCGCGCCTTGAGCATCTCCTCTTCCAGTGCCGCCGCGCGCGCCGCATCCTCTGCGACGATGCGCTGAATGTCCTCATCCACCTTCTTGGCGATCGCCGCCTTGTCGGTGATATCGAGAGGCTGTGCATTCGACGCGGGCGCCGTGCTCTTCTCTGCTTCATTATTATTGATAGCAACGGCTTCCTCGGCCGGTGCTTCGGGTGCAAAAAGGGGTGCCTCTTCCGCAAATGCGGCATCATCCTTGGCAGGGGCACTCTGCACCTGCTCTGCAGGTGCGGGATCGACTTCTGAAATGGCGGGGGCTTCATCTTTCGCGATCTCGGGCTGCGGCGCGGGAATTTCCTTCTCCGCGGGCACCTCGGGCTTTCCTATGGGCTTTGCCGCGGGCGCGCTCTCGCGCTTGGGCATAGCTCTCTCTACGGGGCGGGCCGCCGCAGGCTTTGCCGCGGGTGCTTCCGTCTCGCTTTCATTTTCTGTCTTTTTCAGAAGCGCAGAGCTTCTCGCACGGCGCGCCATCAGCTCTTCACGCTCGCGCTGCAGGGCCTCTTCGGCTTCTCTTTCGGCCTTCGCCTTCGCCTCGGCCTCTTCCGCAAGGCGCTTCTGCTTTGCCTTGGAAACCGTGGCACGTGCCGCCTTCTCCTTCTTCTGATTCTCACGGTAGTTCTCCGTGTAATCCAGGACCGCGGCGCGGCGGTCTGCCACGCTCTTCGCCTCTTCCTGCACTTGTGCAAGTCTTTCGGCTTCTTCCTTCTGGAGCTTTTCAGCACTCTGCTCCTGCTCTGCGAGACGCTGCTTTTGTTCCTTGGCGACAGCATCGGTCGCCTTCTGCGCCTCGGCCATGCGCTCGGCTACGTCGTCCAAGCGCTCCGTGATTGCCGCATTGCCATTTGCGTTTGCCGTTTCGATGGCAAGGGCCTTTTTGTTTTCTGCCATTGCAAATTCCCCCAATTGAAGATCTATATGATGCAAAATTTAAAAGCTTAAGAATTCGGTGTGCCGCCCGCAGGTCTTATCCCTGCAGAGCCGTTCCGATCACAGTGGAAAACTGCGCCAGATCGGGAATCAGAAAATGCACGCCGTACGCCTCCTCGAGGCCGTTGAAATACTCTGCCTTCTGTCGGCAGAAGGCAAGCTGTGTCAGGTTGCCTGTAAGAACGACGTCGCGCACGCCGCGGGATCGCGCGGCAAAGATCGCCACCATACCGACGGTCTCGAACACGAGATTCAGAATGCCTCTGGCAATATCGCTCTTCGTTGCAAGATCCGATACGTTGCCGAAGTTCGACGCCGTCAGATCCGCGGGCATACGCCCCATGCTTCTCTGCGCGGCAATATCGCCGATGCAAAGGTCTATATTGGAAAGTGCGCCCTCATCGGCCATCTCTACGATGTGATCGATATTATCCGCCTTCAAAAGCAGCTTCGAAAGCCCCATCAGCGTGCCGCCGCCGACGCCCGTTCCGCCAAGATAGCAGATTCCTTTTTCCTTGGATGCGTGCACGATCGCCGTGCCCGTTCCGAGGCTGACGACCAAGCATTCCGAAAGCCCCGAAAGATACATGCCTCCAAGGCCGATGCTGTCAAACTCGGATACGTGACTGCACGGAAGGTCGTACAGATCCTTGGTAACGAAGGTGGCACCCACGCCGGTCATCATCACCTTGTCGATGTCCTTTAAGGACAGTCCGTTTTCATGCGTAAATTTTCCGAACGCGCCGTACACCGAGGTGATCGGATCGTTCGCGCTGACGAAAAGCGGCATAAGCGCTTTCTTTTCGCCGTTTTCTTCTTTAAAGCCTACGATCTTTGTGGTGCTTCCGCCCACGTCGATTCCAATAACGACTCCCATTTTTCTCCTTACGGCCTACGCCCGCAAAAAGCGGAAAAGGCCTCTTATTTTTCCTGCTCTCCCATGAGGTTCTCAAAGGAAAGTCCGTACTTGTTTGCAATGTCTCGCGCATAGGACTTGCCGTCCGGCTTTGCGCGCAGGATCTTGAAAGACCGCTTGCCCGATTCCATGCCGGCAACCAGCGTATCCACCGCGCCGCCGCCCATGGAAAGGGAGCGCTCGCTGATGCTCGCGGTCGCCAATGCGAGATCGTGCAGGTGCGTGGAAAAGATGCCGCGCACGCCCTTTACCGCAAGCGCGCAGAGGATCTCCTCGGCAATATAGGTCGCTTCGCACGCGCCCGTGGAAGAAAGCGATTCGTCCAAAAGCACCATGCCGTATCCGTCCAAGGCGTTAAAGATCTCGCGCAGTCTTGCACATTCCTCGCCAAGGCGCCCCTTATCGATCGTATCGTCCGCCTCCTCGGGAAAATGCGTGAAGATCCCGCTCACCGGAGAAAGCACCGCAGAGGACGCGGGCACCATCATTCCGAGCTGAAGCATAGCCTGGCATGCGCCGGCGGCGACGGTGATCACCGATTTACCGCCTCGGTTCGGTCCGGTCAAAACGAAAATGCGCCCCTCTTCGTCAAACGAAAGATCGTTCACGACCATCTCGTCCTCGATCGCGAGTGCTACGCGGGGATTGTAAAGCCCTTTGGCGGAGAACGCCTTTTCCGCCTTTGCGCGGATATCGGGCACCGTTATCTCGCATCCCGGATGCGAGCGCAGGCGTTCCAGAACGCCCGTCGCCTTGCAGACGAACTCGATCTCGGGAAGAAGCTGCAAAAGAAAATCCGTATGATCCAATACGTACTCGCCGACGATAGAGCGCCAGCCCTTGACGGACGAGCGGAAAATATCCTCCATCGCGCCGTGCAGCGCCGCCGTCATTGCCTCGGCCGCATTGTCGCTCTGCCCGTTTCTTTTGATGGGCGTAAGCTCAGCGATACAGGTGCTCGCATCGTTGCGGAAGGAAAGGCGAAGGATCTTGTCGAGAAGCTTGCCGGATTTAAACGGCTCGGAGTTGACCGAGATGACGCCTGCGGAGGCGGGCACCATGCCCGCGTCGAGGTTCACGCCGATCGTCACGCTCTTTACCTCATGCACACGCTGGGAGAGCGCGGAGAGCTTTTTATTCAGCTCCTTGTAATAATCGGACTCGAAAAGCTCCAAGATCACGTCGGTCAACGCGGCGAACGCACCGTCGGAAAGACGGCCGCGCACGGGGGCAAGCCCCTTGGCAAGCGTGTCGATGCAGGAAACGTAAAGCTCGATCTCCGTGATGCTGTAAAGATACGAGTCGGCAGGGCCGGACTCGCTCTCCATGTGGCGAAGCTCGTGAATATCCGCAAGGATCGGATAAATGGAATCCAGGGTTTCGCGCAGCTCCTTCACGGCGAGCATATCCGCAAAGGTCTTCTGCCGGTACCGCAAAACGCTCTCATCCTCGGTAAAAAAATCCGAAAGCACGGAGCAACGGAGTGCAAACATATCCGTAAGTCCCAGCGCGTCGCAGACCTTATCCGAAATCGCGGGGCGGTTTGCCGCATCTCTATGAAGCTCTCTCGTCTCCTTGGACGGATAGAGCAGGCTGATAAAAACGTTTTCCATTCGGCCATCCTTCCTGCAAAAAGTCGTCGCGGGCACTCCCCTTGCGCTTGATTTTATCTATTCTTTAAGCGGTCGCCCGCGTTATATAAAAATACTTTTACAATATTATAACATATTTTTATTAAAACTGCAAGAGGAAAAGCAAAATTTCTCATTTTTCACAAAAATTCGCCCTCACCGCCGTTTGCGCGCCGCACGCTCCGTCCCCGTTTCTTCCAAAGAGGGAGAGAGGGAAAGCGCCGAAAAAGCAATCACTTCCCCGCATTTTCTTCAAAAAATCTTCTGTTTTGTAAATAATTATTTCCAAAAATGCCTTCATAACAAAAAAAGCATGAAGGCACGAGCCGAAGCTGTGCTTTCATGCTTTCCGTTTTCGGAGAAGAAGCCTAACGCTTCCCCTGTCCGCTTTTTTTGCTTTTAACGCCGAAGATCCGCCCCAGCAGGGGTGCAAGCAATTTCGGCGATCGAACGATCACGATTTTCATAGCCGTTGTTTCCTCTCTTTAGGCGGCCGCGGCCGCAAAAATTTGCACGGCGTACCGAGAGAGTGCGCCTCGCTTTCATTGTATGAAAAGGCGAAAAAACGGTGAAAAAAGATCAGTAACGGTCCTCGTAAACACCGCCGCCGATGAACTCACGGATCAAAGAGGTTTTCGGCACGAGCGCGGGAGAAAGGGGCGAAATGCAGGCGAGCGCACGCTTCACCACCGCAAGATAGGGATCGTCAATGCCGGAGGCCTCGATCCTTTGTGCCGCCATATCCTTCAGCACGCCCGGCTCAAAGGTGTGAAAGGTGTCAAAGAAAATATCCGCGCTTTCCTTATATGGATAAAGATATTTATCCTCGCCGTCCAGCACCGATTGCCAGACCGCAAGCGTATGCCCTACCTCCGCGCCGCGGAAAATACTGTCTCTGACAAGGCGGCGCAAAAAGCGCATCTTGCGCCCCGAGATCAGGCGGTGGCCGTCCTCTGCGACGATATTCGTGGAAACGCTGACGAAAAGGCGAAGCACGCCGCCGTCCGACAAACGGTCGGCAATGGCGGGGTTCAGGGCGTGCAGTCCCTCCACGATCACACAGCCGTGCAAAATCGGCGCGTGCTCGGCCTCGGAGGTGGCGCGTCCCACCTTAAAATCGTATTTCGGTATGGAAAATTTTTGTCCGCGCAGAATGGCCGAAAGGCAGGCGCGCACCTCGTCAAGGCGCAAGGCCTGTGCAGACTCCATGTCGCGCTCTCCGCTTTCGAGGCGGGGATACGCGGGATCCGCGTGATCGCGGTAAAAATTATCGAGAGAAACCACGAGGCACTCAAAGCCGTGCGAGCGCACGGCGTCGGCGATCAGATTGGCGGTCGTCGTCTTGCCCGCGCCCGAGGGGCCGGCGAGCAAAAGCACCTTGATCTCATCCTCGACGATACGGCGCGCCACCGTACCGACCTGCTCCGTATAATGTGCCTCGTCGGCAAGCACGGTTTGTGCGCCGCGAGAAAGCGCCGCATTCAGCGTGCGGATAGATATATCTGCCATGCTTTTTCCTCCTTTTGGATTTCAGTAGCCGCTGATCGGGAGCGCGTCGTTATCCTCGCCGCGCTCAATACGCAAAATCGAGGCCTGATAGGAGCGGCCGTCCGGCATCTCGACCGTCACAGTGTCGCCCTCCTTGTGTCCGAGAAGCGCCGCGCCAAGCGGTGACTCCTTGGAAACGAAGCCGCGCAGGGCGTCCTGCCTGAGCGTGGTCACGATCTGGATGCGCTTTTCAAGTCCTCTATCGAGATTCTTGATCGTCACGTAATCAAAGAGGCTGACGCCGTCGCGCTTTTCCACCTCTACTATCCTCGCGGTGCGGATCATGTTTTCAAGATAGCGGATGCGCCCCTCGTTGCGGCGCTTCTCGCGCTTGGCCTCCTTATATTCCTCGTTCTCCGAAAGATCGCCGAACTCTCTGGTCCTTCGCATCTCCGCGCGGAGAATGGGGGCAAGCTTTTCGTTGCGGTATTTGATCTCCTCTTCCATCTTCCGAATATCAACTTCGGTAAGCTCGTCGTACATAAGACCTCCGTTTTGCAAACAAATATTAGCATTAAATACAAGAGATGGGGGCACGACGATCTCGTCACATCCCCCATCTGTATTTTTATTTCGATAAAATCAAAGTGCTTCCACGATTTCCTTGGTATCTCTTGCGATCACAAGCTCCTCATTGGTGGGGATAACAAGGACGCGGATCTTGGAATCGGGGGTGGCAATATCCACCTCTTCGCCGCGGATCTTGTTCTTTTCGGCATCGATCTTCACGCCAAGGAAAGCAAGCTTTTCGCAAAGCTTCTCACGGTAGAAGCCGGAGTTCTCGCCGATACCGCCGGTGAATACGATCGCATCCGCGCCGCCCATCGCCGCGATATAACCGCCGACGATCTTGACGAGCTGATGCGCGTACATCTTCTCCACGAGCTGGCAACGGGCATCGCCCTCTCTTGCGCCCTTAGTGATCTCCTGGTTATCGCTGCTGATGCCGCTGACGCCGAGCATACCCGACTTCTTGTTCATCATTTTATCGATCTCATCGGCCGTGGTCAGCTCGCCCTTACGCATCAGATAGGGAATGATGGCAGGGTCAATGCTTCCGCAGCGCGTGCCCATCATGATACCCTCAAGAGGCGTAACGCCCATCGTGGTATCAAAGCACTTGCCGTTCATAACAGCGGCCATGGACGCGCCGTTACCGAGATGGCAGGTAACCACGTTGATATCCTCTCTGCCCATCATAGCGGCCGCGCGGGCGCTGACGTATCTGTGCGAGGTGCCGTGGAAACCGTAGCGACGGATCTTATACTTCTCGTAATATTCGTAAGGAAGCGCGTACATATATGCGTAATCGGGCATCGTCTGATGGAAGCCGGTATCGAATACCGCTACCTGGGGCACGTTCATCACCTTCTCGCAAGCGAGAATACCCGTGAGGTTTGCGGGATTATGGAGAGGACCGAGGTCCTTGCACTCGTCGATGATCGCCTTCACCTCTTCGGTGATGAGCACGGAGCCGGAGAGCTTCTCGCCGCCGTGCAGCACGCGATGGCCGACTGCCTCGATCTCGTCTACGGACTTGAGAACGCCGAGCTTTTCATCCACCAGCGTATTCAGCACCAAAACGAGTGCCTCCGCATGGGTGGGCAGCGAAGCGGCAGTCACGTAATCCTCTCTGCCCTCCACCTTAAATTTGAATCTGGACTTTCCGCCGATCTCCTCGCAGATACCCTTGGCAAGCACCTTTTCGGTATCCATGTCCACAACCTGGAACTTCAAAGAGGAGCTACCGGCATTGATAACAAGAACTTTCATTTTTTTCTCTTTCCTTATCTTTATTTTATAATATGTTAAGCAATAGAAATGTATGCGCCGTATTCGATCTTAAAAACCAAGATGTAAACGACGGCGATCAAAACGCCGAAGAGCGCGCCGAAAAAGACCTGCATCGGCGTGTGCCCGACCATCGTCTTAAGCTTTTGGCGGCGCACGATAGCGTCACGCTCGGAAATGATCCCGTTCAGCGTGGAGATGACCTCGATCAGAAGCCTTGCCTGCTTGCCCGTTTCACGGCGCACGCCCGTGGCATCGTGCATCACGATGATCGCGATTATGAACGCAACACCGAAGAGGGGCGAAGCCATACCGCAGGTGTATCCGACCATCACCGTCATACAAACCACGGTTGCAGAATGACCGCTGGGCATACCGCCGTCACCGAACAGGCGGTGAATATCCGGCTTTCCGTCCACCGTCCAAGCCACAAAAAACTTTAGCACCTGTGTGAAAAGCCAAGCGGCAACGGAAGCGGTGATAACGTAGTTATGTAGCATTTCCCAAAAAAACATCTGAAAACCTCCGCATATATTACCATTGTAACACTTTTTCACAGAAAAAGCAAGTATATTTTAAAAAAGGAATCGCCTCGGCATAAAAACGCCCCTTTTTGAAAAACCGTCCCGCCGCTTAAAGATTGCACCCTCGCCCCTTCCCCGCACCCGCAAAACGCTCTTTTTTCATTTTCCCTATTGACAAAATCAAGGATTTATAGTATGATATATTCGTTCGGAGGCATAGCTCAGTTGGTTAGAGTACTTGCTTGACATGCAAGGGGTCACTGGTTCAAGTCCAGTTGTCTCCACCAAATGAACAAAAGCACCCATTTGGGTGCTTTTGTTCATTTTTTGAGGCACAGCGCGAACCTGCTCGCGCATCCCACGTTGAACGACTTTGGTCGGCAACATCGCTTTGAAGCACCTCGCAAGAGCGCGAATCTGGTTCGAAGATTTCTCGCAGAGCGACGCTTGCTTGCAAGGCGGCGGCAAGAGAAATCTTTTTTCCAAGCCCCGGTTGTCTCCACCCCAATTTGGGGTGCTTTTGTTCATTTTTTGAGGCACAGCGCGGAACAAACTATGAGCTTGCTTGCAAGCGTTATGAGCTTCACTTCGTTCAGCACTATGAATTCGCTACGCGAATGTTATGAGTTTGGCTTCGCCAAGCGTTTTATCAAGAAAGGAACTCCTTATGACGCCCATTCAAATCATCGGGCAGACCGTCGGAATTTTCGCCATGGCCTGCAACATTCTCTCTTATCAACAGAAAAAGCAAAGCCATCTGATCTTCTGCCAGCTGCTCGGCGGCGCGCTTTTTGCAATCAGCTTCTTCATGCTCGGCGCTATTATGGGCGGCATTTTGAACGTGGTTGCCACCGTCCGAGCCGTGCTTTTCCTTTTCGAGAAAAAGCTGCACACCTCGCATCCCTTGTGGCTCGGCGGCTTCCTTGCTTGCTATATCGTGTTCTACGTCTTGACCTTCACCGTGTTCGGCGTTGCGCCGCGCCCGATAAATTTCTTGATCGAGGTCCTTCCCGTGATCGGAATGACCGCGCTCTCGGTTGCCTTCATGCTAAAGGATTCCCGCCGCACCCGCCAGCTCGGCCTGATCTCCTCTCCCGCATGGCTGATCTACAATATTTACTACGCACTCGTCGGCGCGATCGTTTGCGAGGCGATCAGCCTCGTTTCCATCCTCGTCGGCATGCTGCGCCACGACCTGCATAAAAAAGAAAACGCCCCCGAAAAGGAATAAGAAATACAAAAAGCGCCTATTTAGCGTAGTGTCCTTAAGGGCACTACGCTAAATAGGCGCTTTTTTATGTAAAACGGAAGCGTTTTCCTCTTTTCCCATACCGATCGGAAAGACGTCCGCTTTTAGGGCGTTTTTTTCGCATATTTTTTCTTTTGGGAAAAGAAAAGCATATTGGGCTTTTATTCTCTGCCCCGTAAGATCTCTGCAATGCGCTCGCGGCATTCTATGATACTTGTGTTGCCGTAATTGACGTGCCGCCCATCGGAAAATTCGCAAAGGAATATAGAGAGAGCGCTCTTTTCCATGGAAAAGAAGCGGATCTTCTCTCCGACCCGCACGAGGAAAATAGAGACGTATTGAATGGCCGCGCCGCTCATCGGGCGCAAAGCGTACCAGATCGTGGGGGCATCGGCAATTTCAATTGCCAGCACGCCCCTCGCATTATAAATATCACTTCTTCTCGGTGCATAGGACATCGAGGCGCAAAGCTCAAAAAGGAACGCGCCGGACGGATCCTGCTCCACGTTTTCGATAAAGTGACCGCCATCGCCAAAGCCCTTCAGTCTCTCATAATGCTCCTTGTGCCTTTTCAAAAGATCCGCACTATCCGCATTCTTCCTTTTATCTGCATTTCTCTCCTTATCCAAAATGTCAAGAATTGTTTGTATTTCCGCGCTTATTGGGTCAAAAAAATCTTCCTCGAATACATCTCGCGAAAGTATTTCGACTTCTTCCTCGTCTTCCATTTCTTCTTCCCGCGCCTCTTTTTGCGCCCGCTCTTTTTCTTCCTCCTCTACCTCCTTCGCAATCATCGCAAGCTCCCGTATGAACTGCGCGTCCTTCTGATCCGCAAAATACTGTGCCGTCATGCCAATAATAGCGTCCAAGCCCAAAAGAACAAGGCTCGTGCCCCATATTTCGGGCGCTCCAAAGATCAGTCCCCCAACCGTGCCGCCAATAAACAGCATGGCAAGAAGTCCCGTAATACTCGCTATCGCTCTCATTTTTTCTCCTCCGTTCTTTTTATTTTCGCAAAGAACCGATCATTTTTGTGATCGTAATAATAGCCGCCGTTTTTCTGCATGCGCCGCTTGATCGGAACGCCGCTTTCGATCAGATACCGAATATTTCGCCCCACCGTTTTTCTTGAGCATGCAATATCCAAGTCGTTTAGATAATTGACGATCGCGGTCTGCGTTGCGGGAAAGTCATGCGAGGTGTAGTTGTATAGCACCCGCAAAACGTGCACGATGGTGGTTTTTTTCAGGCTTCCTTCCATTTTTTCTTCCCTTCTTTTATAAAACGATGCAGTATACGGTGCGGCGAAGAGCGCATTTCACGTATACCTTCTATATTAATTATAGCAAACGGAAGTGGACAAAACCTTCTCACCCTTCGCAAAAAATAAAATTTTATCGAAAAAGATCGAAAGGATATGCAAAAAATGCTCTAACCACGGGTTAGAGCATTTTTTTGTTCAGTTATACCACGCGGGCAAGGTCATATCCACCTTGTCGTCGAGGTGATCGTAAATATCGGAATAGTAATTCGAATAGCGAAGCGAGGCCGCGTTTTCGGAAAGTGTCAACAGCGTACATCCGCGCTGATAGCCCGTATCACCGGCATAGGCAGAATAATCGATGCTGAAACCGTAGGCGAGAAGCACGCCCTCACGGGTAAAGCGCAAGCTATTGCGATGATCGTGCCCAAAGAAGATGCCCTTCGTGCTGCCAAGCTCTACCACCGTCTCAAAAAGCTCGTCGGGATACGCCGAGGGAAAAACGACCTGCCCGTCATCGCCCGCAATGCCATAAGCTTTACAGTCATAAGCATCACCCTTGGCCACCGCCTCATTGTATGCCGTCAGCATTTCCTCGGGCGGTATATGCATGTACATATAACTGCGGATCGCCGAGGTATCAAACCCTACGGGGCGTGCGCTTTCCTCCAGCGCGTTATACGCTTCAAGATTTTTCTGCGTGTAATACCGAATATTCTCCTCGTACCAAGCGATCTGATCCTCGTGCACGTTATCGTAATCCCAACCAAGTCCGAAAACATCCTCTTCGGTGTAGGCATTGGAATCGATCATAACGAATGCACTCGTCAAAAGGCCGAGACTGTTTTTCACCGTGATCACGTGATTGCTCTCGCCGTACACGTCGGCAGGCCCTGCGGAGAACAAGCAATATTTCATCGTCTCATCCTCATACATTCTCGCAACCGCCGCACGGTTATAGAAGTTGTATTTCTCCGCATCGTGATTACCGAAGGTAACCGTCCAATACACGCCGAGGTTTTCCATGAGCCGTTTAAGATACTCATGCGCGATTTTATTGTTCAGCGTACCGCTCCACGGCACGGCAAAGGAGATATCCCCTGTCACGATCACAAGATCGGGCTTCTCCGCCTCCACCATAGCCGCCACGGCGTGGATCGCCCTTTTGTCACCGTCCGCAAAGAGGACGCCGCCGCCAAGATGCAGATCGGTCAGCTGCATGACCTTGAAATCGCCGTCGGTCGTAAAGCAAGCATTGCCGCGCTCATCCTTCTCGGGCATCAGCTGATTTTCATATAGCACCTTGCCATATCTGTCTATGTATTTTTCCATATTCTTGCGGTGCACGAAATTGATGACCGCCACCGCGGCAAAAAGCGCCGCGATCACCAAGGCGGCGATCAAAAAAACGCGCCCGACCTTGTGCTTTTTCCTTTTTTTCTTCGGAATTTGATTGTCCCGCAAAGGATCGCATAAAAGTGCCACTCCCTTTTCGTTCAAAACGTATTTTGACATTTGTAAGCTCTCCTAAAAAAAGTTAAATGAAAATCGCAAATGCAATTCATATCCTTATTATAGCATCAAAGCCGAATTTTTGCAAGAGGAAGTTTGCCCAAAGTTCTAAAAACAACTTTTATCCGCATTCGTCCTTGGAGTCCATTTATGTAAATAAAAAAACAAAAACCAAACCGCATGGGCTTGGTTTTGTTTTTTGGTGGAGGAAGCTTTACGAAGGTTGAACCACCAAATGTGATACTTTTTTGTTAAGCAAAAACTATTCTTCGTCTTTGGGGGCATTTCTTTCCGAAAAATATTGAAGTATATTAATCATTGGAAGAACAATTTTTCCTTCTGAATAAGTTGTGCTAGATAATACTTCTATTTTTGAACGTGCTATCGAAAATAAAGCCGCACCACCATTAACATTCAATAATTCCATAAATTTTTCATCTGTTATCTCGTTAGATGCTTTGAATACACCTTCTATTACTACTCTAAATGTATCAGGTTCTAATTCTTCGTTTTCTTTGAACAGAGACACATCAACCTGCATTAATAATTTGCCAAATTTAGAATCATCTTTAAGTAAAGGTTTGCTGCACTTTATGTCCAATCCAAAACTCTTTTTTGTTGCACTAGAGATTTTAATCATATCCGCTTTTATCTCTACACTATGTATGGACGAGCCCACAAAATCCAAGTCTGCTACTATTTTGTTGAAATCCATTATGCAACTTCCCCCACTTTATTATTATCATCGCTTCCTTGATATGAACTCCAATTTGGAGTCCAATCGGAATACTTGTCATTTTGACAGTTAGTAAAATTAAAAACGGTAAACACTGCTTTTTCAGTAATTATTTCTTCAACTTCCTTAGGAGTTATTTGTGGCTTGAAAGAAAGTCCAAGTTTTTCGCATATACTTACTAACGTGCTGATTGTAAAATTGTATGTGCCACTTTCCCAACGAGAAACCAATCCTTGACTTACACCAAGTAACTTTGCAAATTGCTTTTGGTCGAACCCCATATCGATTCTTTTAAGTTGAATTTCTGCCGCTATGATAGCCAAGCTTTTCTTTGCTATCAATTCTTCCTCCGAAAGTCCTGCCGTCAACCAATTGGTAGATTTGTTGATCGTTTTTTTCATTGTTGCCTCTCTCCTTTTACAAGCGATTTTAGTTAATAACACTCCTCAATGTATTTTAACCGTTTATGTGCGACTTCAATCGCAGAATCGTAATCGCTATTGCTTTTTTTGCTGCTTTCTTTGAAAGCGGTTAACAAATATATTTCATCTCCTTTTGCATATATGTATATCACCCTTGGGTTAAGAGGGGAATGAGGATATCTAATAGAATAAAGTTTGGGATCCGTGTGAGGTAAAGGTTCGAAACTCTCCAACCTGAGCGCTTCCATTCCTTTATCTTCGAGTACACTGAGTTTGGCAATGAGCCAATCATAATACCTTCGATCTCTTTTAGCTATCTTTTTGAATTCTTTTTCAAATTGCTCTACTTCGTATATTTTTTCAAACCCTTCGGTTTTTATCAATTCCAATAGCTTTTCACTTCCTTTATAACGGGGTACTACTATTATATTACTTATGAGTAATATTGTCAACAGTTTTTTGTAATTTTAACAATTTTATAACATTTTATGCGTAACAAAGAAGCAAGGCGGACCATCAACAGCTCGCCTTGTTATATTACATATCACCTATAAAATGCTTTTGGGTGTACACCACACAGTTTTCAAAGAAAACGTCGCCATTGGAAAGATACTCATTGGCTGATTTATCCGAACAAGTAACATCCATCGGTGCTCGACTTAAAACAAACACAGTCTTTGCATTTTCTTCTAATGATATTTTGATTTTGCTAATCAATTTCCACGTTACATTCTTTCCGATAGAATATTGAACTTTGCCGGTGCGGTATGTTTCCCTATTACCTACGTAAACCTCTACGCACTTTTTAGAATCAAAATGATACTTCGCGTGTTTTCTTCGCACGAATATTATGATTAAATTCAAAGTGTTATCACTATTATGCAAAGATATATGCTTGGGAAACACAGAAAATATCAACTTTAAAATATTGTTCGTCCTAAAATTAAAACCATAAACTTTCTTTGCTTTTTTCTTGATATTAAAAACAGTAATGATGCGCACTACAATCTGTGAAAAATATGCAACCGCAATCATTACAACTTCAATAAGAAATATATTAGAAATGGAATCACTTTGAAGTTTTAGAGAAAAGATAAAACAAAAGAACAGAAACAAAAATAGAAACACCCATTTTTTCATTGATTCGCTCGCTCCTTTCTCATGTATTATAATTATTACACATATTTTTTCAAGTAGTGATTAATTTTGGCACCGAGGCGTGTGCTTGTCTTGATACAAGTCGGCGTCGCTTTGCTAAAAGAAAAAGCCCCAACATAGTGGAGCGTCGGGGACAATTCATAGAAAAAACAAAACGAAAACCAGACCTCTTTCGAGGTTCGATTGGTGAGCATCAAGGATTTTGCTCAGAGGGCAACATTCCGTCGCTTTCGTACTTAATCACGGCAGAGCCGTGGATGGAATCCGCAACTTGTTGCGGCATGGAATCTCGCTTTAGCGAGCATAGAATCAGGAACGAAGGGGAACGGAGAAATACAAGCTATCGCTTGATGCCATGCGCGGACGAGCCGCAATTCCATACAATTCGCTATGCGAATTGCTGCCATACCAAGCCCTTCGGTCTTGGATAAATAAAAAGACGAACCGAAGTTCGTCTTTTTATTTTGGTGGACCATCAAGGTCGTGGCTACGCGGGATATGCTTTGATATTCCGTTCCGCCTTTGTTTGATGAGAACTTTCTGCGCCGCGTGACGCCATATACCGCTTCGCGGTATGCGAAGCCTTGGACCGACCGGTTATACTCCTTTCGGCGCAAAGGCTAAAGCCTTTGGTGCTCCGCACTCTGCTTGATATAATCAAGCCGCCGAGGAGCAATCTGCGCTCGCTCACTTGAATGCAAGCATTCAGACTCAGCTTCGCTTGATTATGTAGCCTCCGGCTCAAACCGGTCGGGCGGTCATAGACCGCCTCCTTGATGGTCCACCACAGAAACAAAAATGCCACCCGTTTGGGTGGCGTTTCCGTGGTGGACCATCAAGGACTCGAACCTTGGACCGACCGGTTATGAGCCGGTTGCTCTAACCAACTGAGCTAATGGTCCTTATCAAATTGTTTATATCTTTCGGTGGACCATACTCCTTGCGAGCTCAAAACTTGCGTTTTTGCGCTTCGCGCTTTGTTTTGCTTCGCAAAACGCTCGCGGAGCAATCTGCACTCGTTCGCTTGCAAGCAGGCTTGCAGACTCTCTTCGTTTGATTTTCAAGTGACTCTCACTTGCACCGACAAGGTTTGAGCCGGATTTCTAACCAACTGAGCTAATGGTCCTTATGTAATTTTATGTCCTCGATTGCCTCTCCGAGGCAAATCAAGGTCGTGGCTACGCGGGATATGCTTTGATATTCCGTTCCGCCTTTGTTTGATGAGAACTTTCTGCGCCGCGTGACGCCATATACCGCTTCGCGGTATGCGAAACCTTGGACCGACAAGGTTTAAGCCGGCTTTACTAACCAACTGAGCTAATGGTCCTTATCAAATTGTTTATATCTTTCGGTGGACCATACTCCTTGCGAGCTCAAAACTTGCGTTTTTGCGCTTCGCGCTGTGTATGTTAGAAGAATTATCTTCTTTTCTACAACTTATTATACAGAGAGGGTGTCGAAAAAATCCCTTGGGAAGGGGCTACCTTAAAATCTATTAAGGCAGCCCCTCTGAGAGAAAGCATCAAAAGCCTTCCCTTAATGAATTATTCGCGCGTATATTACTTATACTGTGCGTCAAAGAGAACGGCGATATCGCCATCCCAATAGCTCAAAGTGAAAGCGGAAATGCTTTTCGCACCCTTTGCAAGGGTTACGGAAAGAGTGGCATTCGAAGGAAGTGCTACGCCGAATACGGCTGCCGCATCTGCCTCGAGCACCATTGCGGTGAGGATCGCACCGTCCTTGGCGTTACCGGAGATCGTTGCGTTCGCAAGCTTATCGGCAGAAAGGTTAAGCGCAAGCTTTGCAACTGCATCTGCCGTACCTTCCATAGAACCGGTGTACGCACCGTTTTCATACTTAACGGTACCGGTCACTTCCTTGATTGCGGGCGTGTCGGTTTCAAAAATATTGTCACTTACGTCAAACATCTGACGCTTGTAAGCGATATCAGCGGTTTCGCCCTGGCCGAAAGCGATCGTGTAGGTAGACTTGAGTGCGCCGAAGCCAACCCACTCTTCCTTCACGTTCATTTCGATACGGGAAACTGCCATAGACTTCACAACGTTAGCAAAATCAGCCACGGTCAACGCATCCGCAGGGGGAACGTCAGCGGAGGGTGTGATCTTTCCGCCGCATACATCACAAACCAAGTCGTTATCCGCATCTACGCAGGTATCGCAAGGCTTCTTGCCGTCGCAGGAAACAAAAGCAAAGACCGTGATCAGTGCCAAAAGTAAAGCAACTATTCTTTTCATCTTTTGTCTTCCTTTCTTTACTTCTTATCTATCAAGGTGATGCTCTGCAGATCGTAGGAATAGACCGCATCCAACGTAGCCTTGCAGTCTTCCAACTTATTGTCGCCGTTCAGCGCAACGCTCTTCATATCGTAAGTAAGGCTGATACGAGTAACGTTTACGCCGTCCGTTTCGATAACAACGGAAACGTCCGAGGTGATCGAAGCGAGCGCATCCGCATCCATACCGGTGAGAACCGCTGCAATGTTTTTGTTAGGAACAACAAAGGAATAGGAGGGTCTTCCCTCATCCGTCTCGCCTGCGTGGAAGCCCTGGATCAGAGCCGCATCCAAATTGATACGGTAAGGACGGATCTGACGGATCGGATTGGGGAAATCCTCCCACGCACCGCCGTTGGTACGAACGCCCATACCCTCAACGTACTCTTCTCTTTCGGTTACAAGCTTCTTTACAGCAGAATCGGCACCGAGATCGTTCAGTGCTTCATACTCACGCTCCCAAAGAGAAGCCTCCTTGCCGCTAACCTCACCCTTCACAACCGTTTCCGTGCTGCTAAGGCTGATAAGCGCATTACCTACAACCGTTTCAACCACACTCTTCGAGGGGGCAGATTTTTTGATCTGCTCGCTCAGAGCATCGAGGACCTTCTGGGTTTCGGTATTATCAACGGGAGGCTGCTCGCCGCCACCCATATCGCAGGATGCCATAACGAGCATGCATGCGATAACAAGCAAAATCGCAATCAGTTTTTTCATACTTATTTCCTTTCCCTAAACAGGTTATCCGTCAATTAAATCTCGAGAAATCGAGAGTCTGAGGACCGTAAGTATAAGAAGATGCAATTCTTACGTCCGCGCCGTTTGCCGCCTTGTAGGAGATAACGATGCTCGTGATGTACGTGCCGTTGGTCTCCACCGCAAAGGCGATCTCGGAAGCCGCTTCGATGTCTACGCCGAGAGCCGTTTTCGCTTCCTCTTCGGTCAGAGAAACGGAAAGCTTCTTGCCATCCTCGCTCAAGCTGTAATCTGCGGGAAGCGAAGCCTTTTCGATCTTCAGAGCCGCAACGTTCTGCATAGAGGGGATCACAGTTTCCCAGCTGCCGAGGCTATCACCGAGGATGACCTTCGACTTACCTGCCTGAATTGCGATCGCGCCCTTCTTATTCACAACAAAATCGTCTGCCGCATCCTCGAGCGTAGCAAGCTTCTCGTACTCGAAATCCAGAATGGACTCGTTGCCTTTCACCAAAAGAGTGAAGGCGCCTTCCAAAACAAGGTCCTTACCGTACAGATCCTTCGTTCTGTAAGAGGTCAAGGAGGTGATGTTCGTGGGAGCGGTTCCCTTTGCTGCTGCCTCGAAAACGTCCAACTCAGTAGCGGGAGGCGTCGTGCCGCCCGGAGTCGAACCGCCGTCGCATGCTACCAGAGCAAAAACGCAAAGCAGAGCGAGCATTAAACTAAGAATTTTTTTCATACTTTCACCAAATTATCCTTTCCTTTCGGATTTGGGTATATAGTTTCATAATTAATTATACTATTTTTTCTATCAAATGTCAAGAGCGCGACAGAGGTTATCCGCGTTTTTAATGACGAAAAAAATGAGAAAATTTTATTCAATATAACCAAAAAGGCGGTCAAAATCGAAAAAGTGTGCCGTTTTTTTGCTTCAAACGAAAAACGGCAGAAGCGCCGATCTTTACAATGCTTCTGCCGTTTTTATTCGGTTAAAATGCTTTTGAATATTACTTCTTCGTCAAATAGCCCTCGCGGTAAAGCAGCTCCGCGATGAGCACCGCGCCACCGGCCGCGCCGCGCAGCGTGTTATGCGAAAGACCGACGAACTTATAATCGTACAGCGCGTCCTCACGCAGACGGCCGACCGAAACACCCATGCCGCCGAAGAGATCTCTGTCAAATCGGGTCTGGGGACGGTTATCCTCCTCGAAATAGGTCACGAACTGTGCGGGCGCGGAGGGCAGGCCAAGTGCCTGGGGCTTACCCGAAAACGCCTTCCAATCCGCAAGGATCTGCTCCTTGGAGGGGGGATTATCGAATTTTACGAATACAGCCGCCATGTGACCGTCGGAAACGGGAACGCGGATGCACTGCGTGGTGATCACGGGCTCGGCGGCAGGAACGATCTTGCCGTCCTTTACCTCACCCCAAACGCGCAGAGGCTCCTTCTCGCTCTTCTCTTCCTCACCGCCGATAAAGGGAATGACGTTATCCACCATTTCCTCCCACTCGGCAAAGGTCTTGCCCGCGCCGCTGATCGCCTGATAGGTGGTGGCAACCACCTCGCGGATGCCGTACTTACGCAGGGGCGTGAGTGCGCCGACGTAGGACTGGATCGAGCAGTTGGGCTTCACGGCAATAAAGCCGCGCTTGGTGCCGAGGCGCTTTCTCTGTGCCTCGATCACGGCAAGATGCGCGTCGTTGATCTCGGGAATGACCATAGGAACGTCCTCGGTCCAGCGGTTTGCGGAGTTATTGGAGACCACGGGGATCTCGGCCTTGGCGAATCTCTCCTCCAAAGCGCGGGTCTCGTCCTTGGAAAGGCTGACGGCGCAGAAAACGAAATCCACGAGCTTGCCGATGCCTTCGACGTCGTCCGAGGACATCACGGTCATATTTTCAAGAAATGCGGGGCAAGCGGTCTTCATCTTCCAGCGACCGGCAACGGCCTCTTTATACGACTTGCCTGCGGAGCGAGGACCTGCCACGAGCGCAGCGATCTCAAAATAGGGGTGCTCGGCAAGAAGCAGCATAAAGCGCTGACCGACCATGCCCGTTGCACCAACGATACCAACCTTCAACTTTTCCATAAAGATCTCCTAAATATATAAATACTATTAGAATGCATTTATTGTAGCACACTTTTCTTTATATGTCAATATGGGAAATAAACAAAAAAAGGCACTTACGAAAAAATATCGCAAGTGCCCTCTCCCCTATGTTACTTCTGCACCACGCTGACCTTCTCAGGGCTGACGCCCGTGGTCTCGAAAACGATGGACATGATCTGCGCCACCTCGGTTGCCTGCAAGGCCTCTGCGGAAACGACGACGCTGACGCTATCCTCGCCGATCACCGCCACGCACTCCTCAAAGCCCTTGGCCTTGACGAGGGTTTCGATGTTGGCCTCGTTCTGAATATCGAGCGCGATCTTGGAGATTCTTTCGGATGCCTCGGCCTTCGCCTCCTCGGATGCCTCGCTGTTTTCCAGCGTGAGCTTCAGCACCTCGATCGCCTCGTCGCGGGACTGGCTGCGGGAAAGGCTGACGGCGGCGAAGTAATCCTCCTGTTGCTGTGCGCCCGTATCCGTCTGCTGGGAATCGCCGTAATTGTCATCCATATTATTCTCTCCGTAGCCGAGAGAGGATGCGGGATCGTAGAACCAGCGGTAATTGAGGTACACCGCCAGACCGATCACGAGCACGGAGGCGATAACGATGGTGCTTCTGCCCGCCCTTGAGGTAAAGAATTTTTTGATTTTTTCGCGTTTCATGGTATGCTTCTCCTTATTGTTTTGTTACTAATACTTATGAGATTCCAAGAAAATATATTCCTGTTTTTTTCGGCTCCTTTAAGGCGCCAGGGGCAAAATACAGATGCGGCTCGCCCCAACGCCCAGCAGAGCGGAAAGCATCCCCGAAAGCGAGGCGCGCACCGTGGCCTCCGCCCCGCCCGCGCAAAGCACCGTCACGCCCTGCACCTTGGGCGGGCGCGTATAGCTTTCGCCGCTCCCGCTGTATTCCACCGCCGCGCCGCTCTCAAAGGTCACCATCACGCGCGCATCTCCCACGCCCGCCACACGCTCGCACATATCCTCAAGGCGCTTTTCCAGCGCCGCGCCGTAAGCCGAAAGATCGCCCTCGGCGTCCGTTCGGGTTTCGCTCTTCCCTTGCCCGGACGAAAAAAGCAAAAGGGCAACACCGAGCAAAAGGATCAGTCCCATTCGCCAAAGCCCCGGCGTTTTCTTCAAAAATTCAGGAAGCACCAATCTCTATCTCCACCTCACATTCTCCAAGCCCCTCGCCCTCCACGAAGGCGGCGATCGCGCGGCTGTCTGCAAAAGCGGCCTTGCCGCGCAAAAGTATACGGACCCTCTCCGCGCGCATTTTCGTTATATCAAACCCCTCGGCGCGCACCGAGATATGCTCCGCCGAAATACCGAACCGCTCCCCCACTGCAAGCGCGATCCCCTCGCAAAAGCCCGCCTCGGCATACTGCTCGTAAAGCGGCGCGTCCGTATCCCCTGCGGGCGGCTCGGGAAGGTTTGGAAGCGCCGGCAGGGCGGAAAGCAAGGAAGCGAGCGGCGAAAGCACCGTCCAAAGCAAAACGATGCCCAGCGAAAGTCTGCCGTAGCCCGCCGCATCCGTGCCCGAAAGAAAATGCGAGGCAAGCGCGACCAGCGCCGTGATCAGCACCACCGAGATCAAGTATTCCTTCATAGGATCGCCACCCCCGCGTACAAAAAGAGAACGCTCTGTAAAAGAAACAAGACCGAGCAGAGTGCGAACACGGCGATCAGCGCATCCATACCGCTCTTGAAGGCGGAAAACATCCGTGCCGCGCCGCGGATGCCGAGAAATTCCGAAAACCCGGAGGAAATATCCAGGCATAAGCGATATAAGAGCAAGCGGATCAGCATCGGCACGGTGAGCAATAAAAGCGCCGCCACGACCGAAACGCCCGCCGTCGTTTTCACGAAGGAAAGACCCGTGGCAAGCGTGGAAAGCGAGGCGGAGACCGCACCGCCGACCAAGGGCAAAAGCCCCGTAGCGGTGTACTTCGCCGTTCGCATGGCGGCACTGTCCGCCCCGGCGGACAGGATCGTTTGCAAGGAAAGTGCCGCGGAAAGAAGCGTCGTTCCAAGCCCGAGCATCCATAAAAATATGCGCCGAATGCTGCCCGAAAGCGAGGAAAGCGCCGCGCCCTCCTCTCCGAGCGTAGAGATCAAGCCGAGCGCCATCAGTACCGAGGCGACCGGCACGACCAGACGGCAGAAAAACAGCTCGATCACGTAGAGCGTGATCTGCGCTCCCATCGCGGCCGCGGCCGCACTCTGCACCCCGCCCGCCGCCAGCGTGATCCCGTGCATGATCGGAGAAGCGGCGCCGAAAAAGGCGGCGGACTCGTTTAACTGTCGGACGGTTGCTTCGGCGCACGCGCCGAGCGGCTCAAAGATCACGATTCCCATCATCGCCGCCGCAAGCCCCTCGAGAAGCGACGCCGCAGAGCCGTCTGCCACCGCGTGCGCCGCCGCGATCAGAACCGCGCTCCCAAGGCACAAAAGCAGAAACGAAGCAAACGCGCCTCCCTCCCCCGAAAGCGCGGCGAGGATCTCTTCAAAAATACCGCGAACGCCGACACGGGAAAGCAGCTGTTCCGTATTCTCCGTGCGAAGCGAGGGAGGCAATATCTCCCGAAGCTCCGAAAGGAGCGCCTCCGCCTCGCCCTGTGCCGAGGCACTCGTGGCAAGCGAAGATACCGAAAGCAAGCAAAAACAGAAAAATAGGCATATCCTTTTAAAAGCAGTCCCTTTCATTCCAAAAGCTCCACGCCGAGGGCGATGATTTTTTCTAAATAAGGCAAAGCGATGCAAAGCATCTCGATGCGGCCCGCAATCAAAACGCCGCGCGCTACGCCGTTTTCTCCCAGCTCACGGCAAACGTCCGCCGTCACACCCGCAAGAAATCCGATCCCCGCGATCTTGAGCACCCCCTCTGCCGCCGCCGAGAGCGAGGCGTGCGAGGCAAGCGCGGCGAGCGCACCCGAAAGCGAGAGCAGACCGTCCGCGCAAAGCGAAAGCAGCGCAACCAGCGAAAACGCGGAGAAAACCGCCGCGCCCCGCCATCCGAGGTCCTTGAGAAGCACCGCCGTGACCGCCAAAAGCAGACCGATCGCAAGCGTACCGAGCATATCCGTCACAGCCCGAACACGCGGCGCACAGAATCAAAAAGCTCTCCAAGCTCACCGATAAGAAGCATCAGCACGAGCACGATGCCCGAAAGCGAGACCAGCATTGCCTGCTCATCCCGCCCCGCCTTGGAAAGCACCTGACAGCACACCGTCACGATCATGCCGACGCCCGCCACCTTCATCACAAGCGCAATATCCATTCACTTTCATCCTTTCCGCTCTCCGTGCCGCGCACCTATTTCTTCTCCCGTCCTTCATAATAAAAGGATAACAAGTCCCATGGCAGAGGCCGTTGTCAGCGTACGGAAAAGGCGCACCCGCCGCGCCCGTTGCGCCTCCTCTCCCGCAAGCAAGCGCGAAAAGCGCGCCCTTGCATCGCCTACCGCACGCCGCACCGCCGAGCGACCGCCCGAAAAGGAATCGAAGGCAGCCATCAGTATGCCGTCCATTTCCCCACAGAGCGGCAGATCCTTTTGCACCGCGCGGTAGGCGGCGCCGGGCGCATTCCCCGCCTCAAGCGCGGAAAAGAAGGGCGCGCAAGGCCCGCCATCGCATGAAAAATCCCTTGCACAGACCGCCATCGGGCGGCCGAGGCCGCCCATCTCGTTTTCCAAAAAAATCAAAAAATCAAGAAAGGTTTTTCCGCACGCATTTTTTTGTTTTTGGTATTTTTCATAGGCATAAATGAAATAAAATGCAAACATAAATATACACATTGCACCAACATAGCGAAGCATTTTGCACCTCAATCGCTTTCCGTTTTCTTATATAGATCATAGGCGATGCGCCCGTTTTCTCTTTTCAGTCCGAGAAAAACATCAAAGCACCCCTGCTCCCAAAAGGGGCGGAGCACGCCGCGGCGGCAAAGATCCTCCCTGTCGTTTGCGTGTGCTGTTGCCACCGTGCGCGTGCCGCCGCGAAGCAAGGCAGAAAGGGCACGCGCCTCCCCCTCCGCGCCGATCTCATCGAGCATCACTACCTCGGGATTCATCGATCGGTACGCAATTTCGAGCGCCTCTGCGCGATGGTAGCCGCGCAGAATATCCACGGTCGCATCCTCGTAATCCTCGGGGCAAAACTCTAACCTCTCGTCGATCACCGTAACGCGCATGGGCGGCACGCGCGTACCGAGAAACCGTGCAAGCGCGCGAAGCGCCGTGGTTTTTCCGGCGCCGGGCGGCGCATAGATCAAAAGGCCCTGCCTCGCCCCGAAAAAAGCATCTGCCAGCATCCCTTCCATTTCGGGATGCGGATGCGGAAATCGAATAACGAGCGCGCCGATCTCGCAAATACCGCGCATCACCTCGCCCTCGTATCTCGCCCGACCGCACACGCCGATGCGAATGCCGCCCTCAAAGGGGATATAGCCGCTCGCAATGCACTCCTCGTAGGCATAGCGCGAGCCGCCGCAAAGCAAAGCGGTCACCCCCTCCAGGTCCGCGGGCGTAAGGCGCGTTTGCAAGGCACGGTGCGCGCCGCCGAGCACAATAGAGCATTTCCCCGGCGCGCGCAGACGAAGCTCCTCAAGTCTTTCAAAAAAAGCGCTTCTGCCACCGCCGAGCATATAAAGCTCCGCCGAAAGCGCCCGAGGCAAAAGCTCCAAAACTTTCGCGCGTCCCTCCGCCGCTGCCTTCATGCTTGTCTCCTTTTGTCGAATTGTCTGGTATTTTTTTCCATAAAAATGGTAAAATTTTCAATTTTTATATTGACAACTGTCGAATTTTTTGCTACAATAGAAGCATAAATCAAAAAAAGCGTGAAAGGAAAAACACATGAAAGCAACCGGTATGATCCGCCACATCGACGAGCTTGGCCGCATCGTTATTCCCAAGGAGATGCGCCGCCAGATGGATATTCAGAGCAACGATCCCGTCGAGATCTTCGTGGACGGAGATCACATTCTTTTGGCAAAATACGCGCCCACCTGCATTTTCTGCGGCGGTACGGAAAACGTTTCCCTCTTTAAGGACAAGAAGATCTGCGAAAGATGCCGCGCGGAGCTTGCCGCAGAAAGCAAATAAGCTTCGTATTATTTTTTATAAAGTACGGAGCAACCCCTTGATTTTAGAGACGGGTTATGATACAATATATGCGGAGTACAATTAAATATTATATATCTGAAAGGAAATTTACAAAATGAAGGTTGTTACTTTTGGTGAAATCATGCTTCGCCTTGCGCCCGAAGGCTACCTGCGCTTCACGCAGGCCGAGAAGTTCGGCGTCGTATACGGCGGCGGTGAGGCCAACGTATCGGTTTCTCTTGCAAACTACGGCTTGGACAGCGCATTCGTTACCAAGCTTCCCAAGCACGAGATCGGTCAGAGCGCGGTGAACTCGCTTCGCAAGTTCGGCGTTGACACCTCCAAGATCGTTCGTGGCGGCGACCGTGTTGGTATCTACTTCAACGAGAAGGGTGCATCCCAGCGCCCCTCCAAGGTTATCTATGACCGTGCACATTCCGCGATTGCAGAGGCAGTTCCCTCCGATTTCGATTGGGATGCTATCTTCGAGGGCGTGGATTGGTTCCACTTCACCGGCATCACGCCCGCTCTGAACAAGAACGTTGCGGCTATCTGCCTTGACGCCTGCAAGAGCGCGAAGGCGCACGGCGTGAAGATCTCCTGCGACTTGAACTTCAGAAAGAAGCTTTGGTCCAGAGAGGAAGCAAACAAGACCATGTCCGAGCTTTGCAAGTACGTAGACGTTTGCATCTCCAACGAGGAGGACGCACACGACGTATTCGGTATCGATGCGGAGAACACCGATATCGCAGGCGGTAAGCTCAACCACGAGGGTTACAAGTCGGTTGCTCGCCAGCTGGCTGAAAAGTTTGGCTTCGAGAAGGTTGCGATCACCCTTCGCTCCTCCATCAGCGCAAATGACAACGACTGGGCGGCTCTTCTTTACGACGGAAAGGAATACTGCTTCTCCAAGTCCTACCACATGCACATCGTTGACCGCGTTGGCGGCGGTGACAGCTTCGGCGGCGGTCTTATCTACGCTTGCTTGAACGGTTACTCCACGCAGGATGCCGTTGAGTTTGCAGTTGCCGCTTCCTGCTTGAAGCACTCCATCGAGGGCGACTTCAATATGGTAAGCGTTGACGAGGTGAAGGCACTCGCCGGCGGTAACGGCACCGGCCGTATCCAGAGATAATAAAAAGGCTTTTTCACGAGAGACCTGCTTTACGGCAGGTCTCTCTTTTTCCCTTTCGGGAAAATGAAGCTTTACCGCGCAAACTTTTTTAGAGTTACCGCGCAAGCTTTTTGCAGAGCGAGGTCTTGCTTTCTGGAATTTCGGAGCGAGGTCTTGCTTTTTGGAATTTCGGAGCGGGGTCTTGCTTTTTGGAAGTGGGCAAGTTCATTTCACCCCAAAAATCCAAGCTCCCTTATGTTACCGTTTGACCGCCGCGGCGGTCAAAGCTTCGCTTTTTAAGAGCGGGTGCCGTGCTTTTCAAATACAAAAAAATCACAAAAAAAGACAACCGTTGTTAACAACAAAGAAAAAAGCGCTATGCCCATAAAGGGCATAGCGCCGTTTTCTTGTTTTTTGTTTTTTGTTTTTATCTCTTACCGGTCAGAGCAGAACCGATCAGCAAAGCATTTTCGCTTTCCTGATTCATGCTTCTCTGGAGTCTGCGGTATACAACCAAATACTCTTCGCACTCGGTGTAATCCTTCTCGATTGCAGGAGCCGAGGGAGTATCGCCATACAGATCCCAAACCTTCTGAATACGGGACAGAGCTGCAAAGTACTCAGCAAAGGCGGTGCCGTATGCAGTGCCTGCTGCCAGATAGTTTTCCGCATTGAGACGGGAAGCTATAAGATCCTCGATGCCAAGGGTTGCTTCGCCGGAATCTTCGCCATCCTGGTTCGTGTCGTCATCCGCATCGGGAGCGGCCTGTGTCTTCCAGTTGTAAAGATCCGTCCACTCATAGCTGCAAGGATACGTATCCACGCCGTTCACAAGCGTGCCGGTTTCGTAGTTATAGTACTCCTCGGGAAGAAGATCAAACACGACCGCTACACGGAAGTTAAGCTTTTGCTCTCTCTTAATGCAGATCTTTCTTACGCTGGAACGGTTATACTCCTTCTCTTCGGCGTAGTTCGGGTGCGTACCGTTTCTGAAGGTCGTATTCAGTACCATATCCTGGTCGCCTGCGCCGGTCTCGTAGAACTTATCCGCAGAGTCGGGGCTGACGAGAGTCAGACGAAGGAGAGCATAGTGCGACTTGCCTTCTTCATCAACAGTGGGCTGCTTATATCTCATGTAGCAAGTACGTCCGTCGCTGCTAAAGAAGGTGGCAATGGTGTTGGAGGAGTAGTGTGCAAACCAGTAGAAGGTTTCCAGCTTGGAAGCGATGATCTGGTCCTGCAGAACAACGGTCTTATAACCGTCCGTTGCGAGCACACCGCGCTGTGCGGTGCTTACGAGAGGCAGGGACGCGCCATCCGCTTCAAGTTCGGGCTCCGAAGAATAGATATCCAGCAAGTCAAGGATCGCATACGCGCCGTTTTCATCCGAATACTGCGTTACGATAGGAGCCGTACCGTTTACGCGCTGACCGAAGGGCAGAACGTCCTGATGCGATGCAATAAGCACGCAGTTGTTACCCTCTGCGCCGTGACGATAGTAACGGAAACGGGTAGGAAGATTGCCATTGTAGTAAATATTGGTGAAGATACCGGAAATGCCGTAGCTATCCGCACCAAGGTCCCAGATCCAAGGGTGACCGCCGTTCCAGTACATGAACGTACCCGCGTCAAGGTCGGCGTGTGCAACTGCGTTCTCACCGCCCATGATCGACACGCACATAGCACCCTTTTCCCAAGAGGAACGAATGCTGAATGCGCTGACCATTGCGTCAAGACCGTGCATGTAGTAAGAAAGGGGAAGATCGATGGACTCTGCGCCCTTATCCTCGGGCGAGTAGTTGAAGATATCGTAGATCGTAACGCTCTTCAAACCGTTTTCAAGCTGATACATACGGTGGTCGACCAAGCCCGAATCGCCGATATACTTACCTACCCAGGTGAACCACTCGGTCTTCATACCGAAGTCACAAGGATAGGAAGAGGGGATCTCGGTGGCATCGTTGTAAGTCCACATCTGTGCATCGGAGGACTCAGCGTATGCCGCAAAGTAGCAGGTTCTATCCATGCCGTAGCTATCCATAATACCGTAATCCTTGCCGGTAGCGCTTACGTAAGCCGAAGCCATCTGGAAGATGGAGTTCGTACCGTAAGACCAGTACGAAGCAGACTCGTAGTACGCACCGTCGGGCGCATACTCGTCAAGACCGTTCAGGAAGAAGTGGTGCATTACGATGTCAAGCATTTGCTTGGTGTTTTCGGCATAGTCTGCATACTCAAGCACCATAAGTGCGCCAAGAACCATACCCTTCGCACAAACGGCGTTCCAGTTATCCTTCTTAGTGATCCAGTAGTAACCGGAGGTCATTCGAGCGCACGGATGCTCGGTGCTATTTTTGGTAACCGCAAACCAGCCCTCGTAAACGCCCTGATTATAGATGATGCCGGCAATATGCTTTCTGTCATAGGTCGTAACATCGGAGAAGGAGGGGGCCTTAAGCGTCAACCACTGCTTGACGCCCTGGTTCTTCTGTCTGCTGGACAGCTCTCTCTCCTGCGTAGAGTAGGTAACCGCATCGCCGCTTACAGTTTTGATAACAACGGTTTTATCGGTAGCAGCGGGCAGCCCAAGTTCAGCATATTCTGCTGCCGTCATGTAATAAAGAACTTCTTTGGAGCTCTCACTTGCATATACCTTGTAAACCGTGGTCTCTGCAGTGGGACGAGCAACATTATTGTTCACCAGGGCATCCCATGCGGGGCAGAGCCAGTCGTATGCAATGGCAACCTCGGTCGTTCCGTCTGCCGTGTTCAGGAAGTGAGCGGGACCCCAGTGCTGCCAGATCTTGGTATCGCCAAGAATGGAGATCCAGTCGAATACAACCTGTGCATAGCGAAGGTCGCGCGTGATCTGATAATCTCTTGCCCAATACGTAATATCAACCGATTCGGAGTAATGAGGATAGTTCGCGCGATTCAACTTGGTTGTAAGCTTGGTGCGTCCGCCCGAATCGTAGCCGTCTTGATACTTAAGGTAGTTTTTGTTATTAAGATCGCCGCGGTATTCCTCATATCCGCGCGTATCGCTACCGGGGTTCATACCAAGGTAGTTGCCATTGGAGTCGAGGATCAGCCATTCGCTGCCTGCGGCATACATTTTTTCAGAGGTGGTCACTCCGTAAGGAGCATTCTCTGCGGTCGGATCATACGCGCCGTTTGCAAGTATATAAGCTTCATCGTTTGCATTGATCTTGATCATGTCGCGAATCCACTTATTAAGGGTATCGCTATATCCCTTGGGATCAGCGCCCTTAATGCCGAGAGCAGCCTTTTGTGCATCGGTAAGCGCCATCAGGTCGTCATAAGCCGCCTGATCGTTTGCGATCCAAACGGCACGAAGGGTATCCCAGCGGTCCTGGTTCGCAAAAAGGTAGGGGTGACTGAAGCTATTGTAGTTTTCAATATCCGAAGCCAGCTGCTCACCGAAGCCTGCGCCCTTATTCGCTGCATCATAGTCGAAGACGAACTTTTCCATGAGCGTTGCCATATCGGCAAGGTTCTCATTGCGGTTCCAAACATTCTTCTTGCCGGTAAGAAGGATCAGACCCATCTCATCGTAGGTATAGTAGAGAGGATTCTCTGCGCCTTCCTGCGCGAAGAAGATATCAACGCTATCCAGAGGAATTACAGGGTAGCTGTATTCCTTACCGCCGATCTCGGTGGTAACGTATCCGGGAGCACCGGAAAGCTCCACAACGACGCCGTTCACGGAAGCCCTCTCCGAACCCATGGTAATAACAACGGCGTTAGTGCCGCCGGCAGAGATCTCGATTGCGTTCGAGGCCTCGCTGATCTTATATTCAAGGCCGAGATGTGCAAGCACGAGCTCCAGCGGAACGTACACGATTTTGTTGATCTTCACGGGTGCACCGTAAGCTTCGTCGTTATCCGCAGTGTAAATGTTCAGCTTCTTGTTGTTGGTCATATACCAATTGACGTTTACCTTCATGGTAAGACCCTGCTTGATGTAGTCCGTGGGAGCAAGAATGGTCTCGCCGAAGATCTCAACGGTCTTTTGCGCGGTCTCGGAAATGAGAGCACCCATGCCGTACAGGCCAAGATCCTCTTTTGCAATGAGGTTCTGCGCCGTGTTATAGAACACGAGATCGTCGATCTTGTAGGTACGCTTCGGGGAATCGGAGGTGCGGCCGCCCATACCGAAGTATACGTAGCGAAGCGATGCACCCGCCTGGCCCTCGATAAGAGGAATGACCTCAGTCTTGTTGATACCGCCGCCGTCTACGGTAACGGTACATTCACGGCTGGAGTCAGCCCAGCTCATTACGTACTGGAACTTGATCCATTCATCGGTTCTCACAGAACCGAAGGGAGTGTCCAAAACGGAAACCTGACCGTCAACGATCTTAAGAAAATCGTAGTTTTCGCCGGGGGAGGTCTTACCCGAAGCGATCAAGCCGTAATTCTGATTGCTTTCAGCGGGAAGCTTCAATGCAAAGGAAAGAACGGTATAGCCGGACGTGGGAACGTTGGCAAGGGGGATCGTCAGGGTATTCTTACCGCCGGTCAGAGAATCCTCCGGCTCGGTAAATTCCGCATAGTAATTATAGTTGAAGTCATCATCATACTCGTGGTTTACGAATGTGGTAATACCCGAGCCGAGGCTCATTCCGTTGGCGCAGTCCCATCCGTCGTTAAACGAACGGTTGTAAAACATCCTTACGGAGATATCCGTCTCGGTCGATGCGGCCGAGGCGAATACTCCAAGCAAAGAGCACAAGGTGGCTACGATCAACAAGAAAGAGAGCAATCTGTTGAATTTATTTTTCATATTATTTCTCCTTACTGTGATCAATCGTAAAACTTCTTAAACAACGCAACCATCGTGTGGTTTACGGCGAAGCTTGCACGAACGGTGCAAACCACGTCAAGAACGACCTCAACATCTGCGTTGATCTCGGAAACAAAGGTAGTGTACTGGGAAAGAAGCGTCTGATAGGTCTGTACGGCCTCTGCCATGGTGAATTCCACGGTATACTCGCCGTTTGCACCGAATTCGGTGAATAGGAGCGTGTTCACATAGGTGGTATCAGCCTCTGCGAATGCAGCCTGTGCCTTGCACAGTGCAAGGTAAACCTTCTGCATGTCGTTTGCCTTCTTCAGTGCATAAGCCGCCTCGATGAATGCATCAGCGCTGATCGCCTTGCGTGCAAGAAGGGCCTCGCATAACTCGTAATTTTCAATGGCAAGTCGAACCTCAACGGAGGATCTTTCCATGAAGAAGAGGAGCTTTTGCGCTTCATCGTGCAGACGAAGGATCTCGGCATAATTCGTTGCAAAGCGCATCTGCGTTACCAGAGAGATAAACGTCTGTGCATTGCTGTTCAGCGTCGCCTGATATTCCTCCCACTGTGCCTTCTGTGCTTCTTCGGGATTTTCCCCGCCGAACTTCTCTTCCATAACCGCGAACTGCGAGAGGATACCCTTGATGGCATCGTGATTCTCGTCGATCGTAGCGGCGTTGGTTTCAAGATAATCCTTTACGGCGTTGTAAATACCGAGTCTCTTGATGTATGCTGCGGCGGGATCGTTAAACTGATCGATCATATCCTGCATGACCGCAGCGTGGTCACGCTGGAGTGCATCGAACATCACTTCGTACATTGCTTCGTACAAAGCAACGGCCTCCAGTGCAAGATCGTTGTCAGTATCGTACTTATCCTTGTATTCCTCGCCGGGAGCCAGGGTCAGGATGTCACGAACCATGATGAAGTAACGCTTCAGGTTTGCAAAATTCTTCAGCGCCTCTTCGGGAAGCTTGGGGAAGCGCTCCATGCAAGCAATGATCAGTTCGGTGTTGTCCTGAATGATCTGCTCCTTAAGGATCGCGCTCTGTGCATCAAAGAGGTCGATCGCGGTCTGGAACTCTGCAACGCCGGTCTTGAGCTTTTCAAGGTCAATGTATCCAAGCTCGTCATCCTTTACCATCGATGCCATCATAGCGGCCGCAGCGTTGCTGTGAACGATACGGGTGTAAAGATCACGCGCAGAAGCAAACTTCTCTACCAGCTGAATGTATTCATCCACTCTTGCGTAAGCCTCAATTTCCTTTTCTACATTGAACTTATCTGCAAGCACGCCGTCGTATACGGCTTTCTGATCGTCATTAAAGCTGTCGATATAAGCAACGTAGGTTGCAATGTATTCTTCAAAGGCTGCGAGAGCGTTCTTTCTCTTGCCCAGATCGACAACCTCCGTCAGAAGAAGGATCGCATCCATCTGTGCGCGAATATCGTCAAGAATGGAACTAACCAGTGCCGCATCCGCACGCGCGACAATGGCAAGATAAGTATCCACTGCATTCTTAAGATGCTCGAGAGCGGCATCCTCGGCATCGAAGAGATAGCCGTCTTCGCCGCCTTCGGTAACGCCCCAGTAGTTACTGATTGCGAGAACAAGCTCATCGCTGCAGTACTTCAAGTCTGCCACGGGAACGGAGTCGCCATTTTCATAAGCTTCCGTGTAAGCATTCAAGCGCGAAACGAAGTAAGCGAATCTCTCATGCTCGCTCATGTTCTGCAACAGATCGAGATCGCGGGGCTGATCACCGAGATAAAGCTGAACGTTATCCAAGGAGAAGGCGCCGGCGCCCGCTACCGTATCACGTCCGATACGAAATTCGCCCGTAAAGTTGTAGGATTCAAACTGCGCGCAAGACCATGCATCATTTCCATCAGCATCCACGATCTTTTCGTCGTTGACGTAGTAAGAAACCATCTTGTCCTTTGCGTTATAAGCGATAATGAAGTGCGTCCACTGACCGGGAACGATGAAACCGCCCTCACGGCTGGTTAACGTCTTCTTTTTCACAGCGCCCGAGCTCTGGATTCCATCGGGAGCAACGATCTGGCCGTCTTTATCGATCGCGCCGATCCAAGGGAAGATCGCCTTGCCGTTTTCCAGAGACGTCGTTTGAGACGAGAAGAAGTTTACACCGCTCGCGGGCCAAGTGCCAAAGGTCGTGATATCAAATTCGATGATCACGTTTTCGGTCGAGGAAGGAAGGCTTCCTATGGTAAAGTGGCCTCTTTCGGCAGCGGTAGCGGAGAGATACTCATAGGTCATGTAGTACTTCGAGCCACCCGCGCCGTACTCTCTGCCATCTCTCGGCGTAAAGCGGTAGTTCGTCGTGTTAGCCGCGTATGCATTTACCTGCAGGTTATCGCCGTCGTAAATGGTTGCCTCTGCATTCTGATAATCAAGGGCAGGCACCTTGCTTTCTCTTTCATCAACGATGCCCTGGCGCCATACCTTTACCTTGTTTACCAGCTCGTCATACTCTTGATAGAAGAGTGCGCTGGGAGAGGTCGTATCGGATGCATCGGGACGGATGATCTTGTTGTTACGAACGTACTCGTCCAGGTGCATCAGCGCATACACCTTTTCAAAGGTATCCGCATCTATCACGTTTTTAAGCGCCGTCAGGTATTCCTGTGCGCCGTCAACGTTCGCATCGCCCATGTCCGCTTCAATTATATTTAAATGATGGAGATAAAGAAGATAACCCTCGGAAGCGGTATCTACCATGGAGATCTTTTCGCTTACCAAAGTCTTCAATTCATTATAAGAGGTCTTCGCAGCCTCACTGAGCGTACCGTCATCAGGGCCTGCCACGAGAGCCGCCTTGATCTGGCAAAGCTTAGTAAGGAACATGGAGACGTAAAGCTCGGAGGCAAGATCCTTCAGTGCCGCGGGATTCTTCCCGTAGGAGAATGCCAAGCCGGTTGCCATCGTCAAGATCTCATTTTCCTTTTCGGCTCTGAACGCGATCTTATTCTCGGTCATATCCGCAAGATCGTCGGTAAGAGGTGCCTGCTCTTCGATCTGTGCGAACAGATCCAGAAGCACTGCGAGCATACGGCTCTCGGCATCCTCTGCCGCCGCCTTTACGTTGGCAGTCAGATCCTTATCCTCGGTTGCGCCGAAATAAAGTGCCGTTGCGGCAGTGAGATACTTCTCCTTCAGGAATGCAACTGCCGCGCGCAGCTCGTTAAAGGAGAGATCCTTCTCGAGATCCTGGAAGCAGCGATCGAGAACGCCCAGCGCCTCTGCCTTTGCCTTTTCACAGATCGATTCATAGATCTCAATCAGGAGAGCGGCGTATGCGGGATCTGCCGCTTTGATATTTCTGGCATAGCTATTATAATCAGCAACAGCTTTCTTATAGAGAGCGTTTCTATTGATGATTTCATCATTAATGTAACCATCATAGGAAGCATCTCCCTCTTCCATGCCTTCAACTGCCTTCCAAAAATCGTAGATCGCCGCATAAGCATGCGTAACGCCTACGTCGTTGTCGTACTTCGCGTCTCCGAAGTAGCAGTTGGAAAGGAGATCGGAAAACTCGCTCGCAAGCGCTTCGATCGCCTCGGCGGAATTGAGAGAACCGTTATAGCCCTCGGCGAAAGCGGCGAGAACGTCCTGCTTGTAGCCTTCCACCTTCTTATAAAGGCGGGCAACAACGGAGCTTGCGTCCGCGGTGTCCAAAAGCTTTTCGTAGCGTGCCTTAAAGTCAGCACCGTAAGGCTCTACCTTTTCGCTGAGAGACGTTTTGCCCTTCAGCTCGCTGAGAGCCAGAAGGAATTCGCCCTGCGTCTTGAGATCCTTCGAACGCTCGATCTGGTTGAGGTATGCATAAGCCAAAGCGTAGTTGGCGTAAGCACGAACGTCCGCATAGCCGGAGGTGCTGCTCTTGTCGAAGTAGCAGCTCGCGAAATAGCTCTCGATCTCGGCTGCGATCTCCTGCGCCTCTTCAAGGCCGGTCGCCGGGAGGCAAGCCTTATCGGTCAGTGCACGTATCTCCGCATAGAGAGGCTCGCGAACTGCTGTGCAAAGCTCTTTAAGCCAAGCCGACATAGCCTTATAATCTGCCGTGTTCTTCGCAGCTGCGTCGGTCTGGAGGGTGGCAGCGTCATAATCCACTACCCAGAGAAGAGCTACGCCCTGATCCTTGGGCTGCGTGCTTTCCTCGGCGATCTGAAGCTTGACGGTTGCCTGCGCGACCTTCATTCGGGCCTCAAGCAACGCAAATTCATCGGATTCAACGTCGAAATATCCACTGGTTTCACCACCGCGGACAACAAGCGAAGTAAGGCCGGCGTAAAGTGCCTCTGCCTCGAACTTCGTGGTTTCCTTCAGAAGAAGCTTGTCGAGTGCTGCGGCCGCTTCAGCCAAACAGTCTGCTTTCAGCTGCTCCTGATGTGCCTTGTAGGTCACCTGGAAACTTGCCCATTCGGGGGCGTTACGGATCGTTTTCATGTTGGCTTCGATCAGCTTATCGAGCGCGTGCATCTTCTGCGAACGAACCGCGATAAACTCGCCGTCCTTCGTTGCCGCATCCAGAAGCTCCTGTGCCTCAGCCATGATTTCCGCAGGCGTATCCGCCGCAAGAGAAACCACAGTCGCACCGCAGATCAGCAGCACTAAGGCCAACATGGTTACAAGAAGTTTTTTAAGGTTCTTCATGTTCTTCTCCTCATTGTAGATTTTTACTGCACCCATTATACACTTTATTTAATATAATTGCAAGGACATTTTGAACGTTTCGTGCATTCTGCCCATAATTTTCTATTTTTTTCACAAAACTATTTTTGGTTAGTTTTAACATCAAAAAGAGGCTTTTTTCGTCAGTGTGCACAAAGCAAAAGAGACAGCTTCCAAAAGGGCGACCATTTCGCGGCAAAGGCGGCGCGCGGATAATAATCTATGTGAAGAAAAAATGCGTTTTTTTGCACAAAAAAATCCGCCCCGTGATCTCAAAAAAACGACCGCCGTATCCCCTTTTAAGGATCTGCTTGCAAAGGGCAAAATGCGCTCTCTTTTTTCAGCATGCGCGCTTTTTTATGCGGCTTTGCCCTTCCCATTCCGCCATCCTTGAAATGCCAAAAAGACAGATGCCGAGCAACGCAAAAAAAGCGCGCGAGAAGCAAAAAAGCAGAAAAAGAAGCAAAAAAATGCAGCTTAAGAAGTAAAGAAAACGCAGCTTAAGAAGCCAAAAAAACACAGACAAAGAATGATAAAAAGGAGCAATCGCAAAGACAAAAAGCAAAAGAAAAAATCGCGCCCACAGCTTCCATGGGCGCGATTTTTATGAATATTTGCAAACAAAAGTTGTCTTTTAGCGGATTCCGTACTTTTCGATGATGTAATCCATATCCTTGTCGCCGCGGCCGGAGAGGCAGATCAGCACCGAGCCCTTGCCCATTGTCTTGGCGAGCTTCATGCCGTATGCAACGGCGTGCGCGCTCTCGATCGCGGGGATAATGCCCTCAAGGCGGGAAAGCGTGAAGAACGCATCGATGGTCTCCTCGTCATTCACCACGTCATACTTTACTCTGCCGATATCGTGCAAGAAGCAATGCTCGGGGCCGCTGGCGGGATAGTCAAGACCGCTGGCCACGGAATATACGGGCGCAGGCTCGCCATTTTCGTCCTTCAGCATGATGGTGCTGAAGCCGTGCATGATGCCCGGCTCGCCGTATTTCAGGCTGGCAGCATGGTCGCCAAGCTTCGGGCCTCTGCCGAGAGGCTCAACGCCGTAGATGTCCACGGGGTCGTTCAGGAAGCCGGAAAACATACCCATTGCGTTCGATCCGCCGCCGACGCAGGCAACGACCGCATCGGGAAGCTCGCCCGTCATGCCGACGAACTGCTCTCTTGCTTCAATGCCGACAACGCTCTGGAAATCGCGCACCATCGTGGGGAACGGATGCGGGCCGAGTACCGAGCCGATGCAGTAGATCGCATCCTTATATTCCTTGCAGTACGCATCGAATGCGGCGTCCACCGCTTCCTTCAAGGTCTGAAGCCCCTCGGTTACCTCGATGACTCTTGCGCCGAGGATCTTCATTCTCGCCACGTTGGGCGCTTGCTTCTTGATGTCCACAGCACCCATATAAATATCACATTCAAGACCAAAATATGCCGCCGCGGTTGCAAGCGCAACGCCGTGCTGACCCGCGCCCGTCTCGGCGATCACCTTTTTCTTTCCCATGTACTTTGCAAGCAGAGCCTCGCCCATGCAATGGTTAAGCTTATGTGCGCCCGTGTGGTTCAGATCCTCACGCTTTACGTAAAGCTGCACGCCCGTGCCGATATGATTGGAAAGACGCTCAAGGTAGGAAATGGGCGTCGGTCTGCCCTGAAACTCTCTGCGGATCTTGCGAAGCTCCGCGATGAACTTCGAGGACTTGCAGATCGTCTGATACGCGGCGGAGATCTCTTTCATAGCCTCCTGCAGCTCGGGCGAAACGTACGCGCCGCCGTACTTACCGAAATATCCGTTTGCATCGGGATAATGCTTAAAGTATGTGCCAAAATTAATGCCGTTAAAATCCATTTTTTCTTTCTCCTTAAAACGCTTCTTTTATCTGATTTCGCAGTTTTTCGCTTTTTTGTAAACAATTGTTATTTATTTCGTATTTTTGCAGAGACGCCATCGTCTGCCTTCGCGTTTTCCGTATTTCAAAATGGAGTCTCCTTTCTTCCCATTTTTGTTTTCATCTTTACCGCCCGCGCCAACACTTGAACGCCGTAAAAAGCCATCTCGTTTTTATGCTCTTGGTTTTTAGTAGCAGAAATTGTTCGAGACAAGGCAAATAAGGGCAAAAAAATCCTTTTTTGGTCCGTGAAGCCGTAGTTGTCTACGGCGATCCGACCGAGTCGATGCTTTAACGCCGTATCAAGACTGACCGCCCTTCGCCCATTTGAGGCACGGGTTTTTAGTAGCAGAAATTGTTCGAGACAAGGCAAATAAGGGCAAAAAAATCCTTTTTTGGTCCGTGAAGCCGTAGTTGTCTGCGGC
>JAFVQL010000050.1 GCA_017504785.1 Clostridia bacterium | reverse complement strand
TCCTCGATGCGACAGCCGTATTTTCCCTCAAGATAGATTCCCGGCTCCACCGTTACCACGTGCCCCTCCGTGAGGATCGTTTCGGTATTTTTTGCGCTGAGGCGCGGGTCTTCATGGATATAAAGACCGACCCCGTGACCGAGCGAATGCCCGAAGGCGCCGGGATAACGCGCGTCTATGATCCTTCTCGCGACCGCATCCGCCTCGGAGCAAAGCACGCCCGCCGTAAGAAAACCGAGAGCCGCCTTCTGCGCCGAAAGAACGGTCGCATACAGATCCTTCATTTCCCCGCTTGCGCGGCCGATCGAAACCGTGCGCGTCATATCCGAGCAATATCCGCCGTATCTTGCACCGAAATCCATCGTTAGAAATCCCTTTTCCAGCGGCACGGGGCGCGGCACGCCGTGCGGCAAGGCGCTTTGCTTGCCCGAAACGGCGATCGTATCGAAGCTCATACCGTCCGCACCGAGCCTTCGCATTCTGTATTCAAGCTCCGCGGCAACCTCGATCTCGGTCATGCGAGGCGAAAGCACGGAAAGAAGCTCGGCAAACGCCGCATCCGTGATGCTCTGCGCCTTTTCGATCATGGCGACCTCCGCCGCGCTCTTCACCTCGCGCATGCGGTCGATCTGTGCGCCGACGTCAAAGAAAACGATTCCCTTCAAGCGTTGCTTATGGCGTTTATACTGTGCATAGGTGAGCGCACCGCCCTCAAAGCCGAGGCGGCGCACGCCGGCATCCAAAAGCGTTTTTTCAAGGAAGGAAAACCTTCCCTCCGGGACGGCGACCGTAAAATCTGCGTACGCCCCCCGCTCTGCTGCCTCCTTATAGCGAAAATCTGTGACCAGATACGCTTTTTCTTTTAAAATGAGAAGAAACCCGTCGGTAAACGAAAAGCCCGAAAGATACTGCTGATTTTTTTCATCCGTCACAAAAACGGCATCCAGCTTTAGGCGCGCCATAACGGCGCGAAGATTTTTAACAGGCGTCATCCCCTGCTCCTTTCAAATGCTTGCTTCATAAGATAGGCATCCCGCGTTTGCGTACCCGCGGACTCGCAGATCACCGTAGGCGAAAGCCTTTCCCTCGCGATCGCCTCGCAAAGCGGCAGAAAATCCGGGCCGTAAACGGTGTCATCAAAGGTCAGATGTCGCTTTTCGCCCGCCGCCGTCCATTCGATCTTGGAAAAATGGCAATGCAGATTTTTCGCCACGGAAGAAGAGAGGCGGCTTCCGATGGCATCGAACACGCGAAGATACGCATCCCGATCGGGAAATACGCCGCCGCATTCTCTTGCGTTCATGTGCCCGAAGTCCACCACGGGCACGAGTCTTTCATCGATGGAGCAAAGCTCGATCACCTCATCGAGCGTGCCGAGCTGATTTTGCTTTCCCATCGTTTCAAGACCGATCTTTACACCGTAGGTTTCTACGCTTTCCAGCGTTTTATACAGCGTATCTTTTGCAAGATCCATTGCTTGCGCGCGAGAGATCTTTCCCGCAGAGCCGGTATGCACCACGATAATATTTGCGGAAAGCAGACGTGCCGCCGAAAGACTGCGGCGGATATACTCCACGCTGTTGAGCCTTTTTTGCAGCTCCACGCTCGAAAGCGAAATAAAATACGGCGCGTGCAATGACATGGCAATGCCCTGCCGCTTCGCCTCCTGCCCGATGAGAAGCAGACTCTCTGCCGACGCCGTCAGCCCGTTTCCTGCCTCGTATTCGTAGGCGGAAAGACCGTAATTTTTCACGAATGCAGGCGCATCCAAAACACTTTTTGCTCCCGAAAGGCGAAACTCCTCGCAACCGCCGCCGGGACCGAATTTCGGCTCACACATCTTTTTTGTTTCTCCTAAAATAGCGTTTCATGATCGGGCGCTCAAGAAGCCTTTTCGTGCGGGTGAGCACGTCGGTCTTATCCTTGATCGGGGGCACGAGTGCCACGCGGATGCCCGCAAGACGCGCCGCCAAAACGTCCGTGAAGATCTGATCTCCCATAAAAAGCGTTTCCGCTTTTGAAACGCCCATTTCGCGCATGGCGCGCTTTACCTTGGCGGCAAAAGGTTTTTTCGCTTTATAAAAGGCAATATTTCCGAGATCCTTATTGAAGGTCTCCACCCTTTCTTTTCCGTTATTGGAAACGAAGGCGGCCTGGATGCCCGCCTCCTTCAAGGCGGAAAACCACGCGCGCACGGCCACACCCGGCTCGGCATTCTCGTATGGCTCCAAGGTATTGTCAATATCCAAGACAAGCGCTTTGATCCCGTGCTCCAAAAGGAAGTCGATGGATGCGCCTGCGTAGGTTTCAAAATAAAAGTTCGGGGCAAGAAACGGCATTTTGTTTTCCTTTCCGTTATACATTTTTTTCATTATATCATTTTTCCGATGCATTGTCAAGAATTCCGCCCCAAACCCGTGGGCGCGTATTTACGGTATCTTTAGTTTAAAAAAGAAGAGCGGAAACCCTCTCTTTCTTTGAAGGTCCCCGCTCTCGGTTATGCGAAAATACGCATTCCTTGTTTTCAGTTTTTCACGGTGATGGAGCTGATCACCACATTATCCTCGTATTTTCCGAAGATCTCGGGCTTTACACGCGCCACGGGCTTCTTGGTCGGGATCACGAAGCGGTAATACCTTCCGTCTCCCTTGTCCACGAAGTCGCAGGTGAATACCGTTTCGCGGCAGTAGATAAAATCGTCGGGATCTCCGTCCTCGGCAAAGGGATGATCTCTTTGCTCTCCCTTCTTCGCCGCGGGGCCGATATTCTCGCCCCAAAGGATATCGATCTTCTCTTCGCTGCCGTCCTTATAGAAGATATGATAATATCCGAGGCGGAACATATCGTCGTCAAGAAAATCTCCGCATCCGAAGCTGCCGTGCGGGATCTCGATATCCGTGGTATGTACGATCTCGATATGCGATGCGCCGAGCACTTTACGGAAGCGGTAATCAAAGACGGCGGATGCTGCCGCGGCAAGCTCCTTTCCGCGCTTCGTATCGTCGTAATCACGGCTCCACGCCATGCGAGATGCATAGATCGCATCCGCAATACGCTTGCTTCTTTGCATCTGCTTGAAGTCAGATGCGCCTCGGCCCGAGACCGCAAAGCCCTTTGCGCCTGCGGCAACCCTCGCCTTCCATTTATCGAAGTAAATACCCTCGAAATCACCGTACACCATAGGAATGCGGTGGTAGTGATAATCGCGATCTCCCCTCGCGTAGAAGCACCAATGGCGGTTCATTGCGATCACGTCCCCCGGGATCATTGCAATCGCGGGATAGGTTTCCTGCACGGGCGTAAAGATCGCGGTGGACGGAAGAAGCGCGGCATCCTCGTAGGTCAAGGTTTCTTTCCTCTGCACGTAATATTCCTTGCCTCTGAAATTCACGGGATCCCCGTCACCCAAGTAATGGTCCACGTAGTACGCGCCACCTGCGGGTGTGCCGTTCTTATCATAGCTGTTGGTCAACTTTTCCGACCACATCATCGTGCGGATGCCACGTGCGGCAAGATGATCGCGGATCTTCATTACATCCCCCGCCAAAAGTTCTGCTGCGCTTTTTCTCCTGCATTTATCACAAACGCCATAAACGCCATCCGCGCCGTGACCGATATGCACCACCTTGGGCGCAAACACCTCGATCACCTCGTCCATGACCTCGAAAAGCAGCTGATAGGATGCGGGATTCGAGGGACAGTAGGCATCAGGATAGGGATCCTCGGGGCGCTCGGCAAGATCCGCCCTTCCCGCCAAAAGATAATCGGCATTGGTCAAAGAGGGGACCTCGGGGATCGGCTCAAGACCGCGGGAGCGCGCGTATTCACAGATCGCTCTGACGGTATTCTGCGAAAGGAAGCTACCGCCGCCATTCTCTGTGTGGATGGCGCTTTTGCGCCAATATTGAGAGTTCTGCAGATCGGTGGCATAACTGCCGTATGCATTGAAGATCGCGCAGTGCTCTTCCCAAAACGCATTGATCTCGGGATGCTTCTTATACTCCATTGCGCCGCCGACCTCCAAGATGAGCGCATTATAGCCGAAATGCATCAGCATATCCAGCATATAATAAAACTCATCCATTTTCTCCTCGGCGGGCAGATACATTTTCACCGCACGCAGCTGCACCGTGGGAGCGTTGTAGATATACCCTACGCCGATTCCCTCTCTGTAATGCGAAAGAAGCGTGCATGCGCCGTAAAGGTAGCCGCGCACGTTGCTTGCATATACGGTGATCCGCGTGGGGTTCACCTCCAAAAGGTAGGCATCCTCTGTTTCGAGAAGCACGGGACCGAAGGCGGAGATCACCTTTTCCCTCGCGCTCTGCCCGAAGGGGAGAAAGCGGATCGCCTTGACCGCATCGGGCTTTTCGCCAACAAGCAGGGGCGAGAGGGTTTTTAAAACGACGGCGTTTTGGCTTTCAATCACGGTGTTGCTATCCAAAAGCACGGTACCGCCCGAAAGACTTACGTAGGAATCCTTAAAGCTTGGATCGAAGTTCATGATAAGTCCCCTCACTTTCTCTGAATGCCCTGTGCGCGCTTGCAGGCGCGGGCAAGATAGGCCTTGATGCGGCGTTGCTTCTTATATTCGCCGCGGAACATGAAATACACGAAAACGATAAGGCAGACCGGTATGGGAGAAAACGCGGCGTGGACAACGCAGTAGTAAACGAAATACAGAACCATGAGAAGCCAGATTAGGTGAAAATACGGCTCTGTCAAAATCACGCCGTAAAGGCGGGTCTTATCACCGACCTGTTTTGTGCGCCCTGCAAAATACGTGCCCATCAAAAAACCGTTATCCTTCGTTGGGCGATCCATCATTTCACAACGCATCCGTATCGTCTTATTTTTCTTTTTGAAGTGCATGAAGGGCTTTCCGTCTCCTTCGGCAAACCGAACGCCTTCATTCACCTTTTCGTTATTTTTGAGAGTTTCAAGAAGCACCGCCTCGGTGCATTCCGACTCCATTTTTACAAAAAGCATAGCTTTCTCCTTGTCTTTTTAACGCATACCGATCTTGATCCGCACCGCGACTGACCTTTGGTGCGCCTTCCGAAAATTTACCGAAAAACGAATTCTCCTCTATGGCAGGGATCACTGCTTGAATTCGATGACGGTAACGCCCGCATCACCCTCACCCCACTCGCCGTGGCGGTAGGTCTTGATACGGCGGTCGGTTTTAAAATACTTCCAAAGCGCGGCGCGAAGCGCACCCGTGCCTTTTCCGTGAATGATACGGACCGTGGGAATATTCGCAAGAACCGCATCGTCAAGATACTTATCAATAACGAACCAAGCGTCCTCACCGATCATGCCGCGCACGTCGATCTCGGGGCGGAAGGTGGAAACGATGGATTTTTTCACCTTTCCCTCGCTCGGCTTCTTCGGCGGCTCCGCTTTTTTGCGGAAGGCCTGCTTTCCGTCCATGAGACGAAGCCCCTTTACGTCGACCTTGGTCTTCAAAATGCCCGAGGTGACGGCATACATGCCGTGCTTATCGGCAAGTGCGGTGACGACGCCCTCTTTTCCGAGGCTGACAAGATATACCTTATCACCGACTGCCAGCGGGCGCGGAAGCACGTATTCCTCGTCAAGCGAGACCTCGCTGATCTTAAGGCCGTCGAAGAGCGCCTCGGTGGCTTGCAGATGCTTTCGGATCTGTTCCTTGGCGGAATGCATCATGCGATTTCTCGCTTCCTTATCCTCTTGCTTTTTAAGATCCTC
>JAFVQL010000049.1 GCA_017504785.1 Clostridia bacterium | reverse complement strand
TTCCAGGTCAGCTCCATTATCTCGACCACGGGCTTTGCCACCACGGATTTTGACCTATGGCCGTCCTTCTCCAAGGCGATCCTTCTCTTTTTGATGATCGTTGGCGCTTGCGCCGGATCGACGGGCGGCGGCCTCAAATGCGCGCGCCTGCTTTTGATCCTAAAGAGCTTTGCGCGCAACATCGGGCGCGTGCAAAATCCGCAGAAGGTCGCCGTTATCCGCATCAATAAAAAGCCGGTGGACGAGCGGCTCGTCACCGCAACGATGGCGTATCTTTGCGCCTACGTGCTGATCGTGCTCACAAGCGTTCTTCTTATCTCGATCGACGGCTTCTCCGTTACCACCAATATTTCGGCGGTGCTCGCTTGCTTCAATAACATAGGTCCGGGCCTTGAGGCCGTCGGTCCGACGCAAAACTTCGCCTCGTTCAGTCTATTCTCCAAGATCGTTTTGATCCTGGATATGCTCGCAGGCCGCCTCGAGATCTTCCCCATCCTCGCTCTGTTCTCCAAGAAAGCGTGGAAGAGGGGTTAAGAAAAATGCCCCGCATTTTTCTTAACCAACTGTGATTGCCTAACGGCAAACTATAATGCTCGTAAGGCGAGCAGTTATGATTGGCTGCGCCAAGTGATGAGCGACGGTGTCGCGTTAAGGTTAGAAAGGCAATCACATCATAGTATTTGCGAAGCAAATTCATCACGCCGAGCAAAGCGAGGCTCATAACATTCACGAAGCGAATTCATCACTTAAACCTCTCCAAAAAATGCCACGGCGTCTCGCAAGGAGTATGATTGCCTGACGCCAAGTGTAAAGGTTAGAAAGGCAGTTCTCCACCGTCGCATAATCGCGCTGTGTCTCTCACAGGCTCGCTTCGGGCGCTCATTGCTTGGGGCGGTTTCGGCTTCGTGAAAACGAGTGCACCGCGGGTGACGCTCGCACCGCAAAGGAGTATGATCACCTGACGGCAAACGAATATTCAAGAAAGGAACGAAACATGAAAGACATTCCCCGCATTGCATCCTTCGAGGTGGATCACGATCTGATCACCCCCGGCGTTTATATCTCCCGCATCGACGGCGAGGTGACGACCTACGATCTTCGCACGAGGATCCCGAACACGGGCGATCTGATGGACAACGCTACCATGCACTCCGTGGAGCATATGTTTGCCACCTACGTGCGCGCCTCCGAGATCGGCGGCAAGGTGCTTTACTTTGGGCCGATGGGCTGTCAGACAGGCTTTTATCTTTTGGTGCGCGACTGCGATAAAGCGACCGTCGGCCGCGTGATCCTCTCGGTGCTCGAAAAGATCGTTACCCACGAGGGCGAAATGTTCGGCGCATCGCGCAAGGAATGCGGCAACTTTGCGAACCTCTCTCTGCCGCTTGCCAAGGCAGAATGCAAGCGTTATCTTGCCGCCTTGCAGCAAAAGGAAATGACCTTTACCTATCCCACCGCAAAGGAGACCGAAGCATGATCGGCATTTTAGGCGCAATGGATATTGAGCTTGAGGCTCTGCTTTCCGACATGGAAGATAAAAAAGAAGAAAAGGTGAGCGGATTTTCGTTCTTCACGGGTACGCTTGCGGGCCGCTCGGTCGTGATCGCGAAATGCGGCATCGGCAAGGTGGCGGCAGGCATCTGCGCGCAGACCATGATCCTTCGATACGCACCCGCGCTGCTTTTGCATACGGGCGTGGCGGGAACGCTGACGAGCGCACTTTCGGTGACCGACGTTGCCATCGGCGAAAGGGCAGTCCAGCACGATATGGACACCTCTGCCCTCGGCGACCCCGTCGGCCTCATCAGCGGCATCAACAAGATCTACTTTGAAGCGGACGAAAAAGCCGCCGCGCTCTTCCTCGCGATCGCAAAAGAGGACGGCATCAACGCCCTCTGCGGCACGGTTGCCTCGGGCGACCAATTCATCTGCGACAAAACCGTTAAAGACCGCATCGTGCAGAATTTCGGCGCGATCGCCTGCGAAATGGAAGGCGGCGCCGTGGCGCACGCCGCTTATCTGAACGGCACGCCGTTCATCATCCTGCGCGCCATTTCCGACAGCGCGGACGGTTCGTCCCACATGGACTACCAAACCTTCCTCCCCCTCGCCGCCGCACAATCCTACAAAATGGTCAAAAAATTTATCGAGAGATATTAAAACAATAAAACGGAAGGAAAACGGAGTTTTCCAACCTTAATACCTTATCAAATTTTTGCAAAGAAAAATAGAGGTACTGAATTAATACAATACCTCTATTTTTTATTTACGTTTATGCCAAATCCTCGACGGGGCGTCTGCTCGAAAGAGGCACCAAAGCAAAGAACGCCAAGGGAGGCAAGCCCCGCCGAGGTTTGAGGAAAATTTTTCGTTCTTCGGGGTGAGAGGCGTACAAAGGTACGCCGAACCTCGAAAACGGAAAAAGTAAATAAAAAACTAATAAAAACGGAAGGAAAACGGAGTTTTCCAACCTTAATACCTTATACGAACAAAGAAAAGGAAGAGGTACTATCTTAAAATAATACCTCTCCCTTTTTTTATTTACGGTTTTACCAAAGATCGGTGGGGCGTCAAAAACGCATGTTGGAATATGGATTATACCTCGGGTCATTCGCCCCGTTCACATTCGGCCCACCCGAAGCGCCACCCGCTCCGTTTCCACCACCGTTTCCACCGCCGTTTCCACCGTTCTTCCTCGCCTTCACGGCGCGAACGATGAGGAAAATAGCAAGGGCGAGAAGCGCGATGCCAATGATCAGCATAACGATGGTACTGCCGGCAAGGCCCTTTTCAAACACCGCATCCATATCCGCAACGACCAAGGACATGGAGATGCCCGTGGTGGCACTAAAGGAAGCGAGTGCATTCTGCACCGTGGTGTCGTTGATAGAAAGCGACGAATGGTTTTTAAAGGTCGGCGAAAGCGATGCCGTCACCGGCGGGTTTACGAAATGATCGCCCGAGCCAACCGCGCTCTCCATCGCGCCGATCACGTTGGCAAGATTCTTGGAAATGGAGTTTTTATACATTTCGGGCATCTTCTGATTGAAGGCGCGGCCGAGAGCGGTATATTCGTTTCCAAACATATCGTACACACGCTCGTCAATATTATCGCCCACCCAGCCGATATAAGCATAGGTATAATCGTCCTCGGGGTTGGCGAGGAAAAGGATCATGATATTATCCTCGTAGGTCACATCCTGCGTGCCGTAGATCGCATCGTACTGCTCGCCCGCATAGGTCTGCAAGGCGCGCTCATCCCATTTATACGAGCCACCCGAGGAAATATCCGAAGCCATCGAGGTGATCGAAGTGATGAGAAGCGCCGCCGCTACCAAAATCACGATCACGGGCGCTAAAATCAAGCCAAACAAACCGCCGAGGCATCCGCCGCCATAATAGCCGCCGTAATAGCGCGGTCTGAAAAATCCCCAACCGCCGTAGTGATGATGGTGATGATGCGGGGGTCTGCCATGAAAGCCGCCGCCGCCAAAGCCGCGACCGCCACCACCGCCAAAGCTACCGCCTCCAAAACCGCCACCGAAGCCTCTGCCGCCTCCGCCGCCGTGAGATCCGCCACCCGGTCCTGCCATATTTCTTTCCTCCTGAAAAAACGTATTTTAAGTTTTTTTGCCGCAAGGTCGATCCGCAAATCAACTGCACTGCATCTTACGTTATCCGTATACTTTATTTTAGCACATAACGCGGCAGCTTTTAAACACATAATTGTAAATATTTTCTTTTGCCGCGCCGCCGTCTGTAAAGACACTTTTTCTTCCTATTAAAAATATAAAAAAAGCCTTTACATTTTATTATATCCATGCTACAATAAAATAACGCATTTCCGCAAAACGGCATAACGAAAAAGAAAAAGCACGAAAATGCGCCGCATTTTGATAAAGGAAAAAACGGGCGCGCGGCATTCGTTTTTAAAGCGCACGAAAGCCCACAAAAAAACAAAAACGCCGATGTAAAACCAAAAACAAGCGTTTTTGCAAACATTTATTTACATACAAATAATTTTAAACAAGGTTATAGAGAAGATGAATGATTTTATTTTTTCCGTAAATGCCGTTTCACCGATCGTTTTAACGGTGCTGCTCGGCTACATTTTAAAGCGGATCGGACTTTTGCCAAAGCCCGTTGCCCAGCAGATGAACAAGGTGGTTTTTCGCCTTTTGCTTCCCGCGATGCTGATGCTGAACATCTACAAGATCGAGCTCGGGCAAAAAATCGAGCCTGCGTACATTCTCTACGGCGTGCTTTTTCTGCTTTTGCTCTTCGCCCTTCTTTTATGGCCGATCTGCCGCTTTATAAAGAAATCACAGCGCGGCGTGCTTTTGCAATGCATTTTCCGCTCCAATTACGCCCTGATCGGCATTCCGCTCGCCACCGCCCTCTGCGGCGAGAGCGGTGCGATCCACGCCACCGTCATGGGCGCGGTGATCATTCCGATCTTCAATGTTTTGGCGGTTTTCTGCCTCTCGCTTTTCTCGGAAAAAAAGGCGGACTACAAGAGCGTTCTGCTCGGCATTCTCAAAAACCCCTTGATCATCGGCGTGGCAACGGGCGGCCTTTTCCTGCTTTTGCGCTGGATCTTCGTTCGCACGGGCATTGAATTCCGACTGACCGACGTCACCCCCATATACAAGCTGCTCTCGGATCTCTCCGCGACCGCCACCCCCATTGCCCTCCTCTGCCTCGGCGCGAGCTTTGAATTTTCCGCCATCGCGGCACTGAAAAAGCAGATCGTGCTCGGCGTTTCTCTTCGCAACGTGGTGACGCCCGTTCTCGGTCTTGCCCTTGCTTTGCTCCTCGGGTGCTTCGATAGCACGCATTTTTCCGTATTTATCGCCCTCTTTTCCACACCCTTGGCGGTTTCCTCCGTGCCGATGGCACAGGAAATGGACGGCGACTCGGAGCTTGCGGGACAGATCCTCGTCTTTTCCACGATCTTCTCCGCCCTCTCGATCTTCCTATCGATCTATATTCTCCGCCTGCTCGGCATCTTTTGATTTTAGAAGAAGAAAAACGCGCGTGCTTTTTCCCAAAAGGGGCACGCGCGTTTTTTCTTCTGTAAATTTCTTTTTAGCAGGGTAAAACAGAGAAGATAACCTATATTTGGTTTTTTTCGTCTCGCGGAATGTCCACCCTAAATCTTGATTTTTTCGGTCTCGCGGAATATCCACCCTAAAATCACATAAGCGTTACCATATTCTCCGTTATCACAAACGAAACCTGCTTCTCTACGCCGTCTCTCACAATATCAAAGGTGACCGTGCTGCCCACGCGGGCGGCGAACATATTTTCGATCACCTGGAACTTTCTCTCAATGGTGATCTTGTTTCCGTCGATCGTCAAAGCGCGGATCACGTCACCAACCGAAAGCTTGCCGTTTGCAACGCTGCCCTCGTTAATGGAGCTGACGGTGACGGTCTCGCGGATCGCGATCTTGCCCGTTTCCTCATCGTACACCGCCTTGGACGCGCCGACGGTCGGCACGATGCCGAGGATGCATCTCGTGGGCTTGCCGCTCTCCTCGGAGAGAATGCTTGCGGCAAGATGCTTTGCTACGTTCGAGGGAATGGCGTACGCAATGTTTTCAATGGAGCTATCCGAGATCTTGGCGTTCACGATGCCGATCAGGTTGCCCTCGGCGTTGAAAAGACCGCCGCCGGAGTTTCCGCCGTTCACCGCGGTGTCCACACGCATCACGCGCATGGAAACGTACGCTCCGCTTGTGACGGGAAGCGCGATCTCCTCGCTATCCACGCTGACGTAGCCCGCCGTGGCAGAGATGCCCATGCCCGCAGGATTGCCGATCGCGATCGCCGTATCCAAAACCGAAACCTTATCCGAGTTTGCAAAGGTTGCCGCCGCGGCGATGCTCTCCTTCAAAGCAGCAGAGCCGCTGATCCTTAAGACCGCGATATCATAGTTTGCCGAGCCGCCGACGAAGGTTGCCTCAATGCCGTCCCCTTGGTTTTCCGAGCCGTAAAGATAGACCTTGATATCCTCGCTGATCCCGTTTTCGGAGGTGGCGTTGCTGTTATGCACTACGTGATAATTCGTAATAATATAGGCATCGCCCTTGGCCTTATCGAGCGTATAGATCACGCCCGAGCCGTAGTAAAGCGTATCCTTCACCGTGGTCTGCGGGCCGCCCATCGGCCAACCCGAGGAATACAGCTCCTCAAAACCGCACTCAATGCTGACGACCGAAAGCAGAGCCTTCGCCGCGCCGACGAGGGAGCTATCCTCGGCAGAGTTGATGGTGATATTGTATTCGTTTCCGGGGGCAGCGTTCTGCAGCTGCTTGATGGCCTCCAGATCCTCCTTCGTAGCATAATCCGATCCAAAGGCGCATCCGCCGAGAAACAGGCAGGAAAGCGCAAGGCAAAGCGCAAGTAATCTTTTTTTCATATATTTCTCCTAAAGCGTTTTATAAGACGCATTATTTTACATATACAGTATAATCTCTTTTTATAAACCCCATGTGACAAAGCGAGGGCTATTTTTTTAAATTTTACCGAAGTTTTTTCCTTTCCGCCGAAAAAACGCCCGATTTCTTGACAAGAAACGGGGCGTGTGATAGAATAGATTTATAAATTTTTCGAGCCGCCCGATGCGCGGCTCAATGCAAAAAAGATGAAGGGAGAAAAACGGATGCAAAGCGTACAAGCCACGGCCCTCGGGCTATCGGTCGAAAAGATCCGCGCCCATCTTCAAAATCTTTCGCTCCCCGTCTTTCTATTTGACGAAATTTCTTCCACGAGCGATGCGGCGAGAGAATACGCAAAGGAAAAAAGGGGCGAAGCGGCGGTCTTTATTGCCGAAAGGCAAACGGCAGGGCGCGGGCGGCGCGGGCGAAGCTTCGCTTCCCCTGCGGGAAGCGGCGTTTATATGAGCCTGCTCGTTTATCCCACGCACGCGGCGTCCAACGGCGTTTTGCTCACCACGGGTGCGGCGGTCGCCATGTGCCGCGCGGTGGAGGGGGCGAGCGGCGTCTGCCCCGAGATCAAGTGGGTGAACGATTTAAGGATCGGCAAAAAGAAGCTTGCCGGTATACTGACCGAGGGCGAGATCGATCCCGAAAGCGGTGCTTTTTCCTACGCGGTGATCGGCGCCGGCATCAACGTCACGGCTGTGCCCGAAGAGGTGCGGGATATCGCGACCGCCTTAGATCTTCAAGCGGATGCGCCGACCGACCGCAACCTTTTGTGCGCCAAAATGATCGAGGAGATCTTAAAAAGCCTCACCGAGGACCGCACGGCGCAAATGCGCGAATACAGAAAAAAATGCCCCATCGCGGGAAAGCACGTTACGGTGCTTCGCGGCGAGGAGCGATTTGATGCGATCGTGCTTGCGATCGAGGAGGACGGAAGCCTTCGCATCCAAAAAGGGAGCGAGCAGATGCTTCTTTCCTCGGGCGAAATTTCGATCAGAGAATAAATTTTCGCATCCAAAAAACCGATCTCTCCGCGCTTTCGGATGCACACGTGCTGCGCGAAAACGAGAGAAAGATTTGCGGAATATATAAAACAGATCGACGGAATACATAAAAATCAAAACAATTGTTTACAAAATATCCCCTATTATATCCACACCATGAAAAAGAAGGATATTTTTGACGGCGCATTGCAAAAGGATCGCGCCCATGCATAAAAAGAGGATAGAAAGCCAAAAGCGGCGGCGCGGCGCGCGCCCTTTGCCAAGGAGAAAAAGCGATACGCGCAAAAGCGCAAAAAACAAGCAGAGAGCCGCGATCGGCACGGCGGGATGCACAACGAAGGCACGCAAGGGATGAAGCGCAAGAAGCGCGACCACCGCGCGCGAGCCACCGCATCCCGGGCAATAAAAGCCAAGCGAGCGCGCGATCTTGCATTGAAAAAGAGAAAGCCCTGCCCGCGCGCACCCAAGATAAAAAAGCGCGTAAAGAAGGGCAAGGAAGGGCAGAAAAAGCAAAAGCTTTAGTACCTTTTTATAAAATTTTCTTTCGCTTTCCATTTTTTCGCCCCCTCTCTTTTTTCTTCCATTTTACCACACGGCAAAAAAACTTGCAATAAAAACTTGCAACTTTTTCGGATATATGCTAAAATATAAGAAAAGGAAACGAAATGCACGGAAAGGAGACACCCATGAACAACGGCGATTTCGATTATTACAACAAAACAGACGAGCAGGAAGGCGGTTATCAAACTCGACGCGATCCCCAAGAGGATATTTCCGGCGTGGTGGACAGTCTTTCCCGGCCCCGCACGATGCTCTACTCTATCCTTTCCTTGGTCTGCGGTCTTGCCTCGCTCGTGCTTGGATGCTGCGGCGGATGGTTTGGACTCGGCATCGGTGCGCTTGCCATCGCATTTTCGATCATTGCGCGCCATCATCTCGGCTATTTTGACACCAAGGCCGTCATCGGTCTTGTGCTCGGTATCGCGGGCGCGGTGTTCGGCGTTGCCGTTATCGTGCTGGATGGGCTGATCGCAAGCGGTGCGCTCGACGCGTATCTTGAGGACCTTTTGAAGGATATCGATCCCGATGCAGGCTCTCTCCCCCCGCCAAACGGTACCGTTTAAAACGAAAAGGATCATAAAGAATGTCCCATAGCAAAAAAATCTCTCTGATCTCCCGTCTGCATTATTTGAAGCTCGTCTTTCGCTCGCTTCTCTTTTTGGCGGCGGCGGCAGCTTACGTCATACGGCGCGTGCGCGGAATCCCTTTTTCACTGAACACGATCACCGACCGGCCGCTGATCCTCGGCATCATCGCGGCGATCTTCTTTTCGGAAATGCTCCTCCGCTTTTTCCCCTCGAATCTTGAAAGCATGGGCTGCCAAAAGCAGTTTGCAAAAAATTATATCCCGAAGGAGCCCTCGATCCCGCATCAAAGCACTTGGCGCACGACGCTTCTCGTCGCGCTCGTTTGGCTGCTTTTGAACGGACTGATCGGCCTCGTTTATTTCCTCGGCTGGATCGATGAGGGCATCTTGCTTCTCATCTGCCTTTTCTACTCGGTCTGCGACATGATCTGCATTCTCTTTTTCTGCCCGTTCCAGACCTGGATCATGAAAAACAAGTGCTGCGGCAGCTGCCGCATCTATAACTGGGATTACGCCATGATGTTCACCCCGCTTGTGTTCATCCCCGGCCCCTTTACCTACGGACTTCTCGGTGCCGCTCTGCTCCTTTTGGCGGTTTGGGAGATCAGCGCATTTCTGCATCCCGAGCGCTTCACGGAGGAAACGAACGAATGCCTTTCCTGCAAGAACTGCAAGGAAAAGCTCTGCCACCACAAAACCCAGCTCCGCGGCTTTTTAAAGAAAAACAAGGAGCGCCTTCTCCTTCGCGGCAACGCCGTGATCGAAAAGGTCAAAAGCTTCAAAAAGAAGCCTTGAGCCTCTTTCATTGTTTTTTTATAAGACGTTACCTTATAAATAGAATGATAGATTGTATATCATATATCATATAGCGGCGCGCTCCCAAACGGAGTGCGCCGCTTTCGGTTTTTGCGCTTTTCGTTTTTTCGCTTCCCAAAAATAGAAAAAATTAGCACTTTAACGGCGGGTTTGCGGATTTTAACAAAAAATTCAAATCTTTTTTTGCAAAAAGTATTGACACAATAGAAAAAATAGTATATATTATAGTCACGAATGTTAGCACTCAAGCACGCCAAGTGCTAAAATGTGCAAAAATTCGATAAACCGGGAGGTGAGATACTTGGAGGATAAACGGTTAACCCCGAGAAAACAGCAAATTCTCAAAGCGATTGTGGATGCACACATTCATCACGGCGAGCCCGTAGGCTCCAAATATCTTGCGACCGACGTGCAGATCTCCGCTTCTCCCGCCACGATACGAAACGAAATGGCGGATCTGGAAGCGATGGGCTACCTCGTGCAGCCGCACACCTCTGCGGGCCGCGTGCCCAGCGAGCTTGGATACCGCTTTTACGTGGATTCGCTCGTCAGGCAGTACACCGCAACGCGCAGCGAGATCGACGAGATCAACGAGAGGCTTCGCTACAAGCTTTCGGAGATGGACGAGATCCTTTCCGAGGTTTCCCGCCTTGCCGCATCCTTCACGGATTACACGGGCATTGCCTTCAAATCCGGCGCGGGACAGGTGAGAGTCAATAAGTACGACAGCGTTTACCTCTCCGCGAAGGAATTTCTGCTCGTTATGATGCTCAGCACCGGCACGGTCAAAACCAAGACCATTCGCCTTCCCTTCCCGCTGGTACCCGAAGATCTGCGCCGCTTTACCGAGGCGGCGAACATCTACCTCACCAACCTCACGAGCGACGGACTTTCCATGCCCGTGATCACGAAGCTCGAGGCCTTAATGGGGGCCGCAGGTGCACTCGTGCACCCCGCGATCAAGGCTATTTACGAGACGATGAGCGAGGTTGACACCGCGGACATCAAGGTGGACGGCGTGAACAAGCTCTTAAATTATCCCGAGTATTCGGACGTTTCGGAGCTGCGCGAGCTGCTCGGCGTGCTGGAAGAAAAGGATCGGCTGATGGACGTGATCTCCACGCAGGCGACCGAGGAGAGCGACGGCATTCACGTGTATATCGGTACGGAAAACAGCTCCGACGCCATGAAGAACACCACGCTGATCTTCAAGGACGTTTACATCGGAGGCAAGAAGCTTTCCGTCGGCGTGATCGGTCCGAAGCGAATGAATTATTCCAAGGTTATCGACATGATCAACCGCCTGACCTTTGGGATCGACCGTATGTTCAACGAAGGGCCGGGACTTCCCGACCCGAAGGATAAATATTAGAAAGGGCCATTATGAAGGATACGAATAAAGAGCCTCTGACCGAGGAAAGCACCGCACCCGAAACGCAAGCGGAGGAAAGCAAGGAAGAGGCAAAGGAGCCGACCCTCGAGGAGCGCATTGCCGCACTCGAAGCCGAGCTGAAGGAAAAGGACGAAAGATTTTTGCGGATGGCCGCAGAGTACGATAACTTCCGACGCCGCTCCCGCGAGGAGAAGGCCGCGACCTACGCCGATGCACTTTCCGACACCGTTTCGGAGCTGCTCCCCATCATCGACAATCTTGAGCGCGCCGCGCTTTACGATGACGGCGAGAAGGTGAAGGAAGGACTGATGATGACGGCAAAATCCGTCACCGCCGCGCTGGAAAAGCTCGGCATCGAAACCGTTGGAGCCACGGGCGAGACCTTCGATCCCAACCTGCACAACGCCGTGTTCCATATCGAGGACGACAGCTTTGGCGAGGGCGAGATCGTTGAGGTTTTCCAGAAGGGCTACAAGAAGGGAAACAAGATCATTCGCTTCGCAATGGTTAAAACTGCTAATTAAAGTTTACAATTAAGGGAGAAAAACATCTCTCAAACCACAATAAAAGAGAAAGATTTTTTTGGAGGAAACAAAAATGGGAAAGATTATTGGTATTGATTTGGGTACGACCAACTCCTGCGTAGCCGTATTTGAGGGCGGCGAGCCCATCGTTATTACGAACCCCGAGGGTGCGAGAACCACGCCCTCCGTGGTAGCCTTCGCAAAGAACGGCGAAAGACTTGTCGGCCAGGTGGCAAAGCGCCAGGCCGTTACCAACCCCGATAAGACCGTGGCTTCCATCAAGAGAAAGATGGGTACGGATTCCAAGGTTGAGATCGACGGCAAGTCTTACACGCCCCAGGAGATCTCTGCAATGGTGCTGCAAAAGCTGAAGGCAGATGCAGAGGCTTACCTCGGCACGACCGTGACCGACGCGGTTATCACCGTTCCCGCTTACTTCACCGACGCACAGCGCCAGGCAACCAAGGATGCGGGCCGCATCGCAGGTCTTGATGTTAAGAGAATTATCAACGAGCCTACCGCGGCTGCTTTGGCTTACGGTATGGATAAGGAAGAGTCCCAGAAGATCATGGTCTTCGACCTTGGCGGCGGTACGTTCGACGTATCTCTGCTTGACATCTCCGACGGCGTTTTCGAGGTGCTTGCTACCGCAGGTAACAACGCGCTCGGCGGCGACGACTTTGACGAGAGAGTGATGAACTGGATGGCAGACACCTTCGCTAAGGAAAACGGCGGCATCGACCTTCGCAAGGATAAGATGGCGCTGCAAAGACTGAAGGATGCCGCAGAGAAGGCAAAGATCGAGCTTTCCGGCGTGATGAGCTCCAACATCTCTCTTCCCTTCATTACTGCAGATGCAACCGGCCCCAAGCACTTTGAGGCAACCCTTACCAGAGCAAAGTTTGACGAGCTGACCCACGACCTCGTGGAAGCAACCATGGAGCCTACCCGCAAGGTGCTTCGCGATGCAGGCCTTTCCGCATCCGAGATTTCCAAGGTACTGCTTGTCGGCGGCTCGACGAGAATCCCCGCTGTACAGGATGCCGTTAAGAAGTTCCTCGGCAAGGAGCCCTTCAAGGGCATCAACCCCGACGAGTGCGTTGCGATCGGCGCGGCCATTCAGGGCGGCGTTCTCGGCGGCGACGTAAAGGACGTTCTCCTTCTTGACGTTACGCCCCTGTCCCTCGGTATCGAAACGCTCGGCGGCGTATTCAACAAGATCATTGAAAGAAACACCACCATTCCCGTAAAGAAGAGCCAGGTTTACTCCACCGCCGCAGACGGCCAGACCTCCGTTGAGATCCACGTTCTGCAGGGCGAGCGCGAGATGGCAGCCGGAAACACCACCCTCGGCCGCTTCGTTCTCGACGGTATTCCCGCCGCTCCCCGCGGCGTGCCTCAGATCGAGGTTACCTTC
>JAFVQL010000048.1 GCA_017504785.1 Clostridia bacterium | reverse complement strand
TTAAGGAATTGCTTCCACTATTTGAGTATGAGAAATTTGATAAATTTTTTGAACCCTACTTGAGAATAAACTCTGATATGAAGGAGAACGGAAAATGAGCAACCATAAAATTGTTATATGCGCCGCTGACGCGTCGCACTCAAAACAGTTGTTGTCATGTGAAAGGTGAAAAAATAATGAGAAGATATTACAGACGTCGCAGTTCGTTCTCTAACAGGAGCACGGCCCATATTCTTGTTGGGCTTGTTTTGATTGCCGCTGTCATCTACATCGCGAAGTTGATTTTGAAATTTTTGGTCGCTAATATTTGGATCTTGATCGTTGCGGCCACTATTGGAATTCTGTGCTTTGCAGGTTATGGCTTTTACAAATATATTAAAAATAAATGTGAAAAATTTGTTTTTGAGCATAGCGTTGCCATTAAGAGGTTGTCGCAAATAAACCATCGCTACGTTTTTGAGTCAATTCCGAATTTGGATATGAAAAACTCTTATGACAATGAGAATTTTTATTTTGATATCTCTCCCGAGGATTATCTAATATATCAGCTTGTATATCAAAAAAACGCAGTAATATCGGCTATGGCTTCTGCTGAAAAAAATGGAAAGCTACATCTCGCATACTTGGAGGAGATCGAAAATATACGGGAATTCGATATATACGATGCGAAAAAAATTCCACTGTTTGAATGGTTTGGCAAAGGTATAGAGCAACGCCAATTTCGTCAATACATTCAAAAGCCAATAACACATATTTTGATCAATGTGGAGCTTACACTGACTCAAATTAACGGCGTTTATAGAGAGAGCAAATCTTGTGCTTTTTCAGCCCAAAGGATAAAATATATCATCGAGAGGCTTTCTGATAAGCAGGGTGATTTTTTTAGAGATGAAGGTATATGGCAGTCTATTTGCCGCGTGGAAAGAGGTAAGGTAAGCAATAAAATGCGTTTCGCGGTGTATGAGCGTGATGGAAATCGTTGCCGCAATTGCGGCTCGAGGTATAACCTTGAGGTTGACCATATTTTCCCTATTTCGAAGGGCGGAAAATCCTCCTTTGACAATCTTCAAACGTTGTGCCATGGTTGCAACGTGCAAAAATCGAATACGGTAGAATTCGGTGCAGAGAATCCGCGAAAAAAGAATGGGGAAAAGAACGAATTTTGTGCTCGTTGTGGAGCACCGATGGTTTTGAAAAAGGGCAAATACGGCGATTTTTATGGGTGCATCAATTATCCCAAATGTGATTTTACTAAAAAAAGCAATTGATTTCGAAAGGTGAAAAATTCATGAAACTGTTTTTCAGCGCACTCACAAAAATGCTCTTCGGCATTGCTCTGATCGGTGTGATGCTTTTTTTGCCGGCAGGAACGTTCGATTATTTCGGCGCATGGCTTTTTATCGGGCTTCTTTTCGTGCCGATGCTGATCCTCGGCACCGTGCTTTTTATCAAAGCGCCCGACCTTCTGAAAAAGCGCTTGGATTTTAAGGAAAAGGAAAAAACGCAGAAGGGCGTGATCGCGCTTTCGGGATTGATGTTTTTCGCCGGCTTCGTTCTTTCGGCGTTCGATTTTCGCTACGGCTGGTCGCGTGTACCGCTCCCTGCGGTCATCGTAGCGTCCGTTCTCTTCCTCGTCGGCTACGGCATGTACGGCGAGGTACTGCGCGAGAATGCATATCTTTCCCGCACGGTCGAGGTACAAGAGGGGCAGACCGTGGTTTCCACGGGGCTTTACGGTATCGTGCGCCACCCGATGTATCTTGCCACGCTTCTGATGTTCTTGCCGATGCCCTTGATCCTCGGCTCGCTTTGGGGCGTGCTCGTATTCTTGCCGTATCCCGCAATGATCGCCGTGCGGCTTCTGAACGAGGAGAAGCTTCTCGAAAAGGAGCTTTGCGGCTACGCGGAATATAAAACGAAGGTGAAATACAGACTCGTTCCGTTCGTTTGGTAAAGCAAAAACATAGGATAATATCCGGTGTTTAAATAAAACGCAAAAAACGTTTGAAAAAACTCGTAATGAAAATGTTTGATATGCATATACATGCGCGCACCACAGAGCCTACGGTGCGGGAATTGCGCCGCGCTTTGGAGAGGCGGGCATCGCGGCGTTCAAGATGATCGGCAGGCATGATTACGTTTATGAAGAAAAGCCGATGGCGCTTCTGCGGAAGATCGCGGCACTTTTTGCGCGCGGGCGCTCTTTCTATGCGTTGCCTTTTTCGGTGTTGCACGGAGAACGCCTCTGAAAAGCGCACAGAATCATAATGGAGCGCAAAGAAACGCCCTCTCTCCACTTCTTAACGGCAAAAAAGAAAACAATTATTTACATTTATAAGGGGACTTATATGAAAAACACTTTAAAGCGCTTTATCTGCTTTCTGCTTTCTGCTTGTGTTCTTCTTTCACTCACTTCTTGCTACGTTAGCCGATATTCCGCCTTGATGCTTGTGAGGAGCAACGCAGGCGGCAAGGTGGAGATCCGTTTTTCCACCCTTGACGGCAGACTTGCCGAAACCTTCCGCAAAAAGGAAGATGGCGAGGGGGCGCTTTCCTATACGGCTTCGCTCGAGGAGGGCGAGCTCTCCGTATCCTACGATACGGGAGACGGCAAGCTTTTGCCTCTTTTTTCACTCAAGGGCGGCGAGAGCGTTTGTGCCGAGGGAGGCTACGTTGAGGCGCGCAAAGGTGCGCGCATATCGATCGTGATCGAAACGAAGGGGAAATGCAAGGAAGGAAAGCTCGAGATCGGTTTTTCTCAAGGGGCAAAGGAATGAAAAGAACCAAGATCTCCTCGCTACCCATCGCATTGCCGAATGCGTTTTCAAGGCTTTTTTCGGGCGCAAGGATCTACGACAGCTCCTCATCTCCCGAGGCGCGGGTATATTATATCGAAAAGGACGAGGGGTATTTTTTAAAGAGCGCGCCGAAGGGAACGCTCCGCAGAGAGAGCGAAATGGGCGCGTATTTTCACAAAAAGGGGCTTGCGCCCGAGGTGCTTTTTTACGAAAGCGGAGAAAGCGATCTTTTGCTTACCGCACGCGCTTTAGGCGAGGACGGAACGCACCCCGCCCATCTTGCCGAGCCGAAAAGGCTTTGCGATGCGATGGCGGAGGCCTTGCGCGCCTTGCATTCTATCGATGCGCGTGACTGTCCTGTGCAGGACAAAATGGGAGAGTATCTTTCGCTGGCGGATCGGAATTTTTCCCAAAGAAAATATGATATTTCGCTTTTTGACGGTCTGCATTCCTATGCTTGCCCCGAGGATGCCTATCGCGTGCTCTGCGAGGGACGCTCGCTTCTAAAGAACGAGGTCCTGCTGCACGGAGATTACTGCCTGCCGAATATCATGCTAAAGGGGTTCAAGGTCTGCTCCTTTATCGATCTTGGAAACGGCGGTCTTGGAGATCGCCACGTGGACCTTTTCTGGGGTGCATGGACCCTGCGCTTCAATCTCGGCACGGATGCGTACCGCGACCGCTTTTTCGATGCCTACGGGCGCGAGCTTGTGCAAAAGGACGTCCTCGCGGTCATTGCCGCGGCAGAGGTGTTCGGTTAAATCGGCCTATCAAAGAAAAATAGCAAAAAAGCAGATTTGCACCTTGCGAAAAAGGAAGTTTTATGTTAAAATAAACTGTGCGCGCGCAAAGAGCACTCGCTTTCGCGGGAGCAAAAACGGCACGTAAAGCAAAAAAAGAAAAAGATTTTTCTCCATAAAGGCATTTAAGCAAAAAGCTTATTTCATGACAAAAACAAGAAAAGGATGAAAAAATGAAAAATATTATTTACATTTTTCTTATTTCCATACTCCCGATCATAGAGCTTCGCGGTGCAATTCCGGTGGGGGCTGCGCTCGGCGTTCCGTTCTATTGGAATTATCTTTGCGCGGTGGTCGGCAATATGCTGCCCGTGCCCTTTATTCTGCTTTTCATCCCCAAGATCTTGGACTTTTTGGCACGCTTTAAAATTTTCCGTCCCGTTGTGGAATGGGTGAGAAAAAAAGCGGATAAGCATAGCGCAAAGATCGTAAGCCACGGTGTGGCGGCAGAAAAAAATGCCGAGGCGGCTTGCGAAGAAAGCAGCGAGGTGAAAGCGGAAAACGAGGTGCAGCCGAAGAAAAAACGCTTTGACGGCGCGTTCTTGGGGCTTCTTTTGTTCGTTATGATCCCTCTCCCCGGCACGGGCGCGTGGACAGGCTCTCTGATCGCCGCGCTCTTTGATCTGCCCAAGCGCCGCTCCTTCCTTGCGGCCTTGCTCGGTGTTCTCGGCGCGGGCGTGATCATGTGTCTTGCATCCTACGGTGTTGTGGGCTTCCTTAAGATCTTTATTTAATGATGGAATATAACAATCTAAGCTCTCTTCTTCGACGGCTTTACGGCGCGAAGATACGGAAATTCTGTATTGACGGCGGCTTCACCTGCCCCAATCGGGATGGCACCTGCGGCGTTGGCGGTTGCATTTTTTGCGGCGAGCGCGGCGCGGGGGAGCATATTCAGAAAAAGGGCGTTGCCGCGCAGATGGCAGGCGCGCTTGAAAGCGTGAAGCCCGGCGAAAAATACATCGCGTATTTTCAAAATTTCACGGGCACGTATGCCCCCGTCGCGCAGCTCAAAGAAAAATATGATGCGGCACTTTGTGACGATCGTATCGTCGCGCTCACGGTCGGAACGCGCCCCGATTGTATCGATGAGGGCGTTGCCGCGCTTTTAGCTTCCTACAAAGCGCGCACGGACGTTTGGATCGAGCTTGGCTTGCAGACCGAAAGCGATCTGACGGCAGAGCGCATCAACAGAGGCTATAAGCGCGAGGCATTCGAGCGTGCCATGCAGATCCTTTCGCGCCACGGCGTGCGCGCGGTGGTGCATCTGATGGCGGGGCTTCCGGGTGAGGACCGCGCACAGCTTTTGAAAACGGTGGATTACGTGAACCGCTTTCCCTTGTTCGGCGTGAAGCTCCATTCCACGTACGTTTCGCGGGATACCGAGCTTTGCCGCATGTACGAGCGCGGGGAATACACGCCGCTGACCTTTGAAGAGTACGTGGAGGATGCCATCGCGGTGCTGACGCATCTGCGCCCCGATCTCTGGATCCATCGGTTAACGGGGGATTCTCCGGGCGATCTTCTGGTCGCGCCGCTTTGGGTCAAGAAAAAAGATCCCGTGCTGATCGAGATCCGCCGCCGTATGGCAGAAAGATCGCTTTCGCAGGGCTGCTTTTACGAGGGCGAAGCGTATCCCATGATCGAAAGGCCGTAAGGCGACCTGCGATAAAGCAGGTCACCGAACGATGTTTGCCCCCACGTGCAAATGATGTCGGCTTCGCCTAATGATGTAGCCTTCGGCAATGATGTAGTGCCTACGGCACAGTGGGCAAACATCACATCATTTTGCGCCGACGGCGCAATACATCACTGTGCGTAAGCACAACATCATTACGAACGAAGTGAGTAACATCATTTTTGCATAAGCGTGGATCACGCCGCATAGGATAAACTACCAAACAATCCTTTTGGAGGTCATCGGTATGTTTATTTATTCGGTTCGGGCATCCACGCTTCGTTTTTTCGGTATTTTAGCGGTTACGGCTTGCCTGCTTGTCGGCATCATGGCTCTCTCCGGCTCGGATAGCGTTTCGGCGATGAGCAACGGTGCATATAGCTTTTCGGACGTGAGTTCGAAGCAGGAGCGCATAGAATTTCTTTCGCAGTTTGGTATTTTGGTTGCGGGAGAGTCTGAGGAGTCGGAGGACATCGTTATGCCCGAAACACTCGATCGCGTGCTTCTTTCCTATAATGAAATACAGAAGTCGCAGGGGCTGGATCTCTCCGCGTTCTGCAAAAAGAAGGTCACGCGCTATACCTATAAGGTGGAGAACCATAAAAACCCCGATCTGCACGTATATGCCAATATCATCGTCTACCGTCACCGCGTGATCGGTGGCGACGTATCCGCCGCGGGCGAAGGCGGCTTCGTTTTGCCCTTCACGGCGTTTGAGGCTGCCGCCCTGCAGGAAAACGCGAATGACGCGAAAAAATAAAGAAGGCACGAAAATATTATCACCAAAGTTTTCCTTCCGCATAACATGGTATTAAGCGGGCCAAAAGAAAGCTCCGCAACATCTTTGGAGGAAAACATATATGAATAACAACTGCCTGTGCCATCTTTTTGACGATAACTGCACCTGGATCGTAATTTTAGCGATCGTGATCGTGTTCTGTTGCTGCTGCCACAACTAAACGAAAGGCTCTATGGTGAGATCGAAAACGGCGGAGAGCGAATAAAACAGGCTTCTCGCCGCAAGCGGCACGTTCTTTTTTGCACAAAGAATATCCGAAATCTTGTATAATTCAAAGATTTATTCCTTGACGGAATGAGAAAAGCAGTAAAAACGCAGGGGCGGCGAAAGCCGCTTGCCTGCGTTTTTTATATTGCATATCTGCTTTTTATGAAGAGGGGGGGAAGGTGCTTTGTTTTTCGATCGAGCCGCGAAAGAAGGACCCATGCGGTTCTTTTCTTCGGAAAGGTGCGCGCGATAGAGAATATATTTTATAAAGCCCTTGCATTTGGCGGCGATTTGTGATAAAATATCTGCGTTGAAAAAATCATTTGTTGTTTTATTCAAAATCTGAAGGTTCGGAGGTATTGAACGTGGAAAAGATTAAAATGACAACACCGCTCGTGGAGATGGACGGAGATGAAATGACAAGGATCATCTGGAGGATGATCAAGGACGAGCTCCTCTGTCCCTTTATCGATCTTAAGACCGAGTACTACGACCTCGGGCTTGTCGAAAGAGAGCGAACGAAGGATAAGGTCACGTTGGATGCGGCGTACGCCAATCAAAGGCTCGGCGTCAGCGTCAAGTGCGCGACCATCACGCCGAATAAACAGCGCGTCGAGGAATACAATTTGACCGAGATGTGGAAGAGCCCCAACGGCACGATCCGCGCGATCTTGGACGGTACGGTGTTCCGCGCGCCGATCCTCATTGATTCGATTCGCCCCGCCGTTCGCAACTGGAAAAAGCCCATCACGATCGCCCGCCATGCATACGGTGACGTATATAAGGCAACCGAATACAGAGTGGAGGGTGAGGGGAAGGCAGAGCTTGTCTATACCGATAAGGAGGGCAAGGAGACCTTCCGCAAGACTGTGTATGACTTTGAGTGCCCCGGCGTTCTGCAGGGACAGTATAACAAGGACTCTTCGATCCGCTCCTTTGCTCATTCCTGCTTCAAGTTTGCGATCGAAAGCAAGCAGGATCTTTGGTTTTCCACCAAGGATACGATCTCGAAGCAGTACGATCAGACCTTCAAGCTGATCTTCAAGGAGATCTACGACGAGTGCTATAAGGAAGAATTTGAAAAGCTCGGCATCACCTATTTCTATACCTTGATCGATGATGCCGTGGCAAGAGTGATCCGCTCCGAGGGCGGTTATATCTGGGCTTGCAAGAACTATGACGGTGACGTCATGAGCGATATGGTCTCCACCGCATTCGGCTCGCTCGCCATGATGACCTCGGTGCTCGTTTCGCCCGACGGAAAGTTTGAGTATGAGGCGGCGCACGGCACGGTCACGCGCCATTATTACCGCTACTTAAAGGGCGAGGAGACCTCGACCAACCCGATGGCAACCATCTATGCATGGTCGGGTGCTTTACGCAAGAGAGCAGAGCTTGATTCTCTTTCCGATCTTGCCGCATTCGCCGATCACTTGGAGGCCGCCTGCATCGAAACCCTGAATGACGGAATTATGACGAAGGATCTCGTCGGTCTCGTTGAGCCCGGCTTCAAGGCAACCGCTGTTAACACGATGGAGTTTATCAAACAAATTCGCGCGCGTCTTGAAAAGAAACTTGCATAAATGTAAATAATTATTCGCAAAAAAAGACTTCCGCACGTGCATTTTGCACCGTCGGAAGTCTTTTTTTGTATAAGAAATTTAGCATGCATTGTTGAATAAAACCGCAATGCGAAACGAATCCGCCTTTGAGTCGCCCGGGAAGGCGTTGCGCCTGCGCGCCCTTGGCTTGGGGCTTTCAGTATTTGCGCGCGGTGGATTTGCCGTTTTGGATTATACTCCATTTCGGCGCAAGTGCGCTTCGCGCCGTTGGCTTGGGGCTTTCAGTATTTGCGCGCGGTGGATTTGCCGTTTTGGATTATACTCCATTTCGGCGCAAGTGCGCTTCGCGCCCTTGGCTTGGGGCTTTCAGTATTTGCGCGCGGTGGATTTGCCGTTTTGAATTATACTCCATTTCGGCGCAAGTGCGCTTCGCGCCGTTGGCTTGGGGCTTTCAGTATTTGCGCGCGGTGGATTCGCCGTTTTGAATTATACTCCATTTCGGCGCAAGTGCGCTTCGCGCCCTTGGCTTGGGGCTTTCAGTATTTGCGCGCGGTGGAGTTGCCGTTTTGGATTATACTCCATTTCGGCGCAAGTGCGCTTCGCGCCCTTGGCACTTCGTGCTATGCTCGATTAGTATCGAGCCGCCGAGGAGCAATCTGCGGCATTCGCCCTGATAAGCGAGCTTATCGATGCGAATGCTCTTGATTATCGGCTGCCCGACACGAGTGTGGTGGGTAAAGGACAATAAATTCTAATAGAACTTTTATGAAATTCTTTATTTTAGGTTGACAATATCCTAAAATTTGTGTATAATAATATTGTAATCTCAAAAGGAGGTATTCAAAATGAATTTGAACACAAATCAGATCGTTTCGATTTCCGAAGCGAATCAGAATTTTTCCCGTGTGGCAAGAATGACTGACAAGCACGGCGAGCTTTATATTTTCAAGAACAACAAACCGAAATACAAGCTGGTAGATATCGAGCAAGATACCACTATCGAAATGACCGACGATGAGAAGATCGACTTTGTAGCGGCGCGTATTTTGAAGCTTTACCGCCCCGCGTTTGAGGAGCTTGCAAAATGATAATCAAGGCAATTCGTATCCGAGAGCTTGCTCACAAGGAGTATAAAGTTTAGTCAACAATCTAAGAGGTAAATATATGATTAAATTTACAGAAGAAAAAGTTTTACTTTTACATCAGCTCATTACAGCGGAAACAGGCGGTGATCCGAATGTTCGTGATATTGCGCTTCTCAACAGCGCACTCGAATCGGCATTTGCAACGTTCGACGGAAAAGAATTATATCCCACAAAGCAGGAAAAGGGCGCGCGCATTGGTTTTTCTCTGATCTCCAACCACGCATTTGTTGACGGAAACAAGAGAATCGGAATGTACGTTCTTCTCACGTTCCTTGAAACCAACGGCATCAAGCTCCGTCCTACAAACGCCGAGGTTGCCCGCGTCGGTCTTGCTGTCGCGGCAGGGGAGATGAAATATCAGGAGCTGCTTGATTGGATTCTCGCGAATGAAGCATAATAAAATAAAAAGGCAATATCAAACCGTGAGGGAATGATATTGCCTTTTTCGTATGATCTTGCATAATTCATTCTTCATTATTTTATTTTGGGTTGCCGCTCACGAGTGTGGCGGGGTAGGGACAACACATTTTAACGAAAAAATCACAAAAACTACGCAAAAATTTCTGTAAAGTATTGAAAAACTTTGATAATTATAGTATAATGTAATTGCCAAACAATCTGAATATCGTTGTTATAGGTCTTTTTCTATCTATGGGAAAGCTATAGCTTTTTTCACTATGCCTTGAACAATTCCGTTTTGGTAAAAACGCGGCTCCTGTTCAAGGTAAGGATAGCCTATACTACGAATAGATTGTTTGGCGACAATTGGAGCTTAGCGTTTTTCGGTGCGCTGGCTTCTCTTGATGTCCCATAACGAAGGTTTCAAAAAATAGTGGTAAAGACAATCGATACAGTATATCGCAAATATTTATTTGAATGGAGATACTGTAATGAAAACATTGTATGAAAACCTTGGCGGGACTTGTCACGACGAAAACGGACACCTTATCCCCGATGTAACCCTTCCCGAACTGACCAACTATCAGATTGGCAAATATGGACGGATGCATCTTGACTACATTAAGCAGCACCGTCGCGGAAGGTACACCACCCTGCTGACCGAAGGTAAGTTGAATACTCGTTTGCACGAGATCGACCTTGAAGCAAACGAAATGCTGGAAACCATCATTCCCCGCCTTGCTGCCGAAAGAGGTATTGACGAAAATTTGAAAGATCGTGATATGCTTCGTTGGGTTGCCGAGATGAACAACATCAAGACAAGCGCGGAAGAAATCGTTTTGCGGGAGGTGGTGTTGGTATGAAGTCGATCATCAACGAACTTTGGCACGGAAATATTATCCCGCAAGAAGATAGCCGAACCAACTCCAAAGAAATGAAAGAACTGCTTGGCTATATGGC
>JAFVQL010000047.1 GCA_017504785.1 Clostridia bacterium | reverse complement strand
TAATGAAATCGTTGCACGGCAACGATGAAATCTTCACTTCGTTCAGATGAAATCCAAGACACGCCTTGGATGAAATCAAATCCATCTAAATACAACCCTGCGAAGCAGGATTTCATCGCGAAAGCGATTTCATCCACCAAAAGTGGATTTCACCCGTCAAAGACGGATTTGACTGCGTGTTCTCCGTTCAGGATAACACGTTATTATTCCCGAGGGAATTATTCTTCGTTTGCTTTCTTGGCGATGCCCTTCTTTTCCGCTACTGCATCGACAAGCTCCTTCGTCCAACGAGCCTGACGGTCAGAGGAAAGGCGCAGGCGCATCGGATACTTCTCAAATGCGGCGCTCTCGCTCTCGTCCGTGAACACGTACTTCGTGTTCTCGTACTCCTTGGGATCCAGAGCAAGGTATGCGGAAAGAGTCTTACCGCGGATCGCCATCTTGAGAATGGGGTGACGGCCGCTCTTGTATGTACGGTACTTCTTACCTTCCACCACGCGAATGGGATCGAAGGTAGCGATATGTGCATCAACCGTATCGTAGCGTGCGCGCATCACGTCGGAAAGTGCGTCGCGCTTTTCTGCGAAGGTGCGGCTGCGGAGATTACCGAAGGGATTCCTTGCCTCCTCGGCATCGGGTGCTTCTTGCTCAACCTCTGCCTCTTCCGCGGCGGGCTCTTCTTCCTCAAGCGATGCGGCTTCCTCCTCAACCGATGCGGCTTCCTTCTCGGCAAGCAGGCGCTCACGCTCCTCGAGAGCCTTTTCCTTTTCCGCAAAGGCATCCTGCTCGGCGAAAAACGCTTTCGTCTGCTCTGCGAGAGCATCCTCGATTCTCTTCAGTTCTGCCTCGGTCTCGGCAAGCGCCTTTTCCTTTTCCGCAAGCGCATCCTTCTCGGCAAAGAGTGCCTTGGTCTGCTCTGCGAGAGCATCCTCGATCCTTTTCAACTCCGCCTCTGCCACGGCGAACTCCTTTTCCTTTTCGGAAAATGCATCCTTTTGCTCGAAAAGAATCTTTGCCTTCTCTTCGAGAGAATTCTCTATTTTACGAAGACCATCCTCGCTCTCGCTGATCGCCTTCTCGCGCTTGGCAAGCGCATCCTTCTCGGCAAAAAACGCCTTCGTCTGCGCCGCGAGTGCATCCTCGATCCTTTTCAGCTCGGCTTCGTTTTCTGCCAATTCCTTTTCCTTTGCGACAAGCGCATCCTTCTCGGCAAAGAGTGCCTTGGTCTGCTCTGCGAGAGCATCCTCAATCTTGCGAAGACCCGCTGCGCTCTCGGCAAGATCCTTTTCTCTTGCTTCCATCGCGGCAAGCTTTTCCGCCACGATCCTTTCGCTCATCGCGCAAGCGGCCTGCTTCTCCAGCATACGCTCTGCCGCACGCGCAAGATCTGCATCACCGAGGCCCTTAACATTCAGTGCAAGCTCGGCCTTTACAAGCTTTCTTTTTCCACCTTCGCTTCCGCGGGACGGATAGAACACCTTGATCGCCACTTCGCAATCATTCACCGCCGAAGTCGAATCAAAAGCGGCATCTCTTTCTTTTTTGCTCGAAACGAATACGTCTGCTCCACTGAATACCTGCATACCAAGACCTCCGAATATTTTTTCGCACCTGCGTATTATAATAAAATAAAGCTTTCGTTACAAAAATTTTATCACAATGTTTCGATTTTGTCAACTGTTTTTAACACTCTTTGGTGCTTTTTTTCAAAAAAAGTGCTATTTTTTGAAATATTTTTTATTATTCTTCTCTAAAAGAGAAAAATATCGCGCGCCATCGCTCGCGTGCGGCCATCGCGGCGCGCCCATTTGCCTCGGGCGGCGCATTTTTTAAAAATGCCTTTTTTCGAAAATATTTTTTTAAAACCCCTTGCATTTTTTAATTTCATGTGCTATAATAATCGGTGTCCATCTGTGATTACAAAAAAAATTATATAAAATTCCGCCACCTCGGCGAGATTTTAGGAGGTGTCAAAATGGCAAATTGCAGCGTTTGCGGCAAGGGCGTGGCCTTCGGTCATAACGTATCCCACTCTAACCGCAAGACCAACAGAACCTGGAAGCCCAACATCCGCAAGGTGAAGGCAGTCGTTAACGGTACGAACACGACCGTTTACGTTTGCTCCCGTTGCCTGCGCTCTGGCAAGATCGAGCGCGCGTAAGGCTTAAAAAAACGCCGCTTAGGAAAGCGGCGTTTTTTATTTTTGTTCTTTACCAAACAAGACAATACCGACCGAAGCAGAACGCATCTTAAGGCGGCGAAAATTTGACGGTGCTTTTTTGAAAATGAGCAAAGCAAGGTATATTTGCAAGCAAGCTTTCAAAAGCCGTATCGGATCTTCACCGCATAGCGTTCCCTTCGGGCGCACACCGAATAAGGAAAGGAGTGGCTTTCATGAAGACAGCGATCGTGAGCGAGAAGATCTCTGCATCCTGCAAAAGGACGCTGGAGAGCGAGGGCTTTGCCGTTCTTCCGTGTCCTGCCTGCACGCTGCTCCCCGCCCCGATCTCCCATCACCCCGATTCGTTGATGGCGCGCGCGGGCGCACATCTCTTTACTTACGAGGGATATATACAAAAAAACGCAGCGTTTTTTTCTTCCCTGCAAGCACTCTGCCCGCACCTTGCGGTGCACGGCCTTGCCGAGCCTTACGGCGCTTCGTATCCCGAGGACTGCAGATACAATCTACTAACAGCGGATAAACACGCCTTCTTTCATCCTGCGGGGCTTGCTCCTTCGCTCATTCGGGCGATCGGCGCGCTCGGCTACCGAGAGATCCGCACGCGGCAGGGCTACGCCGCTTGCACCGTTCTCACACTCGGTGACCGCCACGCGATCACAGCGGATGCGGGACTCGCCGGGCTTCTCTCGGAAAACGGCGTTTCGGTTTTGAAGATCGAAAACGGAGAGATCCTTTTGCCGCCCTACGACTACGGCTTTATCGGCGGCGCATCGGGGGTATACGGAAGCACGGCGTATTTTTTAGGTGATATTACGCGGCATCCGTCCTACGGCGCAATGCACGGCTTTGCGGATCGGGCGGGCTTTTCGCTCCGTTCTCTTTCGAGCGAGCCGCTACGAGATCTCGGCGGAATTTTCTTTTTGGAGTAAGGCGGCGATCAGGACGCCGACGGCGGGGACGATCAAAAGGCCCCCAAGCCCAAACAGCGTATAGCCGCCGTATAATAAGATCAAAGTGATCAAGGGATGCACGCCGAGGCTTTTGCCTAGGATGCGCGGCTCTGCGATCTGGCGCATGATCTCATGCGCGCAAAGCAGAACGAGAAGCCCGATTCCGCGCGCACTGCTTCCCATCAGAAAGGAGAGCACGCTCCAAGGTACGAGCACCGTGCCCACGCCGATGACGGGCAAAAGATCCAGCACCGCAATGATCGCCGCGAGCAAAACGGCGTATTCCGCGCGCAGAATGATCAGCCCTGCCAAAACGAGCACGAAGGTCATGAGCATCAGAATGCCGTAGGAGCGAAGATAGCAGATCAGCGTTTTCAAAAATCCGTTTTTAAAGGCGGATATATGCCCCTGCGCCGCCTTCGGAAGCGAGCGCTTTAAAAGATTTATCACGCGGTCGAGATCCCACGAAATATACAAAACCGACACTACGCTCACGAGCAGAAAAAGAAGAACGCGCGGGATCGCGCGGGCAGCCCCCGTCATGGACGAAAGCACGCCCGACACGAAGGAAGAGGTGGCGGCGCCGATGGTGTCCGCGATCTTTTCCTCCCACTCCGCGGCGCTCTCACCGCTACCGAGCATTCCGTGCGGAAAGCGAAGGATCGCGGTGAGCATCGAGCTTAACTCGCCCGACTCGGAAAGCTCGCTGACAAAGCGCCATGCTTCTCCCGCCACGGCATACAGAAGAAGCCCGATGCCCGCAAACAAAAGAAGAAGCGAAAGAAGCGAAAAGGACATACGGCAAAAACGCTTGGAGATATGCAATCTTTTCGCGATTCCCTCGGCGGGGCGACGCAAAAGATAAGAGAGCAAAAACGCCACCGCAAAGGGGAGCAGAAGCGAAAACACATATTGGAAGAAAAGAAAAAGAAGTGCGGCGATTCCAAAACCACACACCGTCAGATAAGCGAATTTTCTTATTTTCTCCGTATCCATACCGCCCTCACGAGAATAATTATTTACATTTGTGTATATTTTCTACTCTACTATTATATTCTAAAATTATTATATTATACCAAAAGGAGAAAACAAATGGTTATCATCGAAATGGAAAACGGCAAACAGATCAAGCTTGAGCTGAATGCAGAGGCAGCACCCCTCACCGTGGAAAACTTCCTTTCTCTCGTGAAAGAGGGCTTCTACGACGGGCTGATCTTCCACCGCGTGATCCCCGGCTTTATGATCCAGGGCGGCGACCCCTTGGGCAACGGCATGGGCGGCTCGGAAAAGAAGATCAAGGGCGAATTTGCCGCAAACGGACATCCGAACCCTATCCGCCACACGCGCGGCGTGATCTCCATGGCGCGCTCGATGGATAAGAACTCCGCTTCCTCGCAGTTCTTCATCATGCATGCGGACGCACCGCATCTTGACGGACAGTATGCCGCATTCGGCAAGGTGGTTGAGGGTATCGAAACCGTGGACGAGATCGCATCGATCCCCACGGACTTTAGCGACCGCCCGAAGATCGCTATGCGTATGAAGAGAGTTTATATCGAAGACTAATTTTCTTTCCATGATAAGAGGGCTGCCTCAAATGCTTTTTCGCATGAGACAGCCCTTTGCTTTTTATACAAATTCGCTTCTTTACCTTTTATCGGCATTACGGCACAGCGTTTTCTCTTGCTTTACCGGAATATACTCGGGATTTTTTAATAAAATGCCATCGGCCGTTGCGATGTTCTGTGTGCCTCCATTGAGGGCATAACGCATACACAGTTCTTTTGGGATAACGATTCTGCCCAATGTATCAAACCCTTTCATGATTCCTATCTCGCTCATAAAAATTTTAACGGAAGCAAGAATATAGCGGAGCAAGAAAAAAGGAAGGGCTCTCGCAAGAAATGCTCCGCAAGACTTCAAACGGAAGGCGCGAATATTGCGCGTGACAGCGTTAGCCGCATCGAGATCGGATCCCGCTTCGTTGCGGATCACGAGCTTGCCGCACTCTGCAAGGTCTTAAACGTATCCCCTCCTATCTTTTAGGATTATGATATTCTACAATAAAAGCGCGCTTTAAAAATGAAGCGCGCTTTTATTATATCTTTTTGTAGAGAAATAAGCGAAAATGAATATCGGTGGTGAGTGCATTCAATGCGTATACCGCAGCCCTTCCCTCCTTGCCCGTGCGATAGGCATAGGGTGTCATTTCAAAGAGGGCGCGGATATGCGAAGGATCGGTGAGCGCGATCTCTTCTCGGATCTCCACGCTTTCGATGAGCGAAAAGCCCTCGGGGATCTCTTCCGAAACTTCATTGTAATAAGGATCGGCGTATACCTTTTTCTTCAAGCCGAAAAGATGCTCGCGCTCCGGCACTGCCATGCAAAGATATCCCCCTTTCTTCAGAACGCGCAGGCTTTCTTCTCTCGCAAAGGGCGCAAAGAAGCAAAGAAGCATATCCACGCTTTCGCTTCCCACAGGCATATCGTACACCCCCGCAACGGCGGGGTGCAGATCGGCTCTGCGCTTGGCAAGGCGGCGCACCGCCTCCTTGGAAATATCAAAGGAATAGATCTCGCTATCCTTTTTTTCGGCGGCGAGGGCTTCGGCAAGCCTGCCCGTATAATATCCCTCTCCCGCACCCGCATCCAGAATGCGGCCGTTTTCCGGAAGATAGCGACAAACGAGCGCATTCAATGCGTCCGAGAGCGGCGCATAATATCCCACATCCAAAAAGGCGCGGCGCGCAAGTATCATCTCTTTATTATCCCCGTGCGTACCGCCCACGTTGGTGAGCAGCAGGTTATAGTAGCCTTCCTTGGCACGGTCATACGAATGTCCCGCGGTGCATTTCGCAACCCGCTCCTCAAAGATGAGCGGCGCTTTGCACTTGGGGCAAATATAAATGCTTTGCATAAAAGCTCCTGAATTTTAAAGGTTAGATCTTCTCATAGACTTCAAAAGCGCTTGCCGAGAAGGTACAAAAATGCGTTGTCTTTGCGATTTGAGCGCGACGGCATAAATAGTAAATCAGTGCAGTTGATTTTCGCCACAGGCGAAAATCTTCATTTTCTCTTATCTTTTCTCTCTTATCTCTTCTCTGCTGATGCTATATAAGACGAATTTGCTGATTAGGAGAAATTGCGTGAGACAAGGCAAAGCGAGCGAGGGAAATGAAGCCGTAGTTACCTACGGCGATTTGACCGAGTCGGAGCTTTAACGCAGTATCACACAATTTATACAATCAGCATCGCGTCGCTGAAGCTGATGCTATACAAGAGATGCTGTGCTGGTTAGTAGAAATTGTCGTAGACGAGGCGTAAGGGTGCGAAAATCCCGATGGCATAGTTACCTATGTCGAGGGATTTGAGTCAACCGACAACGAAGTATACGGCAATTTATACAATCAGCATCGCGTCGCCAAAAGAGAAGAACCGATACTCCTCTTTTACCGCCTCCTCATAAGCCTTCATAACCTTTTCTTTGCCGGCGAGAGCGCTGACGAGCATGATGAGGGTGGATTCGGGGAGGTGGAAATTCGTGATCAAGGCATCGGTGGCCTTGAACTTGTAGCCGGGATAGATAAAGATCGCGGTTTCGGCAGACATGGGATGGAGGATGCCGTTTTCATCCGAGGCACTCTCGAGAACGCGGCAGGACGTTGTTCCCACGGCGATAATGCGACCGCCAAGGGCGCGGCGGCGATTGATCTCGTCCGCCACCTCTTTGGTGATGACGAAATGCTCCGCGTGCATGAGATGCTCCTCGATGCGATCCACCTTCACGGGACGGAACGTGCCGAGACCGACGTGCAAGGTCACCTCGCCGTAACCAACGCCCTTTTCCTTCAAGGCGGCAAGAAGCTCCTTTGTGAAATGCAAGCCCGCGGTGGGGGCGGCGGCAGAGCCTTCGGTTTTGGCATAGACGGTCTGATAATCGTTTTTATCCTTCAGCTTTTCGGTGATGTAGGGCGGAAGGGGCATTTGCCCAACGACGTCAAGCACCTCGTAAATGCTTTTATATTTTTCGCGGTCATAGTCAAAGGAAACGATGCGGTTGCCCCCCTCGACGATCTCTTCTACCGTGGCGGTCAAAATACCGCCAAAGGTAAAGGCGGCACCGACCTTGGCTTTCTTTCCGGGGCGGACGAGGGTTTCAAAGCGAAAATCCTCATGCATGCGAAGGAGAAGCAGCTCCATTGCGCCGCCGTTTTTCGTTTCGCCAAGCAGGCGCGCGGGAATGACCTTCGAGGCATTCACCACGAGCATATCCTCGGGGCGAATATAGTCGATAATATCACGGAAGATCTTATGCGATACCGCGCCGCTTTCGCGATCCAAGACCATCAAGCGGCATGCATCGCGCTTTTCGGCGGGGGTCTGCGCGATCAAGCACTCGGGAAGCTCGTAAAAGAAATCATGGGTGGAAAGATCGGTTTTCGTGCGGACATTGGTGATCTGCTCTGCGTTTTTTTCCATATTGCCTAACGCCTTTCATAAGAAGCGCACGGACGCGCGCGCTTCTTTTTTCATAAAATAATAATGTGTATTTCATTATACACGAATTTTTAGACTTTTGCAAGGATTTTTGACAAATATGAAAAAAAGGGGTATTTTTAAAGGGGTGGGGACGGCACTCGCAACTCCGTTTCTCGGTAACGAGATCGACTATCCCGCCCTTTTTCGATTGATCGACAGGCAGATCGAGGCAGGCGTGCAAGCACTGATCATCGGCGGAACGACGGGCGAGATCGCAACCTTGGACGACGAGGAGCGCGAGCGGTTGTATGCCGAAAGTGCCGCGCATATTGACGGCCGCTGCCGCCTGATATTCGGCGCGGGAACGAACGATACAAGGAAAGCCAAGGCTCATGCAAGGCTTGCTGCCCGCATCGGTTGCGACGGCATTTTAGTTGTAACACCTTACTATAACAAGGGAACAAAGGACGGAATTGTAAATCATTATTTACAAATAGCAGACCAAAGCGCGCTTCCGATCCTGCTTTATAACGTTCCCGGGCGCACAGGTGTGCACCTTTCGTTAGAACAGATTTCCATACTTTCACAGTGCGAGCGGATCGTGGGGATCAAGGAGGCATCCGACTCTGCCGAACGGCTCGTGGCACTCGCCGCCATGGAGGATCTTACGCTCTATGCGGGCAATGACAGCCAGTTTTTCACCGTGCTTTCGCTCGGCGGCGCGGGCGTGATCTCGGTGGCATCTAACCTCATTCCGAAGCACTTTGCGCTTCTCTATTCCCTTTTTGCAGAGGGAAAGCACGGCGATGCCTTAGAGATACAGAAAAAGTGCCTGCCGCTTATCGATGCGCTTTTTTTAGAGACCAATCCCGCTCCGCTGAAATACGCCATGGAGAAAATGGGGTTATGCTCCTCCGAAGTAAGACTTCCCCTCTCGATTCCGACGGAAGGAACGAGGAAGGCGATCGAGGAAGCGATCATGCGCTTGCGCGCGTGAAAAGAACGGAAGCGTCGATATGGCGCAACGCAGTTGCGCTCGATATGTAGCTTGGCGCGACTCGATATTTTTGCGCGCCCCGCAAAATCAATATGCCATTCTGGATGGCGTGAAAAGCGCCAATGCTTTTTTGGCGCGCTCTCCTCCGTCTTTTGCTATACAAAAGCCATCTCTCTCCCGGGGAAGGCTAAAGAAAAAGCCGAAAGCTTCCAAAGAAACGGAGCTTTCGGCTTTTTGTTATGAAAAATAAAATCCTTCAAGGACGGACGAAGTCCATTCCAAAGGGATGGATGAAGTCGCGGCAGAGCCGCGATGCGGTCCGCACCGCGGTGCGGGTCAAGCGGAAGCCTTGTGCTTCCGCTTATAGGGCAAGCCGATGAAGATGCCGACAACACCGAGCGCGAGCCATACGAGAAGAAGATTGCCCCAGCCGATCGAGGTGACGGCGTTGGCAAAGATGACGTTTGCAATGGCGGCGGCCATATAGGAAAGGAAATCGAGATAGCCCGTGGCGGATGAGACGAGGCCCGTATCACGCAGGCTCGGGCAATAACAGCTAAAGAGAATGGTCGCCGCGCCGTTTGCCGCCATGATGGCAAGCACGAGAAAGGTAATATTCAGTATGGGCTGTGCCACAAGATAGGTCAGAAGGAAGAATAGCGCCGTCGCGACGAACATAACGAGGACGGTCTTATTCATATCGCGCTTGAGGCGGCCGTAAACGTAGATGGCAATAAAGGTCGTGAGCGACATGACGAGGGTGCACACGGTGAAGATCGTCGTTCCCTCGGTTTCGGAATAGGAGAGGTACTGCACGATATAGGTGGGGAGCCAAAAAACAACCGAGGTCCGCACGATACCCGTGAGAATGGAGACCAAGGAAAATTTGACGATCTGCAACCGATAGAGCTGCTTTACCGCCGCGCCAAAGCGAGCGGCCGCCTTCGGCTTTTCTTCCTCTTGCTCGGAGGGGGCGGGGCGCGTGTACTGCCCATAGCGCACCATGCCGCACTTCTCCATATAGATAAAGGTGACGATCACGGCCACCGCCATGACGACCATAGAGGCACTGCTCACAACGAACACACTTTGGAAAACAAGAAAGGTGGCAAGCAGACCCGCCACGGGCGAGCCGAAGAAGGAAGCGAAGGCATGACCGAGGCTGCAACGCACGGCGTGGATCGGCTCGGTGTTCTCCGCGGTGACCTTTACCATCGGCGCATAGATCATGGCGAGGAAAAAGCCCGACATGGCGTAAACGATCATGGCAAGATTCGGCGTTTTTACAAGATATGGGAAAACACCATTTGCCACAGCCGCCAAAAGAAGGCCGCCGCTGATCATCCATTTTGCCTTGATGCGATCTCCAATGCAGCCGTTGATCAGCTGACCGATTGCATAAAAGACGAAGAAGAGAGAGGAAACGCTACCGATATATGCCTCCGTGTACCCCGCGGCAAGCATTTGCGGCGCGGCGGCGGAGAGTGCGTTCCTCGTGATATACACTGCAAAATACGCAAAGGAGCATATCGTTCCTATATAGATTGCTTTTTTTGCATTTTCACTGATTTTCATTCATTTTTCCTTGTATTTGCAAATTATTGTTTGCTTTTTTGTCCAAAAACCTTTTATGAGCCGATTCTATCCAGCCGATTATCTGGCCCGAAAGGATCACGGTGGCAAGCGAATAGAAAATGCTTTTTATGGGAATATAGGTTAAAGACAGGGCTAAAACCAAAACGTCCGACAAATGATAAAAGATGCGGATATCCTTTTTCGTTAAAGCCGAGAGGCCCATCGCCAGGGCATCGTCTCCACTCGGGGCGCCGCCCGCGATGACGCAAAGTCCAACGCCGACACCGACGAAAAGAGCGCCAACCACCGCAGAGGCAAGCGGGTACGCCGCAAGGGGCGAGAGCACCTTGGGGAAAAGATCAAAAAAAGAATAGAAGACCGAAAAACTGCCGCCCGCGATCGCAGAATAGCCGATGAAGGAAAGCCCGAGGGCGCGAAATCCAAAAAGATAGCAGGCAAGATTCATGACGAACGCGCCGATGGCGGGCGAAATGCCAAGGGTTTTATAAAGCCAAAGTGAAAGGCCGAGAACGCCGCCCTCGGTGACGCTTGCGATCGCGTGCACGTGGCAGAGGCCGAAGGCAAGGATCATGCTGCCCAAAAGACAAAGGGCGCATTTTCCCGCGATTTTCTTACATGAAGCGCGCATTGTTCGAGGAAAGCGTGTGCACCGCGACCGAAGGATCGATGAGGGAAAGCAGCTCCTCAAAGAAGCCGAGCACCGCCGCTTCGGTATAATAATGACCGCCCTCAATGAGATTGATGCCAAGCTCGGGGGCGTCCTCCAAGGTGTGATAGCCAAGGCTTCCCGAGATATAGGTATCCGCCTCGGAGACGAGCGCGGCCTTCACGTAGTCCTTTCCCTCTCCGCCGAGAAGGGCGACCTTATGCACGAGGTTGCCGCCGTCCGCTACCGAGAGGATCGGCGCGCCCAGCTGCTCCTTCACGCGGTCACAAAACGCCTCGAGGGGCATCGGCTCTTCGAGGTATCCGACTCTGCCCATACCGTCCTCCGAGAGAGGCTCGATCTCGGTCAGCTCCAAAAGATCGGCAAGCACGTCGTTCACGCCGCCGTCCACGCGGTCGGCGCGGGTATGAAAGGAAAACACGGAGATGCCGCTTTTGATCAGCTTGATGACCTTGCGGCCAACGGGGCTATCCTCGGTCACCGCCGAGAGGGGGCGGAAGATCAAAGGGTGATGCGAAAGAATGAGATCGAAGTGATTTTCGATCGCGAAATCTACGGCATTCTCCGTAACGTCCAGCGTAAGAAGCACGCGGCGCACGGGTGCTTCCGTATCCGCACAGACCATAAGACCGTCGTTATCCCAAGACTCCGAAAGAGAGTCCGGCAAACGCTGCGTCAGTTTTTTATAAAGCTCATGTACCGTCATAGTGTATGCTCCAATCCATGTTTCTTTTTGAAATCTTCAATTTCCGCAAGAAGTGCCTTCTGTGCTGCGGCCTCGCCGCCGCCGTTTTGCATACCGCGCACGGCAGCACGTAGCGCGCGCTCTTTAGAAAAAAGGTAAGCAAGAAAGGCTTTGTTTTCCGTATCGGGGTACTGCCCGAACTCTTCTTCAAAGGGAGAGAGCGCATAGGGTGCGCCCGAAAATGCCGCGTGCATACAAGCGTAATGCTTCCCTGCGGCGGATACGTAGGTTTCCGAAAGGATGGAAAAGCCCTCGGCCGCAAGATGCGCGCGAAGCTTTGCGAGGCGAGACATCGGTTGCAGGATCAGACGGATCTTCGGATCCTTCACGAAGGGGGCGCGGGAAAGGATATCGGCGATCAGCTCGCCGCCCATGCCGCAAATGGCAATATCTGTGATCCCCTGCCCCGAAAGACCTTCAAGACCGTTCGTTAAATGAAAGGAGAGCTTATCCCCATAAGGATAGGTGGCGGCATGCTCTCTCGCTCTTGCCAGCGGACCTTCGTTGATATCCGAAAGCACGGCGCGCAGGATGCGCCCCTCGGCAAGAAGAAAAAGAGGCAGATATGCGTGATCCGTCCCAACGTCGGCAAACACGGCATCCTGCCTCACATACGCCGCCGCCGCCCGAAGACGGGCATCCAAGGCGGGCTTCTTCATTTTTACTCACCCAAAAATTCGTTGAGCTTTGCCACCAGAGCATCGGCATCCGTGCCGTGCACCTGACATGCATCTGCGATCGACTCGCCTCTGGAATGAGGGCAACCAAGGCAATGCATACCGATCTCAAAGAAGAACTTTGCGGTCTCTACGTTGAAATCCAGAACATCACCGATCAGAGTATCCTTCGTTACTTTCATGGGGTTTTCCTTTCTTTTTTGCATTTTTTATATTTCTTCAGTCCATTCTACCATAAAGCGAAAAGCGATGTCAAGATATTTTCTGACTTTTGCGAAAAACTATTTACTTTTTTCTGAAAATATGCTATAATTTATGATTGGAAAAATATTGCGCCCCATTTTTGGAAGGTTTTTCCCCCAAAAACGCTCGGGCGCGCACAAAAACACGGAGGAAACTATGATTTTAGCACTGGACGAAGCAAAAAGACGCCTTCTCGATATGCAGGACACACTCGCAGAGCTTGGAAGCCAGCTTCGCATCGAGGAAGCCAAGGAAAGAGCCACCGAGCTTGAAAGAGAGACCATGGTGGAAAACTTCTGGAACGATGCGGAAAAATCCTCTAAAAAGCTGCAGGAGATCAAACAGCTGAAGGACAAGGTGGAGAGCTACGAGGAGCTTCTTACCAAGCTTGAGGACGCCTTAACGCTTTGCGAGATGGCCATGGAGGAAAATGACGAAAGCTCCGTGGACGAGGTTTTAAGAGAGACCGAATTCATTGAGACCGAGGCGGAGAAAAAGCGCATTGAGGTGCTTCTTTGCGGTCCTTACGATAAGAACAACGCCATCGTTTCCTTCCATCCCGGCGCGGGCGGAACGGAGGCGCAGGACTGGGCGTCCATGCTCTACCGCATGTACACGAGATGGGGCGAGAAGAGCGGCTTCAACGTCAAGCTCGTGGACTGGCTGGACGGTGACGAGGCGGGACTTAAGTCCGCTACCATTATGGTGGAGGGCATCAACGCTTACGGCTATCTCAAGAGCGAAAACGGCGTGCACCGTCTGGTGCGCGTTTCCCCCTTCGACTCCTCGGGAAGACGCCACACATCCTTTGCTTCGGTTGAGGTCATGCCTGAATTCAATGACGACGATAACATCACCATCCGTGATGAGGATATCGAGGTAACGGCGCACCGCTCCAGCGGCGCGGGCGGCCAGCACATCAACAAAACCGACTCTGCGATCCGCATCCTGCATAAGCCCACGGGTATCGTGGTCGGATGCCAGACCGAGAGAAGCCAGCTCCAGAACAAGGAGACGGCCATGAAGATGCTGAAGGCAAAGCTCATGGAGATCAAGCTTCGCGAGAAGCTCGACCGCATTGAGGATATTCAGGGCAACAAGGCAAACATCGAGTGGGGCAGCCAGATCCGCAGCTACGTATTCATGCCCTACACGCTTGCAAAGGACACCCGCACGGGCTTTGAAAACGGCAATATCGATGCGGTGATGGACGGCGACATCGACGGCTTTATCAACGCATATCTGAAGCACATTTCAAAAAATCCCGAGGCGTGAATAGATCTACGTGCAGTGATCTGCTTGGTGCAAGCGCGATGCGCCCGCCAAGCGACAACGCTTAAAATGCAAAAACATGCGTGATGCTACCGCGCTTTGCGCGCAAGAAAAAACATGTTTTATGAAAGTAGGCGAGGATGCTTTTTTCATCCTCGCCTACTTTTATTTACTTTTTTTGCATTTATGTATTGACCGAATCCGTTTTATGCGTTTTCTTTTGCCGCAGGATCGGTATCCTTTTTCTTGCAGAGTGCCTTTACTTCATCAAACACGTTCAAGATCTCCTGCTCAGGCTCTGCCGTCAGAAGAGAGACGATCACGATTGCCGCAAGGCTCACGAGGAATGCGGGAAGAAGCTCGTAGATATCAAGGAAGGTGCCCTTTGCAGCGGTGCGGACCACGAACTTCCATACGAATACCATAACGGCACCGCTCACCATGCCGGCAAGCGCGCCCCACTTATTGGTGCGGCGCCAGAAGAGCGCACACAGAACAACGGGACCGAAGGCGGCACCGAAGCCTGCCCATGCGAAGGAAACGATACGGAAAATAGATGCATCGGGATTCAATGCAAGGAAGAACGCGATCACGGAAATGGCAACAACGGTGAGACGCGCAAGCCACATCTGCCACTTCACGCCCATATCCTTCCAGATAAAGCGCTTTACGATATTCTCGGAAACCGAGGAGGATGCCGCAAGCAGCTGGGAATCCGCCGTGGACATCGTGGAAGCAAGGATACCGGAGAGGATCAAACCTGCAATGATAGCGGCAAAGCTATCGAGATTTGCAATACCGTCCTTAGCAAAATAAATTACGATACGTTCAGCATCAAAGCCCTCGGCGGTTTCGCCCGCAAGATTGATCCAGCCCTCGGAAAGCACGAAGTTCAGACCGATCACGCCGATGAAGATCGCAATTGCCATGGAGATCACCACCCAAACGGAGGCCACACGGCGGGAGAGCTTCAGCTTCTTCGAATCCTCGATCGCCATGAAGCGAAGCAGAATATGGGGCATACCGAAGTAGCCGAGACCCCATGCCAGGGTGGAAACGATGGGAAGGAAGCTATAAGAGCCATCCGTACCCGTCAGAGAGAAATACTGACCGAGACTGCCAATGCCGTCGATAGCGAGGATATTCTCCTTGATAGGTGCAAGGCCGCCCGCGTTCTCAATGCCGAAGCAGATGATCACGAACAGCGCAAAGGTCATAACGATGGACTGCACGAAGTCCGTCTGCGAAGCGGCAAGGAAGCCGCCGGCAACCGTATATCCGATCACAACGATCGCACCGATCGCCATCGCAAGCACGTAATCCACGCCAAAAAGCGTATTGAAAAGCTTACCGATGCCCGCAAAGCCCGAGGCCGTGTAGGGGATAAAGAATACAACGATGAACACAGCCGCAGCCGCCGTCAGAATTCCCTTCTTATCTCCGAAACGCGCCGAGAAGAAATCCGGAAGTGTCGCGCTGTTCGTTTTTTCCGTGTAAATACGAATAGGCTTTGCGACGATCAGCCAGTTAATATACGTACCGATCGCAAGACCAACCGCCGTCCATACCGCCTCGGCAAAGCCGCCGGGATTGATAACACCCGAAATCAGGGCAACGCCCGGAAGACCCATCAAAAGCCAAGAGGACATATCCGATGCCTCCGCGCTCATCGCTGTTACGAGCGGACCGAGCTTTCTTCCGCCGAGATAGAAATCGTCCGATGACTTATTCTGCTTTGAACAACGGACGCCGATGTAAATCATCACTCCCATATAAATGAGAATGGCAAGTATCATCATTGTTATTTTCATGATCTTTTCCCTTCTTTAATTAATTAAAACGAATATAAAAGATTTTATCATATTTCGTTCAAAAAGTCAATAGATGGAAGGGCATAATTTAACGATATGTGCATTTTTTACTCTTTGCAGACGATAAAACGACAAATTTTATCTCTTTAATTCCTTAAATCAAAGCGAGAGCCTTGCGTATGATCCAATTCATAAAATTTGTATACCGCCATCGCAAAAAGCAATACGACCTACGCCTATGGTATCCGCCCCAAATGACCGATAATATGCCACCGCTTCGCGATGGATAAAAAAACGCTGCAGAAAATGTATCCTTTTCTGCGGCGTTTTTGGGAGTCTGTTTTTAAAAAACCGAACCATGCAAGATGAAAGTGATGCTACTCGCTTCTCTTGTATATCTTAATCTCTCCACTTGATGTAGTCGTCATATTCCTCTTGACTGTGAAATCTTGGCTCGTCGTAATAGGGATTGCTGTCGGTATCCGGCTTGGGCACAATGGCTACGTGCCCCCGGTTGATTCGCCCACAATTGCTGTAATCGGTATAGTCATAATCTCCTATTTGATATTTTCCTGCTGTAATGGGAAACGGTACATACGCAGTGAGGTCAAAATGAACTGCGTAATAGCCTACTACACGCCCCATGGATACCACAAAGTTCTCCGCATCCAAGGCGTCATACAAGGTCATGCTCTCATAATCGTCGGTGTTTGGCCCTTCTTGATGAAGATCTCTTGCCTGCCACGCCGAGCAAAGCTTCAATATCTCCTGTTCCGCCTCCGTGGAAATCGCAGCTTTTTCCATATTCGCAAAAAACTTCTGTTCTTGCTCCAAAACGTAGCATTTCATTGATCCGTTCTCCCTTTTTTTAAAAAAATCGGTCCGATTGCTACCTTCATTATAGCATATCCAACACCTTTTTTCAAGAGCCCCTCACGGATAAACCGTATAAAAAACGAAAAGCCAATCCTCTTTCAAGGTTCGATTCTCGTTAAGCTTGTGAGCAATCGGCGCGCACATGTATTAGCAGGCTTCAAGATATGCTTCGCTTGTTTATCTGCGTACGTCCACCACAAGTCCGCTCTGCACCGCTCGTTCTTCAAGCCCCTATACAGGAAAAAACCAAAATCAAAGCGCAGAATTGATGCCTTTTTTATCAATTTTTGCCCTAAAATATTAAAAGTGGACAGCAATTATGCCGTCCACTTAATTTGTGAAAGGGCGATAAAAAAAGATATTTTCGAGCAAGTGCTTACGGGAGTGGAACTTAACGGACATTTAGCTTAGCTATATCGCTGACTATTAACGATATATGGCTAATCTGTTCGTCAGTTAATCCGCTAACGTCAATATAATTTTTTTCATTTCTTCCAAGAACATAGTCGGTTGTTACATTGAAATAATCTGCAATTTTCACAAGCATTTCTATTGAAGGCATAACGTTATCGTTTTCCCAATTTGAAACGCATTGTTTAGAAACGCTCATAGCCTTCGCAAACTCAACTTGATTTAGTCCTCGTGCCATACGCAGTCTTTTTACGTTCTCGTTTAGAGCAAGTATCATAAAGCACCCCCATGGTCAAATTTTACAATACTATTATAAAACTTTCTATTGACATTTATAAAATACTATGGTATACTAATGGTGGACTCTGGCGAGTGCTGGAGTTAATTCTATAAAAAGAGGTAATACAATTATGAAAAAAACGTATGTGATTCTTGTGAACAAAGAGGGGAAGCCTGGTTATTCAGGAACGCGAGTTACAGTTCAAGCGGATAGTGAATTTGAAGCCATGCAAATAGCAATTAGACGAGCTGGCGTACCTAACGGTCAGGTGGCAGAAATTAAGCAGAGGTAAAACGAAATGCAGACAAAACTTTTAGAACTTTACAATATGGACAAATCTGACAGGGCAAGTTTTTTGGACGAGCTTCCGGAAGAAGAACTTAATGCAACATTGCTTGATGCTTCAAAGTGTATTAAAGCAATTCAGGAATTGGAGCCGATGTATAAAGAGCTGAAGAGATACGAACATAAATTTTCCTCGGTGATCTTAAACATCTGGTGGCTTATCAATCGCAAAGCAAAAGAGAAAATATTGTCAGAATACAACGCTGTTAGAGAAAAAGCACTCTCTATATGGAAAAATCCCGAATTCTCGCTTGAAAAGCTTTTGGATGTAGAAACAACTCCGATACTTGCTAAATATAATAATGGCTGGGACAAGGAAACCAACATAGTAGTAAGCAGTGCGTTATTGTATGTTAAAATCAAGTTATTAAAAGAAGTAAATCCTTACATACTTGAAAAATTTCCTGAATAATGATAAATATAGTTTTTTACAATGAGTATGCATCATATAGCGAAAGGATAATAAAATGCACGCATGGGCCGAAAATGCAGTTGTTGTTTCCGATGACGGCAGACAAGTAAAATATCATGTTAGGTGTCCATATTGTGGGAAAGTGAACAATATGTCCACATCCAGCGCATATGTCGGAAGTGGTGTTACTAATTGCCACGGTTCTTGTGGAAATTGTTTTAAAAATTTTCCAATTAAATTAGGTAGAAATTAAAATTAAGCGCAGAATTTATGATACAATAACAAAAAAATCGGGTAGTGAAAAATCAACCCGATTTTTTGTTTGAAAATTTTAGTTCAAATCTCGTGAACGTTTTATAGTGTTGATTGATGAAATCAACATTCGTCTGATTGTGCCGCAATCGTGCAAAAGGGCTTTCAGAACATCATCGGTAAAAATCTCGGATTTTTGAATAAGTTCAAGCCAATACTCCGTTTCATAACATTCCTTTAACGCAATTTGAAGTTTGGATATAAAATCTGCCTTGCTGTGAGCATATTTTGCTTCACGAATATTAGCACCAATAGATGTCGCACTACGCTCCAACTGATTTATAAGAGAATAATGTCCCTTAATACCGTCAGTCACTTTTAAAATGCTGACAGCAAAATCCATAGATAAATCTGCAAGCTTATTTTCTGCCATAATTATCACCTCGACTTAAGTATAGCATAAATCCTAGAGAAAAAGAATAATGAAATCGCTGCGCGATGAAATCTGCCTATGGCAGATGAAATCCAAGC
>JAFVQL010000046.1 GCA_017504785.1 Clostridia bacterium | reverse complement strand
TAATGAAATCGTTGCACGGCAACGATGAAATCTTCACTTCGTTCAGATGAAATCCAAGACACGCCTTGGATGAAATCAAATCCATCTAAATACAACCCTGCGAAGCAGGATTTCATCGCGAAAGCGATTTCATCCACCAAAGGTGGATTTCACCCGTCAAAGACGGATTTGACTGCGTGTTCTCCGTTAAGGATAACACGCTAAACGGGTGCTTTTTTAAACTTTTTTGAGAGCGGCCGTCTTTTTTTGCTTTGCAAATAAGCCGACCGATTTTTGCATCGGTCGGCACCGCGAAAGCGAAAACGCAGGGCGGCGGCTATTCAGATGCGATCTCCCGACGGTTCTTTAACCAACAAGAAAGCCCCGGATCTTTTCAAGAAACGCATCACAGCTTTCGCCATGGATCTGCACGGTGATGGGAGAAAGAAGGTCCAAAGAGAAGATGCCCATTACGGATTTTGCATCTACAACGTATCTGCCCTGTATGAGATCCACTTCATACTCAAGCATAATAACTTCTTTTACAAAATTTCTGACATCCTCGATGCCCTTCAAAACGATTTTAACTTCACGCATAATAAAGACCTCCTATTAATTTTTTTCTTTCATTATTCTATCACAAAAGACTTTCGCTTGTCAAGCATAATTAAAAAACATATCATCTTTTTATTGTAAATATTTTCGCGAAAATCATTGACTTTGCGTGCTTTTTGTGCTATACTTTCCAGTAGCGGATTATGTTCATTGGATGTGGATGGCAAAGAGAGCCGTTGGATGGTGAAAAACGGTGCATTCCTCCCTTGGGTACCGGCCGCGGTGCTTGGCACAAAAATGCATATTTTTAATGAGTGAAACGCTCGGGTGGAACCGTGCGGACCGATATTCGTCCACACCCCGATTGCAAAAGATGCAATCGGGGTGTGGCTTTTTTTGAAAATATCGCTCTATGCCATGCGCTTGTTTTGGCGGAAGGCCGCCGTGATATAGAGCGCCGCGCGCTCGTGATATGGACGGCAAAGCGGCCGTCCGTGATATGCTTCGCTCTGCGAAGCGTGATATAGCACACTCTGTGTGCATGAAGGTGAAAATAATATTTTAAGGAGATAGATACTATGTTCCAGATCAAATTTGCTACCGGAGAGGTTTACTCCTCCGAGGCACCCGTTTCGGTTTTCGATGCGGCAAGCGCGCTCGGCATTATGTCCCGCGCCGTCCTTACCTGTAAGGTAAACGGCGAGCTTCGCGAGCTTTCTACCGTGATTTGCGAGGATGCTACCGTTGCACTCTACACCTTTGAGAGCGAAGAGGGCAAGCACGTTTTCCGCCACACGGCGGCACACGTGATGGCACAGGCCGTGAAGCGCCTCTTCCCCGCAACCAAGCAGACCATAGGGCCCGCAACCGAGACCGGCTTTTTCCAGGACTTTGACAGCGAGATCTCCTTCACACCCGAGATCCTCAAGCAGATCGAGGCCGAGATGAAGAAGATCGTGAAGGAAAACCTTTTGATCGAAAGATTCGTGCTCAAAAAGGACGAGGCGATCAAGCTCATGAAGGAGCTTGACGAGCCTTACAAGGTGGAGAGGATCGAGGAGCTTGGCGACGATGCGGAGCTTTCCTTCTATAAGCAGGGCGAATATATCGACCTTTGCGCCGGCCCGCACCTTCACACTACGGGCGCGATCAAGGCATTTAAGCTGACGCAGTGCACGGGCGCATACTACAAGGGCGACCAGAATAACAAGATGCTCCAGAGAGTTTACGGCATTGCCTTCCCCACCAAGGACGAGCTGAACGCATACGTTACCGCGCAGGAAGAGGCGCTTAAGCGCGACCACAACAAAATCGGCCGCGAGCTTGAGTACTTCACGACCGTGGATTCCATCGGTCAGGGCCTTCCGATCCTTCTGCCGAAGGGCGCGAGAACCATACAGCTCCTTCAGCGTTGGGTAGAGGACGAGGAGATGAAGAGAGGCTACCTTCTCACCAAGACCCCCCTTATGGCAAAAAGAGACCTTTACAAGATCTCCGGCCACTGGGATCACTATCTTGACGGTATGTTCGTTATGGGCGATCCCGACGATTATACGAAGGAATGCTTTGCGCTTCGCCCCATGACCTGCCCCTTCCAGTATCAAGTATATCTTAACAAGAAGCGCTCTTACAGAGAGCTTCCCATGCGCCTTGGCGAGACCTCTACCCTCTTCCGTAACGAGGATAGCGGCGAGATGCACGGTCTGATCCGCGTTCGTCAGTTCACGATCTCCGAGGGACACCTCGTGCTTCGTCCCGATCAGCTCGCCGAGGAATTCAAGGGCTGTCTTGACCTCGCGAAATACTGCCTTGAATCGGTTGGCCTTTGGGAGGACTGCTCCTTCCGCTTCTCGCAGTGGGATCCGAAAAGAACCGACAAATACGAGGGCACGCCCGAGCAGTGGGAAGAGGCGCAGTCCATCATGGGCGAGCTTCTTGACACCTACCTTGGCCGCGAAAACTACGTGATCGGTATCGATGAGGCGGCTTTCTACGGACCGAAGCTTGACATTCAGTGCAAGAACGTGTTCGGCAAGGAGGACACGATCGTTACCATTCAGGTAGATATGCTTCTTGCAAAGAAGTTCGGCATGGAATACACCGACCGCGACAATACCCAGAAAACGCCTTATATCATTCACAGAACCTCTCTCGGCTGCTATGAGAGAACGCTTGCGCTCCTTCTTGAGAAGTACGCGGGTGCGCTTCCCGTTTGGCTTGCTCCCACGCAGGTGACCGCGATCCCCGTTGTGGGTGACTTTGCGGACTACGCCGCAGAGGTCGTAAACAAGATGAAGGCGGCAGGCATCCGCGCAGAGCTGGACGACAGAAACGAAAAGCTCGGCTACCGCATCCGCGAGGCGCAGATGTCCAAGGTTCCCTATATGGTCGTCGTCGGCGACGAGGAAATGCAGAGCGGCACGGTTACCGTTCGCGCCCGCATCGAGGGCGAGGGCGGAAAATTCACCGTGGATGAATTTATTGCGAAAATCAAAAACGAGATCGAAACCAAAAAGCACTGAAATCAAAATCTCTTTTTTAGGAGAATGCGATGAATTACACCTTGAAAAACGAATATCTTACCGCCGTGATCTCGGATATCGGGGGGCAAACGCTCTCTTTATCCGATCATAGCGGCAAGGAATATATTTGGCACGCCGATCCCGCGATCTGGGAGGACCATGCGCCCCTTCTTTTTCCCCTCTGCGGAGAGATCAAGGACGGATGCTATACCTACGGCGGCAAGACCTATACCATGGATGGGCAAGGCTTCCTTCCGAAGCTCCCTCTTGCGGTAAAGCAGATCTCGGATGAAAGGCTCGTTCTCACAGCGAACGAAAACGAATTCACGCTTGAAAATTACCCCTTCAAGTTCCGACTGACAGTGACCTATACGCTGATCAATAAAAAGCTTCTTATGGAAGCATGCGTTGAGAATACGGACGACTGCGAGCTTCCCTTTATGTTCGGCGGCCATCCCGGCCTTTCTCTCGCGGTGACGCCCGAAGAGACCCTCGAGGGCCATGCGATCGAATTTCCCGGGAAGGAATGCTGTGATATTCACTATTTGCAACACGTTTCCTTTGCACGCCCGAAGGCGGAAAGCTTCCCTCTTCCCGCCGGAAAGCTCGCGCTTTCGGATGCGCTTTTTGCCACCCCCGAAACCGACACGCTGATCTTTGAGGGCGCGCCCTTATCCGTTACGCTCGCTTGCGAGAAAAGCGGCAAGCGCGTGACCGTTTCCCGCAGCGAAAGCCTGCCCTACCTTTGCGTTTGGCGCATGATGGGAAAGGGCGCGGATTACGTTTGCATCGAGCCTTGGTCCGGCATTCCCTCCGATGGCGTGACACCCGAGGTATTTGAGACGCGCGCGCATATGTGCCGCCTCGCCCCCGGAGAAAAAAAATGCTTCTTTTACGGCATTGAGATCGAATCACTTTAATTTTATACGCACGCGCCGAGGACTGCTTTTTTGCACCGTCGGCGCGTGATACTGTTACGAAGAAGGAGAAATTCTTTGAAAAAGCTACTAAAACACATGCGCGGATACGAAAAGGAATGCGTGCTCGGCCCGCTTTTCAAGCTTTTTGAGGCAACGCTCGAGCTGCTCGTTCCCCTCGTCGTTGCCGCGCTGATCGATAAGGGCATTGCGGGCGGTGACCGCCCCTTCGTGCTTCGGATGGCACTTCTTTTGGTGCTTTTCGGCGCCGTCGGTCTTTTCTTTTCCGCCATTGCACAATTTTTCGCCGCCAAAGCGGCGGTCGGATTTGTCACGCGCATTCGCTCCGTGCTCTTTTCCCATATACAGAGTCTTTCTTATACCGAAAACGATACGCTTGGAACCTCCACGCTGATCGCGCGCATCACGGGCGACACCGCGCAGGTGCAATCCGGCGTGAATCTCTTTTTAAGGCTTCTGCTCCGCTCTCCCTTCGTTGTGTTCGGTGCGACGATCATGGCGTTTTTCGTGGACGTGCGCTCGGCGCTTTGGTTCGCCGCCGTGATCCCCTTGCTTTCGGTCGTGGTTTTCGGCGTGATGCTCGTTTCCATGCCGCTTTATAAGAAGGTACAGCAAAGGCTGGATCGCCTGCTCCGCGCCACGAGAGAAAACCTCTCGGGAACGAGAGTTCTGCGCGCCTTTACCGAGGAGGACGGCGAGATCCGCCGCTTCGAGGAGCGCAACGATGCGCTCACCAAGGAGCACGTGCACGTTGGAAAGATCTCCGCGCTTCTCAACCCCGTTACCTATATTCTGATCAACCTTGCCATCATCGCGCTGATCTACACGGGTGCTTTGCGCGTGGAGCTTGGGCTTCTTACGCAAGGCGAGGTGATCGCGCTTTATAACTATATGTCGCAGATCCTCGTGGAGATTATTAAGCTTGCCAACATGATCATTCAGATCACGAAAGCACTTGCATCGGCAAAGCGGATCGAGGCGATCTTGAAAACCGAAAACTCCCAGAAAAAGGGAAAAGAAACCACGCCCGCCGAGGGCAGCGAGGCGATTCGCTTTGAAGCGGTCTCCTTTACCTATCCCGGCGCAAAGGAGCCTTCTCTTTCGGATATTTCCTTTTCCGTCGGCCGAGGCGAAACGCTCGGCATCATCGGCGGCACCGGCTCCGGCAAATCCACCCTCGCCCAGCTGATCGGCGGTTTTTACGATGCGACCGAAGGCAGCGTTACAGTCCTTGGGCGCGACGTGAAGGACTACGATGCTTCTGCGCTTTGCAAGTTTATCGGCACAGTTCCCCAAAAATCGGTTTTATTCCGTGGCAGTATTAGAGATAATATGCAACTTGGCGCAAAGGATGCAACCGATGAGCAGATCATGGAAGCCATCTCGATCGCGCAGGCGGCAGAGATCGTGCGCGACAAGGGCGGGCTGGACTATGAAATTTCGCAGGGCGCAAAGAACCTTTCCGGCGGACAAAGACAACGCCTCTCCATTGCGCGTGCGCTTGTCCTAAAGCCTGAAATTTTGGTCTTCGACGACTCCTCCTCGGCACTGGATTTTGCCACCGAGGCGGCACTTCGCAGGGATCTGAACAAGCTTCCCGCCACCACGACGAAGGTGATCATTTCACAGCGCGCGGGAACGCTCACGGAGGCAGATAAGATCCTCGTTTTGGATGACGGCAGGATCGTCGGCATCGGCACGGCAAACGAGCTTCTCGAGAGCTGTGCTGTCTTCCGCGAGATCTACGAATCCCAGTTCGGAGAAAAGGAGGGTGGAAAAAATGAAGAAAACCAATAACGGCGAAAGCCGCGGCGCGACCTTGAAAGAGATTCTCGCCTACTTAAAGCCCTACCATTTCCCGATCCTTCTTTCTGCCCTCTTGGCTCTCATTTCGGTTGCGATCTCGATCTACGTGCCGATCCGCATCGGTAATGCGATCGACCTGATCGTCGGCATCGGAAACGTGGACAAGAAAAATATTCTTTATATCCTTCTTGAGATCGCCGTTTTCATTTTGATCTCCGCCTTCGCGACCTTCACCATGACGAAGATCAACAACCGCGTGACCTACGGCGTAACGCGGGATATGCGAAACGAGACCTTCAAGAAGCTGCAAACTCTTCCTATTTCTTATATTGACAAGCATCCGCACGGCGATCTCGTTTCCCGCATGATCTCGGACGTGGATCAATTTGCAGACGGACTTTTGCTTGGATTTACACAGCTCTTTACGGGGCTTTTAACCATCGTGGGAACGCTCGTCTTTATGATCGTGCTGGATTACAGGATTGCGATCGTGGTGTTCCTTCTCACACCTCTTTCGCTCTTCATTGCGCGATTTATCGCAACGAGAACGCACGCGATGTTTTTAGCGCAGTCGGCGGCGAAGGGCGAGCAGACGGCACTTATCGACGAAATGATCGGCAATCAAAAGCTCGTGCACGCCTTCGGATATGAAAAACGCGCGATCGAGCGCTTCGAGAAGGCAAACAACATGCTTTACGGCGCATCGCTAAAGGCACTCTATTTCTCTTCTTTAACGAATCCGACCACGCGCTTTATCAACAACGTGATCTATGCGGCGGTCGCCCTCGTCGGCGGCTATACCTGCATTGCCACGCTCGATACGGCTACGCCCTTTACGATCGGTATGCTTTCCGCCATGCTGGTTTACGTGAACCAATACACGAAGCCCTTTAACGAGATCTCAGGCGTGATCACCGAGTTTCAAAACGCGATCGCCTGCGCCGAGAGAATTTTCGCACTCCGCGATGCCGAAAGCGAAGCACCCGACGGTGAGGATACAAGCGAGCTCTCTGCCAAGGGAGCGGTTGCTTTTGAGAATATCTCCTTCTCTTATACCGAGGATAAGCCCTTGATCCGCAATATTTCCTTGGATCTGAAGGCGGGATCGCACATTGCGATCGTCGGCCCGACGGGCTGCGGAAAAACCACGCTGATCAACCTTTTGATGCGTTTTTACGACGTGAATGCAGGGCGCATTCTGATCGACGGAAAGGACGTTCGCTCCTATACGAAAAAGAGCCTGCGCGACAGCTTCGGTATGGTGCTTCAGGACAGCTGGGTTTCGAGCGCAACCGTGGCGGAAAACATTGCCATCGGCCGCCCCGACGCCACGCGAGAGCAGATCATCGATGCGGCAAAGAAAACGCACGCCCACAGCTTTATCAAAAGACTTCCGAACGGATACGATACGCAGATCGGCGAGGGCGGCATCCTGCTTTCCGCAGGACAGAAGCAGCTTTTGTCCATCACGCGCGTGATGCTTCTCTCCCCGCCCATGCTGATTTTGGACGAGGCAACCTCCTCGATCGACACGAGAACCGAGCTTCTTATTCAAAAGGCGTTCTCGCGCCTTATGGAAGGGCGCACGTCCTTTATCGTGGCGCACCGTCTTTCCACGATCCGCGATGCGGACGTGATCCTCGTCATGAAGGACGGAAACATCATCGAAAGCGGAAGCCACGAGCAGTTACTGAAAAAAGAAGGATTTTATAAGAAGCTTTACTTTAGTCAGTTTTCGGGAGCAAGCGAGGAAGAATAAACACACGCCTTCGCCGCCTTGCGCGCTTCCCTTTGCAAAAGGAAGCCTTGTGAAAAAAGTTTTTTTCCCTAAAAACAATGAAATAGAAAAAACC
>JAFVQL010000045.1 GCA_017504785.1 Clostridia bacterium | reverse complement strand
CACGCCCCTCAAACGTGCGCGTCTGCCAGTTCCGCCACTCCCGCAGGACGTTATCTATTATACACCATTGAATTCGATTTGTCAACCCCTTTTTTTAAAAAAAGCAGATTTTTTTTGAGGGGATCTTTCGGCGTCTTTTCAGAGATTTTTTAGATAGGTGTTGACATGCTTTTTTGTATATGATATACTATAAACAGTTGAACAACCGTTCAACTGTTGGGAGAAAAAATATGAAGCATAAAGAACCGATTTTGCCCGTATGCGAGCACGAAGAGCATCATCACGGCGCACAAGAAAAAAGCATAAAGAAAATCCCGAAGGAAAGCGTGATCTACGAGCTTACGGATTTTTTCAAGATCCTCGGCGATAGCACGCGCATGCACATTCTTTTTGCGCTGGATGGAGCGCCGCTTTGCGTTTGCGATCTGGCGGAGCTTCTTGGAATGACGAAATCGGCGGTCTCGCATCAATTAAAAATTTTGCGCCAAAGCGATCTCGTCACATATCGGAAGGTCGGAAAAAACGTCTTTTATTCATTGGCAGACGATCACGTCGGCTCTATTATTGAAACCGCCCTCGCGCACGTCGAGGAGTGAAATATAATATTAAAGGAGAAAAATTATGAAACTCAAATTTGGTATCACGGGTCTTGATTGCCCCAATTGCGCCGCAAAGCTTAGCGCAATGATCGAAAAGGAAGAAGGGATCGAGAGCGCAAAGATCAATTTTCTTACAGAAAAGGTGACGGTTGAAACCTCGCTTTCCGAGGCGGATGCGCTGGCTCTTGTGATAGAAACCGCTGCGAAGTTTTCAAAGAATGTTGTAATTGAAGCATAAGCTTCTTTTGCAAGAAAACAGAAAAAATGCATATAAATGCAAATAAATATTTGCAATTTGTTTGATTTTTGTATGAAAAAAAGAAAATTTAAAATTCTTTCGCATCCGATTTTCTTGGTCTTATCTTCTGCTATTGTTTTGATTTTTGCGCTTCTGCTTGTAAAAATGCATGCCGCGGCATCGCTTGCCTTGTATATCCTTTCCTTGGCGATCGTGGCACATCCCGTTATGGCGGATGCCGTGCGCGGAATCCTGCGGCGTGACCTTCTTGACGAAAAGCTTTTGATGTGTATTGCATCGATCGGCGCAATGTGCGTCGGCGAATATACCGAAGCGGTTGCCGTCATGATCTTCTATTCCGTCGGCGAGTATTTTCAGGAGCGCGCCGTGAAAAAAGCGCGCGCGTCCATCCGCACGCTGATGGAGATCTGCCCCGATACGGCAAACGTCCTGCTTGACGGGGCAGAGGTAACGGTGGATGCAGAGGACGTGGAGGTCGGGCAGATCTTGGTCCTTCGCGCGGGCGACCGCGTGCCGCTGGACTGCGAGATCCTCACCGGCGCATCCGACGTGGATACCTCTGCGCTGACGGGGGAAGCGCGCTTGCGCGCTGTAACGGTTGCAGATGCCCTCGATAGCGGCACCGTCATCGTCAGCGGTGTTCTCACGGCGAAAGCACTCCGCCCCGCGGATGAAAGTGCCGCCGCGCGTATTCTTTCCCTCGTGGAAAACGCATCCGAAAATAAATCCAAGGAAGAAAGCTTCATCACGCGCTTTGCAAGATGGTATACGCCCCTCGTCGTCGGTGCGGCGGTCCTGCTTGCCTTCCTGCCCCCGATCTTTGGAATCGGGCGCCTTACGGAGTGCATCCGTCGCGCACTGCTATTCCTCGTCGTTTCCTGCCCGTGTGCATTGGTGATCTCTGTTCCCATGGCATTTTTCGGCGGCATCGGCGGTGCGGCGCGCCGCGGTGTCCTCTTTAAGGGCGGAAACGTATTCTCTCCGCTTGCGAAAGCAACGCACTTTGTCTTTGACAAAACGGGAACTCTGACCACGGGCGAATTTTCCATCGCAAGCATTCGTGCCTTGCGGGGAAGTGAAGCGTATATCCTTGAGCTTGCGGCGGCGGCCGAATTTGGCTCCAACCATCCAGTCGCAAGATGCATTCGCTCTGCTGCAAGATGCGATCTGCGCGCGACCTCGATCCGTGAGCTTGCGGGGAAGGGTATCCTCGCAGAGATCGAAGGAAAAACGGTCGCGGTGGGAAATGCGCGCCTGATGGCGCAGTGCAACGTCTCTTTTGAACGAAAATCCGAAAACGCAACCTCGGTTCTCGTTGCCGAAAACGGAACACTTCTTGGCGAGATTCTGCTTTGCGATACGGTGAAGCCCGAAGCCGAAGCCGCTCTGTCTGCGCTTCGCTCTCTCGGCGTGAAGCACCTTTCGATGCTCACGGGAGATGGCGAAGAAGCCGCAAGAGCTTGTGCCGAAGCCCTCTCGCTCGATGCCTATTCGCACTCGCTTCGCCCCGAGGAAAAATACGCCGCTCTGCAAGCGCTTCTTTCCGATCCCGAGAACAAAGTCGCCTACGTGGGTGACGGTATCAACGACTCGCCATCTCTCGCTCTTGCTGACGTCGGTATAGCTATGGGAAGCGCGGGAACGGATAGTGCCATGGAAGCCTCGGACGTGGTGATCATGTCGGATGTGCTCTCGCGCCTGCCCGTCGCGATCCGGATCGCGAAGAAAACGCTTCGCATTGCAAAGGAGAATATAATCTTCGCCCTCGCGGTCAAGCTCGGTGTTCTTTTTCTTGGTGCTCTCGGCCTTGTTGGTATGTGGTGGGGCGTATTTGCGGACGTTGGAGTTTCCGTGATCGCAATTCTGAATTCCATGCGTACTTTATCGAAAAAATAACATTATTGCAAATAAAAGTTTGCAAATATGGGAAAATGAACGAAAAACGATATATGATATACAACAAACGGCGCGGCGAATTAACGGCGCGAAAGGATGCAAATCGCAAAACGGTTATGGATGCCTTTCCTGCGGATCTCTGTGATCTTTTCCCCGTCGGCAGGCTGGATAAGGAAACCGAAGGACTCTTGCTTTTCACGGATGACGGTGCGCTTGCCGCCCGCCTTCTGCATCCTTTGCACCACGTGGAAAAGACCTATCTCTTTTATTCCCACGGCCGTCTTTCGGCAGAGGATCAAGCGCGCCTTGAAAGCGGAGTCGTGCTTGCCGGAACGCAGATCGTCACTGCCCCCGCAAAGCTCTCTGTTCTTCGGGAGTGCCCGCTTTCCGAGATCAGCGCCGAGCTTTCTGCGTATGAGCAAAAGAAATATCGCCGTCATGAAAGCGATCCCGTCACGATTGGAATGCTGACGCTTACGGAAGGGAAGAAGCACCAGGTGCGAAAAATGCTGCTTGCCGTTGGCGGCAGAGTGATCTTTCTTCGCCGTGTTTCCTTCGGGCCGCTTTCGCTCGGAGATCTTCCTCTCGGCGCATTGCGCCCGCTTGACGAAGAGGAGCGTGCCGCGCTCTTGTCATGACGCACGATCGCGCTTTTAAAAGTGCATCGGATCGCACGTATCGCTTTCGGATCTGTTTTGCAGAAAAACAAAAAATGCCAAGTCGCTGACTTGGCATTTTTTCGTATTTTGTCCTGAAGCGTTGCGTAAAACGCTTGTTGCCCGCATAGAAGCTCGTAACTACACCCTTGCCGCCTTATCTTTCCTTCATTCTTCTTTCCATCTCGCGCTCGGCGTCTCTCTTGGCAATGCTGTCGCGCTTGTCGTAAAGCTTTTTGCCTCGGCAAAGCCCGATGCACATCTTCACGTGCGAGCCCTTGAAATAGAGCGAAAGGGGAACGAGCGTGTAGCCATCCCTCGTCACAAGACCGAGAAGCTTCATGATCTCGCGCTTATGCATGAGCAGCTTCTTTTCTCGGAGCGGCTCGCGATTAAAAATATTGCCCTGCTCGTAGGGGCTGATATGAACGCCGAGGGCGAAGATCTCTCCGCCGCGAAGATCGCAATAGGAATCCTTAAGATTCACGCCGCCGCGGCGAATGGATTTCACCTCGGTGCCGTAGAGAGCAATACCGGCCTCGTAGGTCTCTTCCACAAAATAATCGTGGCGCGCCTTGCGATTTTCGGCAATGATGCGGTTGTCGGTTTTGTTTGGTGCCATATTTTCTCCTCTCCTCGGCAAATTCTTTTCCCATTTTATCATAATGAGAGGGAAAAATCAAGCCCCTTTCATAAAAAGCCACAAAACGCCGAGCGCACCCTATCTTTCCTTGCGGCAAAGTTCCGCCGCGAGCTCCAAGGCCTTGAGCTTCACCTTGTATTTTCCGCCGATCAGAGCCTTTTCCTCCGCGGAGTAGGGAAGCGTATCTCCGAGTGCCATATCGAGGCAAAGCGGAGGGTACATTACGCACCACCAATTTCTACCCTCACCCTCTCCGAGGGTGACCTGCAGGGAAAGATACTCTCCCTCGGGGTACACCGCATCGGCGTATACGCGCCGCTCGTACCACTCCTTACAAAGCCGCACCTCTGCACCGTAAGAGGCACCCTCCTGTGCAAGCCAGGTGCAAACGTCTTCCTCGATTTTTGGCAAAAGTGCCTCAATGGCGGTGCTTGCCGCCTCGCGGCTTTCGTACCCCGAGAGCATCGCTCCGTAGGTGGAAAGAAGTCTGTCCCGTATACAAATCTTTACCGTTTGGTCCTCCTCGCTGTCGGAATTTGCGGGAATATGTAGCCGCACGGTATCCTCGTAGATCTCGCCCTCCGCCGCCGTTGGCAGAGCCGCCATCAGCACGGTGGCAAGCAAAAGCGCCGCCGCGCCCTCGATCAAAAGCTTCATCGTCCTTTTCTCCTTACCAATGAAAATTGCATACAGCCGTGTATACGCGCCGTATCTTACAAGATATTTTTCCCTATAATACGCGCACTTATACAACTTACACAAAAAAAATTGTTGCATTTACCAATGGAAATTCTTATGAAAATTTGCTACAATATATGTGTCTAATACTAAATTACCAAAAACAAGGAGAAAAGTATGAGAAACGCAAAGAAAATCTTCATTCTTCTGCTTTCGCTCGCGTTGCTTTGCGGCATTTTTGCCGTAGCCGCACTTGCGGAAGATGGCACCGAGCCTGCGGCAGGCGTCACCGTTGCATATCCTGACGGTGCGACCGATTTCTTCGCCGTTGGTGAGGCGATCGTGCCCAGAGAGATCGTAACGAAAGGATCGATGAAGCTGTACTTCGGCGAGGGCAACACCCTTTTCGTGGTTGCTGACGGTTGGTCCTTCAAGCTGGGCGAAGAGACTCTCTCCGATATGACGGTTACGCACGCTATGGTAGGCGAGACGTTGACAGTCGAAGGCGGAGTTAAGGTTTACGCCGCTCTCTGGAATGCAGATCTTTCGGAGATCGTGGAAACTGTGACCGATTCCGAAACATATTCGAGTGACGTCCGCGGCTATTTTAGCGCAACGGATAAATGGACCGGCGGACAGACGTTAAAGCTGTACGAGGACGTGATGATTCCTCACGATGACCAGCAGACCCCCTTTAAAAAGGCAGCCACTGAGGATACGGCTTACCTGGATCTGAACGGTCACCATTTCAGATTTGAGCATACGAAAAGGAATGCTACGATCGGAGTTACGACGGGTTCACTTTACGTGTATTCAAGCGTACCCGGCGGTAAGATCTCCGCACCCAATGCAAAGGCTCTCCTTCTAACGTCTTATGCGGGCAAACTGGCTGAAGGTCTTAACGGTCATGCATATTTCGGTGAAAGAGATATCACGAAGACGGAGTACGGTAAAAACCTTACCGTTGAATGCCAGACCTTCAACGATACTCTTCAGGATCCTGCCACTCTCGGTATCTACGGCGGTACGTACGTTCAGGTGGAAAAATCCGAGTATAACTATTTCCTTATGGTTTCCCGTTTGGTATGCGACCGCAACGACCAAATGTTCGTGAAGATCAGCAACGCTACCTTCATTTTGAACAAGGCGAACACCTTCGCCCTTCACTGGATGGGCGCAAAGGACGTAAACGTTACGAATTGTACCTTTATCTCCAATGCGGAAGGCGTGAAAGCAGCAGCAAACGCTGCAACGAGCAAGACTGCGGCCATTGTTTCGCCGTATTCCGCTCCGAAGTTCGCGAACTGCGATTTTGTGAACGTTCTTCCCACTGTTTTGATCGAGAACCCCGTAACGCATGAAAATCAGTTTATCATCACGTATGAGAACTGCCGCTTCTCTCTCGAGGGCACAGTAGACGGTAGCATCGCTTATACCGGTGTGAAGCCGGATGGCAGCACCGAAGAGCAGTATCTTGCAAGATGTGCACAAACGGACAAGATTACCGTAGATGGCGTGGAGTACTTCTTCAATTACACGCTTGCCTCCTCCTTCCTGACGGTTAAATGGGCAGATGGCGATAATACCCATCCCTATTGGGCACTCGGCTCTTCTCCCTGCAACGATACCGCTCTTCCCAATACCGTAGAGAAGCAGGCTGACGGTACGTATCTTGCAATCGTTGACCGTTTCATTACTCCCGCGGGTATTACCGTGGTTGAAGCGGCTCACCTTGGCACGACCGTGACCGAGCTCGACTCCAAGGAATCGACCTTCGTACCGGTGTTCTCTTACCAGGATGAAGAAGGCAATACGCAGTTTGTACCTTTCTCTGCAACGCCCGCGGAAAACGGCGCACAGCTCGTTGCGGCTTTGGCAGAGCTTACCGGCGGCAAGGTCGTTATGTATAGCGACGTTGCACTTGCAAGCGGCGTTCTTTTCGGAACCTTCGCACAGGACGTGACCTTGGATCTTAACGGATTCACCCTCGAGATCTCCGCTGAACTTGCAGCGGGCGCAGATCTTTCGGGCTTTGAGGCTGTTCTTGGTTTGAAGAATAGCGGCGCAAAGTCCTTCACGCTGACCTCCTCTCTTGCAGGAGCGAAGATCCTGAACCCCACGGACTGCGCTCTGATCGGCGTTGGCGCACAGAATTCCGTAAAGGTTTTGATCGACGGTGCAAACCTTACCTACGTTGGTAATGCGGCTCTGGCACACGCGATCGAGACCGGTGCAAACGCCAACGTTTCTCTGACCGTGAACGGCGGTACGTACATTTTCGAGGGTAACACCCCCGCATTCTCCTTCTTAAATAGTGCTGCGATCAAGGATGCGACCGTCGTCCTTCTCGGCGATGCTCCCATTTCTGTTCTCGCTGCACATAATCTTGATTGTGATGCAAGCTTCTCTCTTGAAAATGTTAGCATCTATTCCAAGAACGAAACCGATCTTTTCTCCTTTGTAAACGCAGATATGACGGTTGCAAGCGCTCCGAATACGGATTCTTGCAACTACGCCCTTGATCTGAACGGCTGTTCCTTCGCAGGCGTAGCGCTTGCGGCAGAGATCAGCGGCGTGGATTCTCTTACCTTCAAGGGTGCAACCAAGGCAGACACCGCTGAAAGACTCCTTCTTGTATACGGAGCACAGCCCGCAAACACCGTGCTTGCAAAGTACAACGTTGCTGTGGCATACGGTGACGAGCAGATCCTCCTTAAGTATCTTTGCTACGCTGATGCGGCAAACGTAACCACGATCGTTTACGGTGAAGGCTTTGAGAATGCGCTTTACTGTGTAGGCTCTCATCTTGATCTTCTCCCTGCAGAAAACTTTGACGAGTCCTATCTGGATCTCGAAAAAGGCGTTTACGTACAGCTTGCAGGCTACATGGGCTACCTTGCATCCGAGGTTGTAACCGAAGAGATGGCAGGGAAGACGCTGAACGTTTATGATTATACTAAATATGAAGAGAAAGTTCTCACCTTCGTTGTAACCGAGGGCGGTGCAGTAACCGATTTTGCGATCGTGGAATCCGCATCTGCCATCGACGAATTCAAGGCCGCAGTTGCCGCCGCATCCGAGAACGCAGTGATCACCCTCTATTCGGATATCACCGTAAGCGGTGCGATCGCAAGCAATGCTGCCGTAGTACTTGATCTTGCCGGTTATAAGCTCGCGGTAGATACCGCTTTTGCTCCCGCCGCGCTTCTCACCGTGAAGAACGGTACCGTACTTCTCGTAGCAGATGCCGCCGTCCTCTTTGACGGTGCGGTTGCCATCGAGAATGCCGAGATCTATAACCTTGCTGCCGAGGCCGCTCTGACCTCCGCGGCAGCTACCGTAAAGGACGCAAAGGTTTATAATCTCGTTCTTGGCTCTTCTGCAACTCTTTCCGGTACGGTATTCCATACCGACGCTACGGCTTCTGCCCTCGACGCAGGTGTTGAAAACGTACTTTACAACAACAATTCCTTGCTCCTTAATTACCTGGATGAAGAATATGAGATCGTATTCACCTTCGTTGCAACCGATGATGCAGAGAAGATCTGCGCGGTTTCCTTCGTATATAAGGAGATCGAAAGAGCTGCGAAGAAGTATTTCGTAGGCAGTATCCCCGTAGCCCGCGTGCTCGCGATCGAAGGTTATTACTACGATTTCGTTGGCACCGAGCCTCTGGCTGCAGACGCAGTGATCGAAGGCATCTTCTTCATTGCTGAAGATAGAGTGATGGCACAGCTTGCTATCACCGATGCATTGAACTTCGTTTACTACCTGCAGAAGCAGGACGGTATTGCTGACGTAGTATTCTCCGGCGTGGCACAGGATCTTGCGGCTGCAAAGATCGTGCTTCGTGGCGGTGTTGAGTATTATGCATTCACCGTAGTATTTGAGGATATTTCCGATGCGCTTGACATCGTAACTCTTTCTTACAACGTGACAAACGGTAACGAGACGGAGTCCGTTTATGCAGAGATCGATCTTCTTTCCTATGCCGAAGAGATCTTCGCCGGTGAAGAACAAGAGGATAAGGCGCTTGTATACGCACTTCTCGCATACGTTGAGTCTGTTATGAATTATTTTGATAAGGACGTAACCGAGATCAAGGCGTTTAATAAGCTCTATGCCGAGTATGCAACCGAGTTTGTTGCTCCCGAGGCAAAAGAGATCGCCTCGAATTGCCTTCGCGGTGTGCTTTATATCGTAGATGAAAAGGTGAGCATGGCGCTTCGCGTGGATCCCGATTTCAAAGGCGAGATCCTCATTAGCACCGCAGAGAATCCCGAAGTGGCACACTTCATCTATAAAGACATCGTAGAGGTGGATGGCAATACCTACTTTATCCTTCCTGATCTTGCATTCTCCGAGCTTACCGAAGAATACAATGTAGAGATTAAAATGTACGGTGAGGTTGTTGAGACCTTTACTTATACTCTTGCAGATTATACTGGAGCAATGGCAGTGCAGAACATGGGTTACACGCCTTTGTACGCAAGGGCTCTGTACACCTTTGCAACCCTTGCGGCGGCCTACGTTGCATAATTAGAAAGGGAGAAAAATATGAGAAACGCAAAGAAAATCTTTATTCTGTTGCTTTCGCTCGCGTTGCTCTGCGGCATTTTTGCCGTAGCAACGCTTGCGGAGGATAGCACTGCGACGGAAAATGATTATGTCACCGTCGTATATCCCGGCGGTGTCGCCGAGAGTAAGACGTTTAAGCTTGGCGATACCATTTCGCTTGAAGCACTTGGACTTGGCGCGTTTGAAACGAAAACGAAAGCAGACGGTTCGACGCCTGTAAGTCTGAGCGCCGGTCCGAATAACACCCTTTTCCTGGACGATGGGGAAGGAGGTTTCCTTCTTGCCTTGTTGGATGCAAGCGACTCTACGCAGGTTGAAAAATACTTGGACAATGGTGCGGCAGTAACGGCAGACTTGCTGGGACGTACGATTGAAGTTCAGGGTGCAACCGCAGTGAAAGCTGTGCTCTGGGAGGCAGATGGTGTTAATTATAATTTCGTTGGTAAATCTGACGATTTAGTGAGACAGCTTTGCGCTACCCCGGGCTATGTG
>JAFVQL010000044.1 GCA_017504785.1 Clostridia bacterium | reverse complement strand
GGCCAATGCCGAGGCGCGGAACTTTTTATTTAAAATCGGCTCATAGCTTCGCTCGGAATGCATCGCGTGCTTTGGAAAAGCACCTCTTTTTAAAGCTTTGAAAGGCGAGAAAAAAGGAAAACATCATCCCTCTTTTAGTATGAAAGAGGATCTCAAAAGAAGCGAGGATGCCGCTTGTATCGGCATCCTCGCAATAATTTTTTCTTTTCATAAAGCACCGTGATTGAGGATTTTTTTGGATAAAAAAGTGCTTTATATGTAAATAAATATTTCCTTATCCTGCTAAAAAACATAGATTTGCTTTGCTTTTTATGATTTTGGCATAAGGTGGCTTTTTATATTGTCGTCTCCTTTGTGCCTATCATAAAGCTCGAAAAAAGGTGCGTCCTTCGCGCAAGGGAAAACGGTGCGCCCCTCGCTTTTAGATGCCTGTGCGGCAAAGGCAAGGTGACAGGCATCCTTCACGCTCTCTCCGCACCGAATGCGTAGGTAGCCCTGAAATCCTGCTCCGCATAGGTGCTCTTTTTAGAGCAGCCGATCGGCGGCGCCTTGAAAAATGCACGAAAATCCCCTTATATCCTTAAAGGGAAGGAAAAAAGCGTGTGTTTTCGTCTGCCTGCCGGGTGGCAGGCAGATATTTTTTGCCTTGCGTTCAGCGTGAAAAATCTTCTGCAACATCGTGAAGATGCACAGGAGAGACGCGCTGCTCGCGGCAGATCTCGTAAAAGACCATGGCGTATCCGGGATCGAGGAGTGTCTCGGTTGCCTTTTCAATGCATCTGCCCTCGGGATCAAGCGTTTCTGCTTGAATAAAATACGCGGGGGATCTTGCGGGCGCGTGGAGCGGTTGGGAGAAGAAGAGCGTATAGCGATAAACGATATCCTCCTCCGTAACCGTATCCGTGCGTACGGGAATGGAATATCTTTTCTCGGAAAGTTTCATAAGAGCTCCTTTTGGCGTTTGTTGTGTTGCAGTATCTATTCTATCACAGATCCGCTTTTTCTTGGCGTGAAGAAACGCTGTGGCGATGCTTGTCGAGAAAATACAGATTTTTTGAAAAATTGCAGATATTGCTCTTATTTTGTTCATTCGAGATAAAAAGAGCAAAAAAGCGCGGAGCAAACAAGTGCTCCGCGCTTTTTAAAAATGAAAATGCAAGGATAAAACCAAAATATATGCCCAAAAATGCGTGAATTATGCAAAATTGCAAGGAAAAAGCAAGAAATGCAAACTAAATTTTCGCAAGCTCGATCTCTGCCTCGGAATTGACCTTGCCGTCGGAGCGCACCGTACGAAGATAGAAAACGCCGTCTCTTTCACAGCGATACACGGTAAGAACGTCGCCCATCGGTGCTTCGTTGAGATAGTTGATCGAGATCGCGCGGATACGCATTCCATCCAACGGCAGAAACTGGGCGTACATATCCGCATAGCGGGTGTTGTTCATGTGTCGGTTTTGATCCGTATCGGCGTAGGTCACGGTATACGTGCCCACTCTGCCGAGCTCTGCGGGCATTCTGAAATGCGAAACTGTCAGATCCAGCGGCGGGAGCAGGGGCAGGCCGAGCGGGAAATCGCCCACGCGCACGAGGGACTTTTCCTCGATATCGATGAGTGCCCAAATCGAAACGGCGCGTCCGATCGCCTTGCCGCCGCGATTTAGCTGATAGCAGCGAAGAAACGAATAGCCGCGGCTCTCGCAGGGGAAGGTGATCGCCTCGAGATTTTCGTAAGGATAAACGGGCGCATCGAATTCCATACGCATGCGGCTGATGATAAAGGCGCGATTCATTGCCTTCAGGTTATTATACGACATTCCGCCCTCGTTAAGCTGTGCCTGCGCCGCAGACTGTACGTAGCGGAGCAGGGAGGATGCACGGCAAACGCCGTTATAATCCACGTCGTGAATATCCACGCGGATCGGCAAAATAAATTCATTCATAGCGCAGACTCCAAAAAAGTATTTTCTATATTGTACACCAAAACGCTGAAAAGTTCAACGCATGCGTGTGAGAAAAATGTAAAATTTTCGTGCGTGGCACGCGGGAGGGGGAAATGTGTCGAAGCGCGTGGGGGCGTGCGATATCTTCATGGCTTTCCGACTTGATAAATTTGGTAAAAAATGGTATAATTATAAAAAACAAAAAAAGGGGCTATTATGATACGCACAAGAAAGAAAGGGCGGTTGCTTTTGTTTTTGGTGTTCTTTATCGTTCTTTTGTTCGGCGGACCTGCCGCGGCAGAAGGGGAAGCACCACAAGCGCCGTCTGCGACTTTGACGGCCAAAAGCTTTACTTATACGGGAGAGGTGCAATACGTTTCCCTCGACAGCGTTTCTCATCCACTTGCCTCCGAGGGGCATTTCTCCTTTCAATGGTATAAAAACGGAGAGCTGCTTGACGTGGCATCCCAAAGGCTTCCGATTCGCACGGTTTCGGATTCCGGACTGTATTATTGTAAAGTATTATTTACACATAACGGCAAAACGAGCGAAATTTGCACGGATGCAGTGGAGATAAGGATGGAAAAACGAGCGGTGGAAATTCCCGAAATTCCTTCGTTTTCATACACGGGATATCGGCAGTATCCCGCCGTGTACGCAACGGCGGATTATCGCGTGGAGGAAAACGAGGGCGGTATAGAAGCGGGGGCGTATTCCGTCGTTCTTTCGCTCACAGATGTGGAGAACACCTCTTTTTTGCCGTCGTCGTATGCGGAGCCCTTCGATGGGGGTGCGCGGGTGCGTGTTTCTTATACGGTGGCGCGTGCCGAGAATGCCTTTTCCACCCCCTTTTCGGTCACCTCCGTTTTTGAAGGGAACGTGCCCGCCGTGCGCGCCTTTTCAAAATTCGGGGAAGTAAAATACCGTTTTTTTAAGGATGCCGAGGGGCGGGATGCGATCGCCTTGCCCACGGCGTGCGGTACGTACTACGTGCAGGCTTACGTAGAGGAAAGCGCGGATTATACGGCACTGTATTCTGCCGTCCTGCCCTTTGAGATTCGCCCTCTGACCGTTACGGCCTTGCGTATCCTTTCCATGCCCGCGCGTCTTTCCTATACCGCCTTTGAGAGCGTAAGCCTCGAGGGGCTTTCTCTCGTTGCCACCGTGTCGGACGGAAGCACGCATTCCGTTCCCCTCTCGGCGGTATCGGTCACCTATCCCATCGGGGGCGGCTCTCTTTTTGCCAAGGATACCTACGTGCTTTTGCATTACGGCGGTGTCAGCGTTCCGCTTCCCGTGACGGTGCGGCGCGCCGCTCTTGATTTTTCCTCGGTCGCGTGGAGTGCCTCGGGGTGGGTGTACGACGGCACGGAAAGGGAGATCACGGTTTCTTCGCTTCCCGCGGGTGTTTTCGTTAGCACCTACGAGGGAAACCGCATCACCGATGCGGGCACGCACACGGTCTACGCCATGCTTTCCTACGACCGCGACAATTACGAGGGGCCGACCGCACTCTCCCACACCCTTTCGGTTTCCAGGCAAGAAGTTCCTTTGCCGGTGCTGGCGCCCGCGGTCTATAACGGAACGCTTCAGTCGGCACCGATCGCCTCGACTCCGCTTTACGCACCCGTCACCGCCGTTCGCGGCGTGCACGCGGGCAGCTATGCCGTGCAGCTTCGGCTTTGCGATGCAAAAAATTACGTTTTCGAGGGCGGCGGGGAAGCGGTCACGCTCATCTTCGAGATCCTGCCTCTTTCGCTTGTTGCCGAGATCGAGGACGTTACGCTTTTACTCGGAGAAAAATTTTCCCCGCCCGCCTATCGCATCGTAGCGGGTGCGCCGATCGGAGAGGACGATCTCGGCTTTCGCGCTTCTTTTGAAGGCGGGAGAGCTGTGTATATTTTTGAAAATCCCGACTATCGGGTGCGCTTTTCGGGCGGTGCCGTTCATCGCACCTACCGTCTTCCGCCCGCCGCCGAGGCGGCTCTGTTTTTGGGGCTCACGGTGGTTCTCCTTTTCGGCATGATCGTTTTCTTCTTGATCCTTTCCTATCGCAAACGAAGCCGCGCGGCCGCCGCAGCGCAGAGCGGCTCCCGTGCCTGCACCTATCCTATGTTTTCGGCAGAAAAGCGCGTATCCTTATCCACCGAGGATAAGGAATATCTGATCTGCGAGCAAGAGCCGCCGCCCGCGCCGGAGGCGCTTTCGCTTTCTTCGATACCCGATGCGGATGCAACGGGAACGGAAGCCGAGAGCGGCGAAGCAAGCGAGGCTTCTGTTGAAGCGGTGGACGTTTCCACGGCAGATGCGCTGATCACCGATGCCTTGGCGGAGGCGCTTGTCATGACCGAGGAGCGCGAGATCTATACCGAGGGAACGCGCCACGGCGTGATCAACGTGGATACGCTTTCCGCCGCCTTTCATGCGGGAGAAACGGTGGATATCAACCGCCTGAAAAAGAAAAAGCTTTTAGCGTCTGACGTCGGATATCTGAAGGTGCTGGCGCGCGGGAGCATCGATAAGCCGCTGACGGTCTATGCCGACGATTTTTCTCTCGGCGCGATCAAGATGATCGCCTTGACGGGCGGTCGCACCTTCCATGTCCGCACGCGGCGGCGCTCCTGATCCGCTTTCATTTCGGTTAAATTTTAAAAACAACTTGCAAACGCCCCCTTTTTCTGCTACAATAATTTAAAAAGCAGAGAAAGGAGGGCGCTTTTTTATGCGTATTCTTTACGAGGACAAGGATATTATCTGCGTGGAAAAGCCGATCGGCGTGCCGGTACAGCCTGATCCATCGAAGGATAAGGATCTGTTGACGCTGGCGGCAGAGGCGTGCGGATGCAAGACGCTCTATCTTGTGCATCGTTTGGACCGTGCGGTGGGAGGCGCCGTCCTGTTTTCCAAAAATGCAAGATCGGCCGCCAAATGGAGTGCCGCCTTTGCCGAGCGGCGGGTAGAAAAAATCTACTATCTCGTGTGTGTCGGTACGCCCGAGAAGAGCGGAGAAATGCGCGACTTCATAAGAAAGGAAAGCGCGGCATCGAAGGCGTTTATCACGAGGGGCGCGCACGGCGGCGCAAAGGAAGGGCATCTTTTCTATGAAACGCTTGCCGCGGGAGAGGATGCAGGCACACCCTGTGCGCTCGTTCGCGTTCGACTCACGACGGGGCGCTTTCATCAGATCCGCGTGCAGTTTGCCTCGCGCGGTATGCCGCTTTTTGGTGACGGCAAGTACGGAAGCCGAAAAAAAAGGTGCAAAACGGCTCTCTACGCCGCGGCGCTCGTGGGTGAAAATATCACCGTAAAAGCCCTGCCCCCTCTCACGGAATATCCGTGGAATCTTTTTGAAAAGGATGTTTATGAAATATGACCGAGAAGCTGTATAACCGTGATGCGTATCTTTGTTCCTTTGACGCGCGCGTTCTTTCCGTCACCGCGCATGAAAGAGGCTTCCTCGTCGAAACCGATGCCACGGCGTTTTTTCCCGAGGGCGGCGGTCAGGGCGCGGATGCGGGTACGCTCGGCACTTACCGCGTGCTGGACGTGCAGGAGAGGGAAGGTCGCATTTTTCACCTTTTGGACGGCGCACCCGCCGTGGGCGCGTGTGTGCACGGCGAGATCGATTTTTCGCTTCGCTTTGAGCGTATGCAATGCCACACGGGCGAGCATATCGTTTCGGGCATTCTGCATTCCCTCTACGGCGCAGAGAATGTTGGCTTTCACCTCGGAGATATCGTAACGCTGGATATTGACCGTGTGATTGACCGTGCGGCGCTGGATAAGGTCGAGGATCTTGCCAATGCCGCCGTGTTCCGCAATCTCCCCGTGAAGATTTCTTACCCTTTGCCCGCGGAGCTTTCCGCTATGACCTATCGCGCAAAGCTGGATCTGACGGAAAACGTGCGTATCGTGACCATAGACGGAGTGGATGCTTGCGCCTGCTGTGCGCCGCACGTTGCGTATACGGGCGAGATCGGACTGATCAAAATTTTAGAGTTTGAAAAGCATCGCGGCGGTACGCGCATCTTGATGCAAGCGGGCGTGCGCGCCCTGCGCGATTACCGTGAAAAATACCGCAATATTGCCGCCATCGGCGCGGCGCTTTCCACAAAGCAGCACGAAACGGCCGAGGCGGTCTCGCATCTTTTGGAAGCGAACGCACAGCTGGAATACGAATTTAAGTGTCATCGCATCCGTGCCGCCGAGGCGCGTGCCGAGGGGCTTTCCGAATGCAAGGGAAGCCGCGCCCTCTTTTTGGATGCCAATGCATCGTACGATGAGCTTCGCGCGCTTTGTCTTGCCGCGAAGGACCGTGTCGGCGGTGTGACGGCCGCGCTTTCCGAAAGCGGCGGTGCGTATCGTTACGTCATGACCGCGTCCGCCTTCCCGATCGAAGAAAGACTGAAGGAGATCCATGCCGCTCTGTCGGGTCGCGGCGGCGGCCGCGGCGGTATCGTGCAGGGCACGCTTGCGGCAAAAAGAGATGCGATCGAGGCCTATTTTGCCGCCTTTGCCTAAAAAAAGAGCGAAGATATCGAGAAAAAGGATATCTTCGCTGTCTTATTCTATGTATTTTATGCTTATTCCGTGAAGGAAAGCACGAGCTGCCCCTTGGTCGGCTTAAAGCAGGAGCACTTCACGCCCGCTGATTCCAGCATACGGCGGGAAGCCGTCGTCGAGGGAGTGTTGTGGTATTTATCCGAGAGATAAACGACCTCGCGGATGCCTGCCTGAATGATCGCCTTGGCGCATTCGTTGCAGGGGAAAAGTGCCACGTAAAGTCGAGAGCCGGAAAGATTCTTTCCGCGGTTGTTGAGGATCGCGTTCAGCTCCGCGTGCACGACGAAGGGGTATTTCGTCTCTCCCTCCTCGCCGTCTCTGCCCCAAGGGAATTCATCGTCGGAGCAACCCTGCGGGAAGCCGTTATAGCCCGTGGAGAGAATGCGGTTTTGATCGTCCACGATACAAGCACCCACCTGCGTGTTGGGGTCCTTGGAACGCTTGGATGCCAAAAGGGCAACGCCCATGAAATATTCATCCCAGCTGATGTAGCCTTGTCTTTTTTCGCTCATAAAAGCCTCCGTATAAAGGTTTTATCATTCCCTGTATCAAATTCAAAATAAAATATGCAAAGAACGGTATATTGATTTCATTATAACATCGAAAGCACCGTTTGTCAACGAAAAGTTGCAAAAGCGTTGAAGAAAGGAGATCTTTTCATGCTGTCATATAAAGAATGCAGGCTTTGCGGCCGCGCGTGCTGTGTCGATCGCACGGCGGGCGCGCAGGGCTTTTGCAAAAGCACGGCTGTGCCAAGACTCGCAAGAGCCGCCCTGCACCACTGGGAAGAGCCGCCCATCAGCGGGAGCCGAGGCTCGGGCGCGATCTTCTTTTCGGGATGCTCGCTCGGATGCATTTTTTGTCAGAATGAAAAAATATCGCACGGAGGTCTCGGTGTAGAGGTCGGTGAGGAGCAGCTTGCCGCGCTTTGCCTTTCGCTTGAAGCGCAGGGCGCGCATAACGTGAATTTCGTCACCCCCACGCACTATATGCCTTCGGTCCGCAGCGCTGTTTTGCGCGCAAGAGAAAAGGGACTCTCCGTCCCCTCCGTATACAATACCTCGGCATACGAAAATGCCGAGGCTCTGAAATCTATGGAGGGCACGGTAGACGTGTATCTGCCCGATTTTAAGTATATAAGAGAGGATCTTGCGGCAAGGTATTCCTATGCAAAGGATTATCCCGCGGTGGCAAAGGCCGCTATCGGCGAAATGGTGCGCCAATGCCCGAAGCCGATCTATAACGAAGAAGGGATCCTTTTGCGCGGGGTGCTCGTGCGCGTGCTCGTTTTGCCCGGCGCGGTTGCCAATGCAAAGCTCTCGCTCCGCTATCTTTACGATACCTATGGAGAGAACGTTCTGTATAGCATCATGCGGCAATACACGCCGCAGGCGGGGCTTTGTGCACCTTTAAACCGCCGCGTAACGGAGGAGGAATATGAGGACGTGCTTTCTTACGCGCTTCGCATCGGTATCCGCGATGCCTTCACGCAGGAGGCGGGGAGTGCCGCACAGTCCTATACGCCGCCCTTTGAAGCCCTCGAGGGCTTGCGGTAAGCTTTATTTTTCTTCGGCCTTCGGAGAAATATCCGTGCTTTTTTCGCCGCCTTGCAGGATCTCGCCTTCCTTCGCGTAATGCTTTTTTGCATAGCGAAGATAGAGGATGCAGGCCGCTTGGAGAAGAAAGAGTATACCGAGATGAAAGGCGAAGCTTATAAGAATCGTTAAGATCTCTTCGAGCGTGTAAGTGCCTGCGTTTGCGATAAGGTACGAGATCGTGCGAACGATCTCAATCACGATTTGTAAACAAAAGTAAGAAAAGCAAACAAAAAATACGGATTTTGTTAACGGAGCTTCCAGATTAAAAAAGGGAAGCTCCTCTTTTTTTTCGGCAGATCCCGAAGAAAGAAGCGCGCGCTTGCCGATGAGGAAAAGGAGCAGGACCGCGCCCCAGATCGCCGCGCATTCAAGCACCGTCATGATCAGTGCCATGGCGATCGCCTCGCCGCTTTTTAACGACTGTTCCATATAGAAAAGATAATGGTCCGGAAGGAAGTAGAGCGCATACGAAAGCACGGGGAGAATGGGGAAGAGCGATATCCTTTTTTCGCCCGCAGAAAAAAGCAGAAGCATTGCCGCCGCCGTGATCAGAGGCACGGCTGCCAGTGCCGCGCTTCGGATCTGGTAGACGAGATAAACGAGCCATCGGATCTCGACGCGCGAGGTGATCTCGTGATAGAGGAAGAAGGCCGCCATTTGGAGCACGGCTAAAACCGCAAAAAGATAGCCGGCCATTCGCTTGGTTTGATACACTCGTTGAATACCTCCGTGATTTAATAAGCCTATTGTAGCATAAAAGGCGGCGGATTGCAAGGGGGAAGAAGTCATATCCGTCTTCTAATATTATTAAGAAAATGTAAATTCTGCATTTTTTTGAAAAAACTATTGCAATTTTATTTTATTTATGATATTATTTAAAGGCTGTCCAAACGAGCTTTGGCAGACAAAATAAAACGCACATAGCGATGAGGGCTTGCCGCCGGTGCTTCCATCGGAAGTCGCGGCATGAGGATCGCTATGGTGGAAAAACCAAAGGAGGAACATAGAAATGTTCGAAATCACTATCAAGCAGCTGCTTGAAGCAGGCGTTCACTTCGGTCACCCTACCAAGAAGTGGAATCCCAAAATGGCTGAGTACATCTTTACTCAGAGAAACGGTATTCACATCGTAGACCTTCAGAAGACCGTTAAGAAGTTCGAGGAGGCTTACAACTACGTAGCAGAGATGGCCCAGGAAGGCGGCACCATCCTCTTCGTTGGTACCAAGAAGCAGGCGGCAGAGACCGTGAAGGAAGAGGCGCAGAGATGCGGCATGTACTTCGTAAACGCTCGTTGGCCCGGCGGTATGCTCACCAACTTCAACACCATCCGTAAGTCCATCAAGCGTCTGAAGGACCTTGAGCATATGCAGGCAGACGGTACCTTTGATCTTCTTCCCAAGAAGGAAGTTGCAAAGAAGGTAAAGGAGATCGAGGATCTCGAGAAGGCATACGGTGGTATCAAGGATATGGAAACTCTTCCCAGCTGCGTATTCATCGTAGATACCCGCAAGGAGAGAAACGCTGTTCTTGAGGCAAAGAAGCTTGGCATTCCGGTAGTTGCTATCGTAGATACCAACTGCGATCCCGATGATGCTGACTATATCATTCCCGGTAACGATGACGCGATCCGCGCAATCAAGCTGATCGGCGGCGCTCTTGCTGATGCTGTTATCGCAGCACGCGGCGGTGTAACCGAAGAGGTTGTGGCTGACGAAGCTACCGAGGCGTAATTCCTATACAATCGAATTTTAAAGGAGATCAAGAAAATGGCAGAATTTTCCGCAAAAGACGTTGCTGAACTCAGAAAGCAGACCGGCTGCGGCATGATGGACTGCAAGAACGCTCTCAAGGATGCAAACGGCGACTTCGAGGCCGCTGTAAAGATCCTTCGTGAGAAGGGCATGGCTGCTACCGCAAAGAAGGCAAGCAGAATCGCCGCAGAGGGTCTTGTTGATATCATGACCATCGGTGATGTAACCGCAATCGTTGAGGTTAACTCCGAGACCGACTTCGTTGCTAAGAACGCAACCTTCCAGGAGTTCGTTAAGGAAATCCTGAAGACCATTATCGCAAATAAGCCCGCTGACGTAGAGGCTCTTATGCCCTGCAAGATGGCTGACGGTATGACCGTTGAGGCTGCTCTTGCCGAGAACACCTACAAGATCGGCGAGAAGCTTTCCATCCGTCGCTTCACCGTAGTTGAGGGCGTTGTTTCATCCTACATTCACGGTCTTGGCATGACCGGCGTTGTCGTTAACTTCGTTACCGACGTTGCTGATAAGCCCGGCTTTGCAGAGTTCGCAAAGAATGTTGCACTTCAGACCGCCGCTATGCCCGTTCAGTACCTGAACAGAGAGGCTGTTCCCGCTTCCGTTCTCGAGGAGGAGAAGGCAATTCTCATTAAGCAGATGCAGCAGGATCCCAAGATGGCAAACAAGCCCGCTCAGGTTCTTGAAAAGATCGTTGAGGGTAAGCTTGGCAAGTTCTATGAGAACAACTGCCTCATGGATCAGCTCTACGTTAAGGACGATTCTCTCACCGTTTCCAAGTACGTTGCTCAGACCGCGAAGGAGCTTGGCGGTAGCATTGCTGTTGTAGGCTACGTTCGTTTCGATAAGGGCGAAGGTCTTGAGAAGAGAGAAGAGGATTTCGCAGCGGAGATTGAGAAGATGGTTAAGGGTTAATCCCTCTCATCGGCATCTTTTGGCGAAACCGTAAATAAAAAAAGAGGAATGGTTGAAAAACTGTTCCTCTTTTTTTATTCGCTTGTAATTGATAAGGTATCAATGTTGGAAAACTTCGTTTTCTTCCGTTTTATTGTTTTTTTTATTTACTATCTTTGCTCGCTTCCTCTCGCTGTATGTAAATACAGCTTCGGGGCGCGATCAAAGATTTTCGCTCAAAACCTGCTCGATGAGGGTATCCCCGGCATCTTTTGGCGAAACCGCAAATAAAAAGAGGAATGGTTGAAAAACTGTTCCTCTTTTTTTATTCGCTTGTAATTGATAAGGTATCAATGTTGGAAAACTTCGTTTCCTTCCGTTTTTATTGGTTTTTTTATTTACTATCTCCGCTCGCTTCTTCTCGCTGTATTTATATACAGCTTCGGGGCGCGATCAAAGATTTTCGCTCAAAACCTACTCGATGAGGGTATCCCCGGCATCTTTTGGCGAAACCGCAAATAAAAAGAGGAATGGTTGAAAAAATCATTCCTCTTTTTTCATATTTATGATAAATTATCAAAGAAGGAAAACTCCGTTTTGCTTCTCGAATTTTTATAGGGAAATTACTTCAGAAGGAACCAAAGAAGGATGTATGCAAGGATTGCAACGGGCGAGCAGAAAACAAGCACGAGAAGACCGGTGGTCACCTTATCCCAGTAAGCCTCTTTCTGCTTGGGGGTCAAGGACTTATAGTTCTTGATGGTGTAGAAGGTCTCCTTTGTGAAAGAAACCGTACCCTTACCAAACCAAACCCAAAAACGAACGAAGCAAGGCCCAAAGTTAACGAAGAAGCGCTTGGTGCCCTTTGCAAAGCGCACGCAGAATTTCTTCACCTTGGTCCAAATTTTCACAAAGAAAGTCGCGATCGAGAGGCCGATGTGAACGAAGAAATCACGGACGTAACCCCAAAGCTCTTTTACCATTTCCATACTAAACACTCCATAGGTAATTATATTCTATACTATTGTAGCACATAATGCAGAATAAGTCAATAAAAAATAAAAATATTTCAAAATTAAATGTTTATATCTTGCAATTGGCGGGCAAATGTGATACAATATAGGTAAAAATAAGAGCGGAAATTTGATTTCCGCGCCTGAAGGCAGTGAAAGGAAAGGAGGGTGTATGGAAGAAGAAAAGCAGTTGCCTCCGATCGAAACGGAGCGCAAATACATCATTCGCATCCCACGCATTTCGGACATGCGTGAGTGCCGCGGTTACAGCTGCAGCGCAATAGAGCAGATCTATCTTCCGTCGGTACACGGCGTCACGCACCGCATTCGTCGGCGCTTGACCGCAGGGAAGTCGATCTATACGGAAACGATCAAGACCCGTCTCAGCTCGATGAGCTGTATCGAGGAGGAGAAGGAGATCCCCAAAGAGGAGTATTCCCGTCTGAAGCGGCAGAGAGATCTCGGCCGCCGTATCGTGAAGAAAAACCGCCATACCTTCGTGTATGGAGAGCAGACCTTTGAGATCGATATTTATCCCTTCCGCAAGAACAGTTGCGTGATGGAGACCGAGCTGAAAAGTGAAATGGATCGCCCCGCGATCCCGCCTTTTATCAAGGTCGTCAAGGAGGTGACGGGGGATCACAGATATTCCAACGCCGCCCTTGCAAAGAAGATCCCGACCGATTGGAAGGAAGGGCGCGGCACAGTGCCTCGCCGCCCGAAAAATCCGAGGTATTCCCGCCATTACGCGCCTCGCCGCGAAGGGGTGACTGCGGATCAAAAAAAGGAAGAACAAAGCGAAAATAAGCATCTTTGATGTTCGTAAAAAGCCGATACGAAACCTATCGTATCGGCTTTTTTTACTTATGATAACGCTTGCCTGCATTGATCGAAAGCGAGCGGTATAGAATTTCCATCAGCATAAAGCGCATCAATTGATGCGGAAAGGTGAGCTTGGAAACGGAAAGACGAAGATCGCACGCGCGCTTCACGCTTTCGGCAAGTCCGTGCGAGGAGCCGATCACGAGCGCGATTTTTCCGCTGTGTGCCCCGCCCTTTTCAAGCACCGAGGCAAGTGCCACGGAGTCGTACTGCGTGCCTTCCACGCAGAGCGCGATCTTGTAGGCGTCGGGAGCGAGCTTTGGCAGGATCTTTTCCGCCTCGCTTTCCAGCGCGCGAGAGATAGCGGTGGCATCGTCTTCGTTGGCAACGCGCACCTCCTTCAGCTCGTGGATCTGCACGCGACCGAAGGCGGAAAGCCGCTTCGTATATTCGTCAATGCCCGCGCGAAGATAATCCTCCTTCAGCGAGCCGACGGTGATGATGTCGATCGTCATTTTGCCCTCCGTATTCTCGCAAGTTTGGAGAGTCCGAGCGCGAGAGCCTCGCAAAGCGCATCCACGTCCTCGCGCGTGTTTCTGTGAGAGAAGCTGATGCGGATCGAGCTGTCAGCATCCTGCTCGGTCTGTCCGTATGCAAGCAGAGCCTCAGAGGTATGGCGCACCTGCGCGTTGGAGGAGCAGGCAGATCCGGAGGAAACACAGATCCCCTCGGAGGAAAGGAAATGGAGCATCGTTTCGCTTTTGATATTCGGAACGGTCAGGCTGACGATGTGCGGCGAGAATTCTGGCGGGCAAAGCGCGGAAATGTCGGAAAGCCGATCGTCGCTTTCAAGCTTTTCAAGAAGGTAGGAGCGCAGGTCCGATATCTTTTTGATGCGATTTTGTAAATCATTCTTTGCAATAATAGCGGCTTTTGCGAAGGCTGCAATGCCGGGCACGTTTTCCGTGCCGGAGCGGTATCCCGCTTCCTGGCCGCCGCCGAGAATCAAGGGAGAGAGTCCGCGTGTCTTGATGATCTGCGCGGATACGTAAAGTGCGCCGACGCCCTTGGGGCCTTCGATCTTGTGCGAGGAGATCGTCACCATATCCGCGCCGAGTGCCGCGGGGGTGAAGGGAATTTTCATAAAAGCCTGCGTGGCATCCGCGTGCAAAACCGCATCGGGGCATTTCTCCTTCATCATGCGAGAAAGCCTTGCAAGATCGTAGAGTGCGCCCGTCTCGTTGTTGACGATCATGGCGGAAATCAAGACCACGTCGGGTGTGAGCATTTTTTCGAGGGCGTCAAAATCGAGTGCGCCGCCCGCCGTGGGGATAGTTTCGTATTTATAGCCTTCGTTTTTCAGTGCCGCCGCAACGGCGGAAACCGAGGAATGCTCGCCCGCGGTCGTGAGGATCTTTTTGCCGCGGTAGCGCTCCTTTGCGTGCGCGCGTCCGAAGATGGCAAGGTTGTTCGCCTCGCTGCCCGAGGCGGTGAAAACGAGCGTGCCGTCCTTTGCGCCGAGTGCCTTCATGACCTCGGCTCTCGCGTTTTTCAGCACGCCCTCGGCATCAAAGCCGACCGCATGCAGGGAAGAGGGGTTTCCGAAATGCGCGCGGCTGACGTCGAGATACACCTCCAGCGCTTCCTCGCAAACGCGGGTGGTTGCGCCGTTGTCGAGATAGATCGTAGGCTTCATTAGAACTTCACCTTCCCGATCATCTTCTTCACGGTATCGAGCTGCTGTGCGTAAGCGGTCTCGGGCGCGGTGAAGGTGAATACGTAGCCCTTTTGCAAAAAGAGCGGAATTTTTTCATGTACGATCATGACCTGATAGGTATGGTATTGCGTGCCGCGGTAGGTGTAGGTATATTCGTAAGCCAATGCCTGATGCGCGTTGCCGAATTCGATATTCTCTCCGTCGGTCACGACGGTAACCGCACCGTCCGTATAGCGCTCAAGATCGCTCTTGCGCTTTTTGAAATATTCGGTCACGACGACGCCGGTATCGCGCGCCTCGGAAATGTTGATGCTTGCGCCGTCCTTTGCGGTGGCCTCAACGAAGCCGCTCGCCATGGTGCATTCCCAATCGGGGTGCATATAGAGATCGAAGCCCACCTGGCGTTTTTTCGCAATGAGAAGGTAGCCGTCGCCGTCCTTTTCATAGCTTTCCTTGTTTTCCTCGAGGGGCTTGGGCGTAACGAAGCGGATCGCGTCAATGATCTCGTTCACTTCTTCGAGATGTGCTTGAAAATAGGTCTGATCCTCGCTCCTCTTCTCGTCCGACGCTGTGTAGGTAAAGCAATAGAAGCTGCCGCCGAATTCACCGAAAAGCTGCATCGTGCGATAAGTGACGGCATCCTTTTCGTAAGGCTTGTAGGAGTAGGTGTATTCGTACGCCACAGCACCCTTTGCAATGTTACCGAAGGTACGGGCCGTGCCCTCTTCCTTCACGAGCGCGAAGTTTTCAAAGGGCATATCCTCTCGCACGGTTTCCTTGAAGTAATCCGCGATGCTCACCTCTTTGGGCTTTTCCACTCTCGCGAGCGAAACCGAGGAGTGATCAAGGGTAGAAACGAATGCGCCGACCACGCCGTCGAGCGAGGAAAGCGTCCATGCCTCGGGAACGAAGAGATAAAATCCGTCCGTCTCGCCGCCGGCATACTGCATTCCTTCGGGAAGCTCTGCGCCCTCGGGCAGATCGTCGCCACAGGAAACGAGCGAGAAGAGAGTGATGAGGCAAAGCAAAAGTGCTGTGATGCGTTTTTTCATGGTAAATCCTTTCCTTGTAACGTCTGTATAGATCTGACAAGGCGGCGAAATGCTTCGCCTCTTGCCGCAAAATTTTCAAATTCATCGAAGCTCGTTGCACCGGGAGAGAGCAAAACGGTATCGCCCGGCTTTGCTGTTCGTATTGCGGAAAAAAATGCATCCGACATCTTCTTTTTTGGTGGCAAAATGCTTTCGTAACCGCCGTCCGCAAGATAAGCGGTCGCCTCTTCTCCGAACGGACCGAAGCCGATCACCGCGCGGCATTTTTCCTTCACGGCGGAAAGAAGCGGCGCGGGCGAAAGCCCCTTTCCCATGCCGCCAAGCAAAAGGATCACGGGGGCATGGAGCGATGAAAGCGTTTGCGCTGTGCGGGCGGGAGAGGAATCGATCGAGGAGTTTAAATAAGTAACGCCCCGCACCTTACCCACAGGCTCGCAACGATGTGAAAGCGGCACGAAATTCTCGATCGCGTGCGCCGTATCTTTTGTAAGAAGTCCCGCGCAAAGTGCCAGAGCCGCAAGAAGATTGTAGCGGTTGTAGCGGCTGTCGGCTTTTAAAAGATTGAGCGGGAGAAGCGGTTTTCCGTTTTCGTAAACCGTATCGTTTTTAATGCAATATGTAAACTCCGATTTGCATTTTGCGAGTGTTTTCTCGCTTTCGCTTAAGGAATAGACGGAAAAGGGAGCGCGCTTTAAAAGCGGAAAGCTCCCGATATCGTCGATGCAAACGGCAGGCAACCGGCATTTTTCGTAAAGTGCCGCCTTTGCCGCCGCATATTCCTTCATATCCGTGTGCCAATTGAGATGGTTCTCGGAAAGATTGGTGATCACGGCACGCTCGCATCGCGGCGCGTAATGAAAAAGCTGAAAGCTTGAAAGCTCTATCGCGTAGGCAGGCGCGCCTTCGGAGAGCAGGGGCGTCAGCGCTTGCCCGATGTTGCCGACAGCGGGGATCTTCGTCCCCATCGCCGCCGATAAAAGAAGCGAAAGCATTGCCGTGGTGGTGCTTTTTCCGTCCGAGCCGGTAACGGCAAAGCAGCGCGCCTTCGTGTCGCGAAAGAAAATTTCGCAGTCCGAAAGAATTTTCACTCCGCGCGCCCGTGCCTCTCGGATGGGAGGGAGATCGGGGCGCACCGAGGGTGAAAGCACGAGGGCATCCTCGTCGATGCTCGCAAGAAAGGACTCTTCGTCTGTTCCGTTTTCTTTCTTTTCGCGTATGCGGATCTCGGGACATTCGCCGCACTCCTTGAGATGCGCGAGCACCCCGCGATTGGATATTCCGAGGCCGACAAGGCCGATTTTTCGACATCCTTTCAGGGCGGTTGGAAGGCTTCTCTTCATACCGCGACCCCCTCTCGGTCGTCGTTTCGTGTGCGAAATGAACGCACACGCAATACTATTATAATCGATTGCACACGGCTTTGCAACCAAAAGGACAAAAATTTACAAAAATATATAAAATCAAATGGCCCACTCGCCGTCGCGGAAGATATCGATGATCTCTCCGCTTCTCGTTTTTGCGCTGATACAGAGGTCCTCTGTACCGATCATGAAATCCTCGTGCACGATAGAATCGTTGATGCCTCTTTCGTGCGCTTCTTCCTCAGTGTATTTTTCGTAATTCTTTAGGGTGTTGGTAAAGCCCATGCCGAGTGCTAAATGGCAGGCGGCGTTTTCGTCAAAGAGGGTGTTATAGAAGAGAATGCCGCTCTTGCGGATGGGAGAGGAGAAGGGAACCAGCGCGCATTCACCGAGATACGCCGCGCCCTCGTCCATAGAGATGATCTCGCGCAGGAGTGCCTCGTTCTTTTCTGCGCCGAGATCGACAACCTTACCGCCCTCAAAGCGCATCCAGAACTTATCGATCAGCTGGCCGTCGTAGGAAAGCGGCATCGAGGAATAAACGATGCCCTCCGCCGCGCCGCGCCTTGGAGAGGTAAAGACCTCCTCGGAGGGAATGTTTGGGTTGAAGCGCAGGCCGCCGATCGTCTTTTCCTCGCCCGCACAGAAGGTGCCGTCCGGAAGAAGACCGACGGTGAGATCCGTGCCGTTTTTCGCCGTATAGTGCAGGCTCTCGATGCCGAGGCTATTCAGATACTTGCATTTTTTTGCAAGACTGCGGTTGTGCTTTTTCCATGCGGTAACGGGGTTCTGCGTTACGCGCGAGGTGTCGAGAATGGCGCGCCAAAGCTTTTCCACCGCGCGGCCCTCGGAAAGCTCGGGAAAAATCTTCTTCGCCCATGCCGCGCCCGGCACGGCGGCAATGCACCACTGATAGCGGTTCTCCATGCGCGTGCGGATAGGCTTGATCTGCTTTTGGCGGCTGGCAAGTCCCTTCGAGTATTTGGCCTGATCGATGCCCGCAAGTCCGTCGGGATCCTCGGAGAGAAGGAAGATCTTGGCGGGAAGGGTCTGTGCCTGATATTCCCATTTCTGTAAAAACCAAGGCTCCACCTCGCCAAGCGTTTCATCCGAGCAGTAGGTGACGTCGAGGGCGGTCAAGGGCTGATGGCTGAAGTTCACGCTGACCTTCATCGCGCCCGCCTTATAGCATTCCTCTGCCACCATGGTAACGAATTCGGGCTGATCCAGCTCCGCGTAGATCGCAACGCGCTGTCCTTCCTTCACTCCCGCCCCCACGTTGGCGATAAGATGTGCGTATTTTCTGAGTCTTTCCTTGTTCATGCTGTAAATCTCCTTTGATCGGCACCGCGAAAAAGCGCGTGCCGTTTTTTATTGCTTTGCGAGGATCGCCTCGCCGTGTTTATTCTGTAAGCGTTTTTAAAATTCCGAGCAGTAATCGGAAGGTGCGCGCCGCGGAAGAGAGGGAAAGCCTTTCGTCCACCGTGTGGATATCCATATTCGTCGGGCCGAAGGAAACGGCATCCAAGCCCGGGATCTTGTCGGCAAAGATGCCACATTCAAGCCCCGCATGGATCACCTCGACCGTGGCCTCGCTTCCGTATGCCTCGTGGTATGCCTTGAGGCACGCATCCCGAAGCGCAGAGCGTTCCTTGAATTCCCATGCGGGATACGCACCGTCAAGGTGCGCCGTACCGCCAAAGCGTAAAGCGTCCGATTCGAGCTTCTTTTCCAAGGCGGCTCGCTTTTCATTTTTGGACGAGCGAAGCGAATAGGAGAGAGAAAGCGCGTCTTTCTCCGTCTTGATAATGCCGAGATTCAAAGAGGTCTCGGGCGTCGCGATCAGGTCCTTTTCCATGGCGAGCACGCCGTTTGGGAGTGAAAGAATATGCTCGATCGTCGCGCGGCTTTCTTCCTCGGCGGCGCAGAAAAGCGTATCGCTTCTCGCAAGAGAAAAACGCGCTCCCTCGCACCCGAATGTATCTTTTGTAAAATATTGTTTGCATATCTCGTTTAATTTATCAAAAGTAAGCGAAGAAAAGAAACTTGCAGTGGCAAATGTGGGAATTGCGTTAGAAGCCTCTCCGCCCGAAAGAGCCGCAAGGCGAAGGGGTGCTTTTTCGCAAAGCTCCTTTAAAAAAGCAACGAGTAAAAGAGAAGCGTTTTTTATCCCCTTTGCGATCTCCGTGCCGCTGTGTCCGCCGGGAAGTCCCAGAAGCGTCAGCGTATAGCCCTTCTCTTCGATCGGCCGCTTGAGGGGAAGGGAAAGCCGCGCGCCCGAGCCGCCGGCACATCCCACCGTGAAGATACCCTCCGTGTCCGAATCCAGGTTGATCAGCATTCGTCCCGAAAGCGCGCTGCAATCGAGCGCCGCCGCGCCCAAAAGTCCGACCTCCTCGTTGGAGGTAAAGACCGCCTCGATCGGCGGATGCACAAGATCCTTATCGTCTAAAATGGCGAGGATGTACGCCATGCCGATGCCGTCGTCACCGCCGAGGGAAGTCCCCTCTGCTATGAGAAAATCGCCCTTTTTCAAAAGCTTGACGCCGCGATCCTGCTCGACGGATGCATCTTTTGTGACGAGCACCATGTCGGTATGCGCTTGAAGTATCACGGCGTTTCGCTTTTCTGCGCCGCGGCTCGCGTCCTTTTTTATGATCACGTTGTCCGCGCCGTCCCTGTAAAACCAAAGCCCGCGCGCACGCGCGAAGTCGCAAAGATAGTCTGCGATGGGCGCGGTCAAAAAGGATCGCCGCGGTATTTTTGAGATCTGTTCGAAAAAGGAAAGCACCTTCCCCTCTGCGGGGGCGTTTTTTTCGAGCGGCATAGCCTCTCCTCCTAAAAATCATATTATATATATTTTAGACGAGATTGGGGAAAAATTCAAGCGATTTCTTGACTTTATAGAAAAAAAGTTGTAAAATAAAGGAAAATATCGTGTAAAACCGTAAAGGAGCATGCTTATGTACGCAAATGCGCTTTTTGATTTTATAGAAAGATCTCCCGCCGCACCTCTCGCCCTTCATACCGTAGAAGAGCGCCTTGTGAAGGCAGGGTATCAAAAAACGGCGGAATCTCTGATTCCCTCGCTCACTGCGGGCAAATATTATTTCGTCCGCGGCGGTGCTTCGATCGTGGCACTTTGCGTACCCGAAGCGCCCGCGCGTGCCGTGATCGCGGCGGCGCATCTGGATTCTCCCGCCTTGCGCGTGAAGGAGGGCGCTTCGCGCGTCGGTGCTTACGTCAGCGTGCCGGTAGAGCGCTATGGCGGCTTGATCCTTTATTCGTGGTTTGACCGTCCTCTTTCGGTTGCGGGCCGCGTGCTGCTTTCTACGGAGAGCGGCGTCGAGGAAAGACTCGTGAACGTCGATCGCGCCCTTGCCTATATCCCCAATCCCGGCCAGCAAGCGCCAAACAATGCGGCCACGGGTGCGACCTTCAATATGGCAAAGGATATGCTTCCGCTTCTTTCGATCGGCGGGGCAGAGGGCGATCTTCTTTCCGCGGTTGCCGAATCGATCGGAATGGAAAAGGAAAAGATCGTCAGCCACGATCTGATCTTCTACGTCCGCGATAAGGGAACGCTTGCAGGAAGAGGGGAAGAGCTGCTTCTTTGCCCGCGTCTTGACGATCTTGCTTGCGCCTATGCCGCCACCGAAGCGTTTTTGACGGCGAAGGACACCGATACGCTTAAGGTGCTTGCGCTCTTCGATCACGAGGAGATCGGCTCCTCTACCGAGCGTGGCGCGGATTCGAATTTCCTTTCGGGCATCCTCTCCCCCTTCATGCAAAAATACGGTGCGCCGTTTTTTGAAAGCAGTCTTCTCGTGAGTGCGGACAATGCACACGCCGTGCATCCGAATCATCCCGAGCTTTCGGATAATTCCAAAACGCCCGTTATGGGCGGCGGTATCGCACTGAAATGGAGTGCCTCGCATTCCTATGCGACCGATGCGCGCGCGGCGGCGGTTTTCAAAACTGTATGTGAAAGGGCGGGCGTGCCGCTCCAGACCTACCAGAACCGCGCGGATATCCGCGGCGGCTCTACGCTCGGATCGATCGCGGATACGCATCTCGGCATCCTCGCGGTGGACGTCGGGATTCCCCAGCTCGCCATGCATTCCGCCGTGGAAAGCTGTGCGCGTGCCGACGTAAAAGCCATGGTGGACGCCATTCGTTCTTCTCTTGAAACCAAGATCGTGAGAACCGAAAACGGATATGCTATCGGATGATTTAAAAATCAAAAGTGGCTATAAACGGTTTATTTGAAAATATTTGTTTGCAAAAATGCGCTTGTGCAAAAGGCACAAGCGCATTTTTTTAATTTTCTTTATCCGAAAGGCAGATCTCTCGGTAGGTCCTTTTCATGTATTTTTTGTTCAGGACCTCTTTTTCGCCAAGTTCGCAAAGATCCGAGAAAACCTTGTCGATAAAGGCGAGGGATCTTTCGTTTGTGTGCACCTTGTTTCCGTATCGGCGAAAATGAGCAAGTGCCATCTCGGGGGTGTAGCTTTTTCCGCGATAGATCTTCGTGGCGGCAAGCTTGTCGCACACGCATTCCACGGCGAATTTATAGGGAACGAGCGGCGGTATCTTGCAGTCCTCATCCACCCAGTATTCGAGGTGATGGCGGTTGCGCCCCTTGTGATGCAGCCATGCCAGCGAAAGCCCTCGCTCCTCGCGGCAAACGGCGAGAGGAGAGCGCCCGCCGTGAAAATATTTTGCGCTCTCAAAGAACTCCACGGGCGAGAATTTTGAAAGATCGTGCAAAATTCCGCGCAGCGGGATGCCGCATTTGAAGCAGTGCACGAAAACTGCGTGCTTATGGCGCATCACAAGCCAAAGATGCTTGCATATATTTCTTATCATGAAGGCGGCTCCTTCCTCGTTTTTTCTGAAAAAATGTTTTCTTTTGTAATTATACCATCTTTGGGGGCTGATTGCAAGAGGTCGAAAAAAATTTAAAAGTGCGAGCGCGGAAACGCAGAAATTCTATTGCAAAATGCGGCACGGTGTGTTATAATAAAGAGGATTGTAAAAATAAACGTTAGGAGAACAAAAATGAAAGCCTTTATGTCCCGCGATTTTTTGTTGACCACCGAGACCGCAGAGAAGCTTTACTATGGCTATGCCGAGAAAATGCCGATCTACGATTTTCATTGCCATTTGAATCCCAAGGAGATTTACGAGGATAAGCAGTACCGGAGTCTAACTGAGGTATGGCTTGCCGCAGACCATTATAAGTGGCGCCTTCTGCGCGAAAGCGGCATTGCGGAGAATCTCATCACGGGAAATGCCTCGGATGAGGAAAAATTCCGCGCTTATGCATCGGTGATGCCCTACGCTATCGGTAACCCCATTTACGCATGGACGCATCTGGAGCTGCGCCGCTTCTTCGGTATTGAGGATATTCTCTCTCCTGCCACCGCTGATAAGGTATATAAGGAAGCAGGCGAGAAGCTCAAGACCTTGACTGCGCGCCGCCTCATTGAAATGAGCAACGTAAAAGGCATCTGCACCACGGACGATCCCGTGGATAGCCTGGAGTATCATATCCTTCTCGCCAAGGACGAGTCCTTTAAAACGAAGGTGCTTCCTTCTTTCCGCCCCGATAAGGCGCTTAAGCTTCATCACGAGACCTTCCGCCCCTGGATCGCGCAGCTTTCTGAGGTTGTTGGCTATACGGTGGATTCCTATGAAAAGCTGAAGAAGGCACTTGCCGAGCGCGTGGACTTCTTTGACAGCGTGGGATGCTTGGTTTCCGACCATGGACTTGATTCCGTTCTCTACGAAAAGGGCGCGGAGGAAGAGGTTGCCGCCGCATTTGATAAGGCGTATAAGGGCGAGGCGGTCACGGATAGCGAGATCGCAAAATATCAGGGGGCTTTGCTTATATACCTTGGCACGCTGTATCATGCAAAGGGGTGGGTACAGCAGTATCACATCGGTGCTCTTCGCAATAACTCTCTTCGCAATTATAGGAGCATCGGTCCGGATGCGGGCTACGATTCGATCAACGATGCTACCTTCGCGCCGCAGCTTTCCGCGATTCTTTCCGCGCAGGATGAGGAGGATAAGCTTCCCAAGACCATTCTCTACTGCCTCAACCCCCGCGATAACGAGGTGCTTGCCACGATCATGAACTGTTTTCAGGGCACCGTGCCCGGCAAGATCCAGTTTGGCTCGGGCTGGTGGTTCAACGATCAAAAGGACGGTATGTGCCGTCAGATGGAGACCTTGATGCAGGTTGGTCTTATCTCCAAGTTTGTCGGTATGCTCACGGATAGCCGTTCCTTCCTTTCTTATACGCGCCACGAGTATTTCCGCCGCATCCTTTGCTCGAAGCTCGGTGAGTTGATCGAGAACGGAGAGTACCCCTGCGATCTTGAAACCGTCGGTAAGATCGTTGAGGATGTTTGCTATAACAACGCAGTAAATTACTTCAAGAAATAATGAATTTTCGTATTCTTCTTTTGAATGAATAGAAAAGTGCAGAGTCGGGCGAAAAACGATCCGGCTCTGCATTTTTGTAAATATATGTAGACAAAAACGGCATTTTCGCCATGCGAAACAGGCGCAAGAAAGCAGATTGGCGCGCGATAAAAAATCTTTTCTCCTTTTTACATCGTGTCAGGGAGAGGCTTTTTTTCCGTATCGGCAAAGCTGTGCTTTTTTTGGGGGGCGTCGTGGCGTATTTAGAAAAAATTAAAGTATTGCCGTTATATCTTGCGAAACCGTTCGTTTTGTGTTAAAATGAAAGAAAAAACGGTAAGGAGCTAAAATATGGAAGCAAGAGATTTTTTTGTTGCCCGCATCGAGGGGGATTACGCGATTTTAAAGGATGAAAAAAGCGGGGAAGAGATGTTCATTGCCATGGCGCTTTTGCCCATGGGAACGGATATCGGAAGCCGCTTGCATTACGAAGATTTTTCCTACGAGCTGCTCGATTAAAAAGCGGCGCGAAATCTTTGATAAAAACTTGACAAAATCCATCATGGGTGGTATAATAAGACGTATAATATAAGCGGCGCGCCGCTATAATAAAGGAGAATTTCACAATGGCAAACAGATTTGTACTGAACGAAACCAGCTATCACGGCAAGGGCGCGATCAAGGAGATCGCAACCGAAATCAAGGCAAGAGGCTTCAAGAAGGCGTTTGTATGCTCCGACCCCGATCTTGTTAAGTTCGCGGTAACCAAGAAGGTAACCGACGTTCTGGATGCGGCAAAGATCGCATACGAGCTTTATAGCAACATTAAGCCCAACCCCACGATCGAGAACGTGCAGACCGGCGTGGAAGCATTCAAGAAGAGCGGTGCAGACTGCCTTGTAGCCATCGGTGGCGGCTCCTCTATGGATACCGCGAAGGCGATCGGTATCATCATCGAGAACCCCGAGTTTGCAGACGTTAGAAGCCTTGAGGGCGTTGCTCCCACCAAGAATAAGTGCACCCCCATTATCGCTGTTCCCACCACGGCAGGTACTGCCGCAGAGGTTACCATCAACTACGTTATCACCGACGTAGAGAAGAACAGAAAGATGGTTTGCGTAGACGTTCACGATATTCCCGTTGTTGCAGTGGTTGACCCCGACATGATGTCCACCATGCCCAAGGGCCTTACCGCAGCTACCGGTATGGATGCTTTGACCCACGCGATCGAGGGCTACATCACCGGCGGTGCATGGGAGCTTTCCGATATGTTCCACATCAAGGCGATCGAGATCATCGCAAAGAGCCTGCGCGGCGCAGTTGCCAACACCGCAGAGGGACGCGAGGGCATGGCTCTCGGTCAGTATATCGCAGGTATGGGCTTCTCCAACGTAGGTCTTGGTATCGTTCACTCTATGGCACACCCTCTCGGCGCGCTGTATGATACCCCCCACGGTGTTGCAAATGCGATCATCCTTCCCACCGTTATGGAGTATAATGCTCCCGCTACCGGCGAGAAGTACAGAGATATTGCCGTTGCAATGGGCGTAAAGGGCGTTGAGGCTATGACCATCGAGGAAGCAAGAGCCGCCGCGATCAACGCAGTGAAGCAGCTTTCCGAGGACGTTGGTATTCCCGCAAACCTCAAGGATATCGTAAAGGAAGAGGATCTTGACTTCCTTGCAGAGTCGGCGTACGCAGATGCTTGCCGCCCCGGCAACCCCCGCGAAACGAGCGTTGCAGAGATCAAGGAGCTCTACAAGAAGCTTCTGTAATTTTTTCGAGCGTCCGTATTTCGGCATAATCGAATAAAAAACGAGGTAGAGATCGCGTTTATACCGCGGCTCTGCCTCGTTTCTATTGTAAGTATTTTTGTTAAGGTTGAAAACCTTTGGTTTTCTTCATTCCATTAGGATTTTTTATTCTATCGCCGTATCCTCGCTCGGCGTACGCTTGTACGCCTCTCGCTCGTCAACCGGCGATTTCTGCACAAAATCCGTTTGCTCGAGAGCATCCGTATTTCGGCATAAACGAATAAAAAACGAGGTGGAGATCGCGTTTATACCGCGGCTCTGCCTCGTTTCTATTGTAAGTATTATTAAAAATTCATTGATAAACGTAAAATGCCGTGCTATAATATTCATTGTTAAGACACTGTTTTTATTTGGAGGATCAAGAAATGATAAGATTAAGACCTTATAATATAAACGATGCGGAAACGGTCCTTTCATGGTGTAGCGACGAAGTCACCTTTTATAAGTGGTCTGCCGGTGCTTTGGGAGCGTACCCCATCACGAAAAAGCAATTCGAATTTGTAAATAACCTAATGGCGTTTGTCGCCGTTAACGATGATGAATTGGTGGGATTTTTCACAATGCGAAGACCGACCGAAGGCTTTGATCTTTTGCGCTTCGGCTTTATCATTGTAGATCCCGAAAAGCGCGGGAAAAAATACGGAAGATCGATGCTTCAATTGGGCATTCGATATGCGAAAGAGATCTTCGGCGCCAAAAAGCTTTCCGTAGGCGTCTTTGAAAACAACGAGGCCGCCTATCGCTGTTATAGATCCCTGGGCTTCCATGACTCTGCCTCGGGAAAAGCCGAGAAATATACTATCCTTGGCGAAGAATGGAAATATTTAGAGCTTGAAATGGATTTGATCTGAGCGCAGAGCGTAGCAAAAAGTGCGTAAAATCCCTTTTGCATCGTGATTTAGGCAAATGGAAAAGGCCTTTGATAGACAGATAAACGAAAACCGACGATACTTATGGTAGGTTGGTGAGAAAATCACGGCTTGAAAACCGTTAAAAAACAGCTTAAAAGCATTGCGCTTATGCTGTAGGCATTTGTATCTCCAAGCGCGATGCGCTTTCCGCGGCACAGCCTCATGAGTAAAAATAGAACGCGCTTCGCGCGCCCGGGTAGTAGCAGTAAAAACGCAATCCGCAGATTGCCTGAAATTGTGGGAAATCTTTGATTTTCCATCAATTTTCAACCCCGACTAAGGTAAATTTCAATTTTCCATAATTGGGGCGGACTTTTTATAGGACGGGAAGTTGAACAAAACAGCGCCAAAGTGCGAACAAGCAGTGGCGCTGTTTGCAAGTTTGCCATTTTTCATGCGAGCATGAAAAATTAGCCACGGAGTGGCGGCAAACTTATCCTCGGCTCAAACTTTTGTGGTAGTGGTGGCTGTGTAGAGCCTCGGAAACGGGTTCTGCTTGACCCATCGGCCTCACCAATAAAAAAAGAGCACCGCGAGGGTGCTCTTTTTTTATTGTGAAGGGCGGACAAAAAAGATATTTTCGCTTCTTTTTGTTTGGAGTTAAACTGACGCGCGTTCTCACATCGTCTGCGTGACGGGAGCTTGCGAT
>JAFVQL010000043.1 GCA_017504785.1 Clostridia bacterium | reverse complement strand
GGCAAGGAGCAGCACATCACCATCACCTCTTCCACCAACATGTCCAAGGAAGACATCGAGAAGGCAGTCAAGGAAGCCGAGAAGTTTGCCGAAGAGGATAAGAAGCAGAAGGAAGCCGTTGAGGTGAAGAACCATGCAGAGAATGCGATCTTCCAGATGGAAAAGAGCATGAACGAGCTTGGCGACAAGATCACCGACGAGGATAAGGCACCCGTAAATGCCGCCATCGAGAAGCTGAAGGAAACCGTTAAGGGCGGTGACGTAGCGGCAATCAAGGCGGACACCGAGGCACTCGAAAAGGCGTTCTACCCCATCGCAGAGAAGCTCTATAAGGAGCAGCAGGCGGCAGGCGCGGACGGTGCGGCAAATAACGGTCAGGCCGGAACGGATGGCGACGGCAATTATTATGGTGCCGATTTCGAGGATAAAACCTAATTGGTCGGTGCATTTCGGTGAGAACGAAAAGGATGAAGATGTTTTTTAATAGTGCCTCCACAAAGCGAAGTGCGTATTTGAGAAGGTATTAAGGTTGGAAAACTCCGTTTTCCTCCAACTTATTAAAATCCTTTTCTATTTCCGTTTTCGAGGTTCGGCGTACCCTTGTACGCCTCTCACCTCGAAGAACGAAAATTCTCCCGCAAAATCCCCTCGACCAAAACAAAGCGCGCAGACGGCACTTTGGTGCGAACAAGGTTGAAATGCAACAAAAACGGATGCGTAGCATCCTTAAAATAGTACCTTAACGGGTAGCAGTTAAAAAAGAAAGCAGGAGTTTTCCATGGTCGAAAGACGGTGGTAAACTCCGTGGCTTTTATAAAGGCTGTCTTTTTGCTTTCCATATTTCCATGCGAAGTGTGGGAATGTGGGAAGGAAAAACGGAATAAGAATCGAAAGCAGATTGCGAAATATTCGAAATTTCATATAAAGAGCCGTGGAGAAAGCGGCTCTTTTGTAAGGATTCATATGGCAGATAAAAGAGATTATTACGAGGTCCTCGGCGTTCAGAAGGGCGCGACGGAGGACGAGATCAAAAAGGCGTACCGCGTCTTGGCGAAAAAATACCATCCCGACCTGCATCCCGGCGATGCGGAGGCGGAGATGAAGTTTAAGGAAGCGAACGAGGCATACGACGTTTTGTCGGACGCGGACAAGCGCGCGAAGTACGATCAGTACGGACACGCGGCGTTCGACCCCTCCGCGGGCGGCTTCGGCGGCGGCGGTTTCGGGGGCTTCGGCGGCTTCGGAGACTTCGATTTCGGAGATATTTTTTCCAATATGTTCGGCGGCGGCGGTGCTTCGCGCAGTCGCGCGAATATGCCGATTGAGGGCGACGACGTGGCAACGCGCATCACGATCTCCTTTGAGGAAGCGGCGTTCGGCTGCAAGAAGGAGGTCACCTTCGCGCGCGTGGAGGAATGCGGTGATTGCGGCGGAAGCGGCGCGGCAAAGGGAACGAAGCCCGAAACCTGCCAGAACTGCCGCGGCACAGGCCGCGTGACCGTCCAGCAGCAGACGATGCTCGGCTATATGCAGACGCAGAAGGCGTGCCAGAACTGCCGCGGTACGGGTAAGATCGTGAAAACGCCGTGCAAAAACTGCAACGGCAAGGGCTACATCAAGGTCAACAAAAAGCTCGAGGTTTCCATTCCCGCGGGCATCGATTCGATGCAACGCATCGTTTTGCGCGGGCAGGGCTGTGCAGGCCGCAACGGCGGCTCGAACGGCGATCTGATCATCGAGGTCAGAGTTCGCGCGCATGACGTTTTCCACCGCGAGGGCAACAACCTTTATTGCGAGGTGCCGATCACCTTCGCAGAGGCGGCGCTCGGTGCAGAGATCGAGGTGCCGATCCTCGGCGGCAAGACCGAGAAGCTCGCTATCCCCGAGGGAACGCAGACCGGCACAAGCTTCACTCTGCGCGGCAGGGGTATCGCGGATATCAACAGCAAGCGCCGCGGCGACCTCATCGTAACCGCCGTGGTGGACACCCCGCAAAACCTCTCCGCAGACCAGAAAAAGCTCCTCGAGCAGTTTGCAAAATCGCTCGGCGAGCAGAACAACAAAAAAAGCGCCGGCTTCTGGAAAAAGATCTTTAAGTAATTAAGTAATAAAAAAGGAACGGATAGCGTGATTATCACGCTATCCGTTCTTTTTATTTGCAACGCTTTCGCATCCAAGAAATCTATAAAATTTCGTGGATATACCTCGCTTTGCTCGGCTCGATAATTTGCTTTTTTAAATTCGATACGTTCTCGCGGCCGCTCGCGCTCGACAGGATCATAGATCCGCGCGCACGCAGTAACATATCGAACGCGATGGCGCACGTCGAAGATCCGCGCCAGCGGATTTGCCTTTCGGGCACAACGCGAAAGCGACAGCTCTATGGCGAACGATTTTTAGGCAAGGTTTTTCGAGCGCGACCCGATCGAGTAGAAATCTATTACGAGAGTGAGCGATCGGGAAGACTTTCAAAAAGCGACAGCCCTTTTGCCTTAACGGGCGAACGATTTTTGATCAGATTTTTTCGTTCTTCATCCCGTAAGGCTAAAAGACGCCCTTGCTCTTTTATAAATTCTACAATTTCAAGCGTCTTTTCAAAAATCGCAAGCGATTTTTCGATGTTTTTTCCAATTTTCGAGTTGGAGGAAAACGGAAAAAGATGACAAAAAGCGACGGCCCTTTTGCCTTAACGGGCGAACGATTTTTAGGTAAGGTTTTTCGAGCGCGAGCCGAAGCAATAGAAATCTATTGCGAGAGTGAGCGATCGGAAAAGATTACCAAAAAGCGACAGCCCTTATCAGAGCTTCTCTACCGAAACGATAACCTTTGCGCCGTTGATGCTCCACTCCTTGGAGAACTTAAGCGCATCACCGGTGACGGTGAGGCTCTCGGCGAGGGTCTCTTCGCAGATCTCGGCCTTGTTTCTATCGGCGACGGCGAGCATATCCTCTGCGCCGGAAAGCGAGATGCGGATATGATCCATTACCTCGAAGCCGCTATCCTTACGCATCGTCTGGATCTTGGAGATCAGCTCGCGCACGTTACCCTCCTCGACCAGAGCAGGGGTAAGGTTCTTATCCATTACCACGGTGATGCCCTTATCGGAAAGCGACTCGAAGCCCGGCATCTGCGAGGTCTCGATCAGAAGATCGTCACGCGTCAGCTCTGCCACGGTGTCACCCACGGTGATCTTCAGCACGCCGTTTGCTTCCAGCTCTGCCATTGCGGCGTTGCCGTCCAGCTCGGTGAGGGCGGTGCGGATGCCGCCGAGGATCTTGCCGTACTTCGGACCCACGGTGCGAAGCTGGGGCTTGAAGGAATACGAGGTAAAGTCCTTCACGCTATCGGTGAAGACGACCTCTTTGACGTTCAGCTCCTCGGCAATAATGGTGAGGAAGCTATCCTCTACGGCAGTCTCTGCCTTCACGTACATCTTGGCAATGGGCTGACGGTTCTTGATGGCGGCGGCATTTCTGCAGGCACGGCCGAGAACCACGACGTCGATCACCTCGTCCATGTTGCTCTCCAGAGCCGCATCGATAAGGCTCTCATCCACTGCGGGGAAATCGCAAAGATGCACGGACTCGAGCGCGCTCTTATCCACGGAGCAAACGAGGTTGCGGTAAATATCCTCACTCATGAAGGGAATGAAGGGTGCGGAAAGCTTTGCCACGGTGACGAGCGCGGTGTAAAGCGTCATGTACGCATTCACCTTGTCGGCGGGCATATCCTTCACCCAGAAGCGCTCGCGGCAACGGCGCACGTACCAGTTGGAAAGCTCGTCAACGAAGCCCTCGAGCACGCGGGTCGCCTCGGGGATCTTGTAGGCGGACATATTCTCGTCCACGGCCTTCACAGCGGTATTCAGCTTGGAAAGGATCCACTTATCCATAACCGAAAGGCTCGCCTTATCAAGGGTATATTTCGTGGGATCGAAGCCGTCGATATTCGCGTAAAGCACGTAGAATGCATAGGTGTTCCACAGCGTACCCATGAACTTTCTCTGGCCCTCGATAACGGCCTCGCGGTAGAAGCGGTTGGGAAGCCAGGGTGCGGAGTTGGAATAGAAGTACCAGCGGATCGCGTCTGCGCCGAACTCCTCGAGAGCCTCGAAGGGATCGACGGCGTTACCCTTGGACTTGGACATCTTCTGCCCCTCTTTATCGAGAACGTGACCGAGAACGAGCACGTTCTTATAGGGAGCGCGATCGAAGATCAGGGTGGAGATCGCCATCAGAGAATAGAACCAGCCGCGCGTCTGATCCACGCCCTCGCTGATGAAATCTGCGGGGAACTGGCTGTCGAACATCTCCTTATTTTCAAAGGGATAGTGCCACTGTGCGAAGGGCATTGCGCCCGAGTCAAACCAGCAGTCGATCACCTCGGTCACGCGCTTCATCTCGCCGCCGCAGGCGGGGCACTTGATGGTGACCGCATCGATAAAGGGACGGTGCAGCTCGATATCCTCGGGACAGTTCGAGGACATTTCCTTCAGCCCTGCGATCGAGCCGATGGCGTGACGGTGGCCGCACTCGCACTGCCAGATGGGCAGAGGCGTACCCCAATAACGGTCACGGGAAAGACCCCAGTCCTGAATGTTGGAAAGCCAATCACCAAAGCGGCCCTTACCGATGTTCTCGGGGATCCAGTTAACGGTTGCGTTGTTGGCAAGCAGCTGCTCGCGCACCGCGGTCATGCGGATAAACCAAGATTCGCGCGCATAGTAAATAAGGGGCGTATTGCAGCGCCAGCAGTGCGGATAATCGTGCTCAAATTTAGGATCGGCAAAGAGCTTGCCCTCTTTATCGAGATCCACGAGCACCAAGGGATCCGCCTTTTTCACGAAAACACCCGCATAGGGCGTTTCCGTAGTCATGTTACCCTTACCGTCCACGAACTGAACGAAGGGAAGATCGTATTTTTTTCCGACACGGCTGTCGTCCTCACCGAACGCGGGTGCGATGTGAACGATACCCGTACCGTCGCTCATCGTTACGTAGGAATCGCAGGTAACGAAGAAGCCCTTTTTCTTCTGCTTTGCGGCAGCTTCGCCCGCGCAAGCGAAGAGAGGCTCGTATTCCTTATGCTCAAGCTCTGCGCCCTTCATTCTCGCAAGCACCTCGTATGCGGGTGCGCCGTCCTTCGAAAGCGAGCCGAGAACCGCATCGCAAAGTGCCTCTGCAAGATAGTAGGTATAACCGTCCGCCGCCTTGACCTTCAAATAGGTGTCCGCGGGGTTCACGCAAAGTGCAACGTTCGAGGGAAGGGTCCAAGGCGTGGTCGTCCACACGAGGAAATACGCATCCTCGCCCTTGCAGGCGAAGCGCACGATCGCGGAGCGCTCCTTTACGGCCTTATAGCCCTGTGCAACCTCGTGCGAGGAAAGCGGAGTGCCGCAGCGGGGGCAGTACGGAACGATCTTAAAGCCCTTGTAAAGCAGGCCCTTATCAAAGATCTTTTTCAGCGCCCACCACTCGGACTCGATAAAGTCGTTTGTGTAGGTAACGTAAGGGTTGTCCATATCCGCCCAGAAGCCGACCGTGCCGGAGAAATCCTCCCACATGCCCTTATACTTCCAAACAGACTCCTTGCAGTGCCCGATAAAGGGAGCAAGACCGAAGCTCTCGATCTGGTCCTTGCCGTCAATGCCGAGCTTCTTCTCTACCTCAAGCTCAACGGGCAGACCGTGGGTATCCCATCCTGCCTTACGGAGCACTCTCTTACCCTTCATCGTCTGATATCTCGGAACCATATCCTTGATAACGCGGGTCAGCACGTGACCGATGTGGGGCTTACCGTTTGCCGTGGGGGGACCGTCGTAGAACGTATAGTTCTCGCATCCCTCGCGCATCTTGATGCTCTTTTCAAAGATGCCGGCGGTTTCCCAGAAGGATTTGGTCGCCTTTTCTCTTTCCACGAAATTGAGATTCGCGGAAACCTTCGAGTAAATCTCTGCCATGATGCAAAAATCTCCTTTAGAAATTCGCTTTATAATAACTATAAAATTATAATATACTTTTTAAAAAAAGTCAAGTTCTTTTTTAAAAATATGGGAATTTCGGCAAAGCCCTTGACTTGAAGGGAAAAAATATGGTAGAATAATACGAATGTTTTTTTATCGTTTTTACAACTTGAAAAGAGGGTGATTTTTTTGATCGTAACAAAAAACACGGAGGTGCTTTTGCCCGAGGGACTTTCTTCCGAGCAAGCAAGATCTCTCAAGGAGCAGGGGCTTTCCAACTTCTCAAAAGAGAAGAACGGAAAGAGTTATCTCCGCATCATAACCGACAATTTGCTAACTTTCTTTAACATTTTGTGGGGTATCGTGGCGGTTTTGATGATTGCCTGCAACAGTTTTTCGAACCTGACCTTCCTTGCGATCATCATTCCGAACGTGCTGATCGCGATCGTGCAGGAGTGCCGCGCGAAGCGCACCGTGGAAAAGCTTTCCGCGACGACCGATCCGAAGGCAACCGTCGTGCGTGACGGTGCGCTCGTGGAGATCGATGCTTCCGAGATCGTGCTCGGCGACGTGGTGCAGCTTTCCTTAGGCCAGCAGATCTTGGCGGACGGCACGGTGCTTTCCGGTATCGCGGAGGCGAATGAGAGCATGCTCACGGGCGAATCCAACGCCATCAAAAAGAGCGAGGGCGACAGGGTTTTGGCGGGCAGCTATCTCGTCAGCGGTCAGATCTTCGTGAAGGTCACTGCCGTTGGAAAGGACAATTACATACACACCATCGAGAAGGCGGCGAGAAGCTTCTCTGCCCCCGCATCCAACCTTTTTCGCGACCTCAACCGCTTGCTTCGCTACATTTCTTATTTCCTCGTGCCCTGCGCGCTCGTCATGTTTTTCGTGCAGTATGCATCCAACGGTGATGTTGCAAGATCTATTATCGACACCTGCGGCGGCGTGATCGGCATGATCCCCGCTGGCATCTTCCTTCTCATTACCGTGACGCTGACCTTGAGCGTGATCTCGCTGGCGAAGAAGCGCACGCTCGTGCAGGATATGTATTCCATCGAAATGCTCGCCTCGGCGGACGTGGTTTGCCTCGATAAAACGGGAACGATCACGGACGGAACGATGTGCGTTACCGAAACGATCCCGCTTTTGGGACACACCGAGGACGAGGTGAAAAGAGCGATCGCGCTCTTGCAGGGCGCACAGGCAAGCCTGAACGCGACCTCGAGGGCACTCGTGGCGGCTTTTGGCACCTCGACGGACGAAAAGCTGCTTGAAACGCTCCCCTTCTCCTCCGAGAGAAAATACTCCGCCTCTCTTTTCGAGGGCATCGGCGCATACGCCTTGGGCGCGCCGCACTTCGTTCCCGCTCCCGTTTCCGAGGAGATGGAAGAAACGATCGCTGCCTACGCAAAGGAGGGCAAGCGCGTTCTGCTTCTTGCCGCCTTGCAAGACCTGGAAGATAAAGAAGGAAAGCCGCTTGCGCTGATCGCGGTGGCAGACCGTATCCGCCCCAGCGCGAGGGAGACCATCGCGGCATTCCAGGCGCAGGGCGTTGCCGTAAAGATCATCTCGGGTGACCACGCCGCCACCGTTTCGTCCATTGCCGCGCGCGTCGGCGTTAAGAACGCGGACGTTTTCGTTTCCTGCGAGGGACTTTCGGATGAGGAGCTGGAAGCAAAGGCAGAGCAGTGCGCCGTATTCGGCCGCGTTTCTCCCGAGCAGAAGGTGCTTCTCGTGAAGAAGCTCAAGAGCCTCGGCCACACCGTTGCCATGACGGGTGACGGCGTGAACGACACGCTTGCCTTGAAGGAAGCCAACTGCTCCATCGCAATGGCAGAGGGTAGCGAGATGGCGCGCAAGGTATCGAAGATCGTTCTGCTTGACTCGGATTTCTCCACCCTGCCCGACGTCGTGCGCGAGGGTCGCCGTTGTATCAACAACGTAAAGAGATCCGCAACGCTGTTCCTTATGAAGACCATGCTTGCCATGTGCCTTTCTCTCTTGACCGCGGTCTCGGGACTTCTTGCCCTGATCCCCGCCCTCGGCATCGAGGTGCTGGCATATCCCTTCCAGCCGAAGGGACTTGTGCTGCTTGAGATGTTCGTTATCGGTATTTCTTCCGTACTGCTGGCACTTGAGCCGAACAACGAGCGCATCGAGGGCTCGTTTATCAAAACCGTGCTGAAGGCAAGTCTGCCGAACGGCATTGCCCTGCTTCTTCCCGTGCTTGCGATCGTGATTCTCAACGCATCGGGCGTTTTTGCCACCCACGAGCTTGGAAACACGCTCGCCATGGTTGCCGTGCTGGCGGCGGGCATCGTAAACCTTTGGGTTCTCGCCTTCCCCTACACGAAGTGGCGCTTCGCGGTTTGTGCCGCCATGACGGGTGCGACCGTGCTTGCCGTTCCGCTCTCTATTTTGATCGCAGGCGATATGTTTGAATTCGGACACGCGAGCGGCCATATCGGCCTTGCCATCCTCGTTGCGGCGCTCGCACTCCTTACTGCCGCCGCGGCACACGCCGTAAAATTTTTGATCCTCAAAAAGCTCGCAAGAAAAAACGGCTGATCCAAAAACTTTAAAATGCCCGGCTTTCCTTTTTAAAGCCTTGGGCGCATAAAACCAAAAAAGACGGATAAAATGCATATAACGAAGCCTTTTTGAAAGGTTTGGTTTGCATTTTGTCCGTTTTTTTAACGGAAAGAAAAAAGAAGGATTTTTTCAGATATGCGGCTTCACACGAATGAAAAATACCGAAAAATGATCAAAAATTTTTCGCCAAAATCTCCCTGCCTTAAAAACTGTCTCCTCGCTTTTTTGGTCGGGGGCTTTATCTGCTTTCTTGGGCAATGGCTCTTTTTTCTTTACGAGAGCTTCGGGCTTGACGAAAGGACGGGCGGCACGCTCGTGACGGTAACGCTGATCTTTCTTTCCTCGCTTTTCACGGCGATCGGCATCTTCGACTGTCTTGCAAAAAAGGCGGGCGCGGGCACGCTTTTGCCCGTTACGGGCTTTGCAAACGCCACGGTTTCGCCCGCGATGGATGCCAAAAGCGAGGGCTTTGTGATGGGTGTGGGAAGTAAGGTCTTTACGGTTTGCGGCCCCGTTATCCTCTACGGCACGCTGGCATCGATCGTATACGGCTTGGTCTTTTTCGCCGTTTCGCTTTTCCTATAACCGCGCTTATCCCTTTTCCCTTTTCCCTTTTCCCTTATCCTTTATCCTTCTTTTTTCTTTTTTCTTTTTTCTTTCT
>JAFVQL010000042.1 GCA_017504785.1 Clostridia bacterium | reverse complement strand
AGCGTTATGATAGGATTGCCCATCAAACCTTAAACTTGGCGAAGCCAATCATAACGATACGAAGTATCTCATAACTCATAACTTGCCCGCAAGGGCAATTATAGTTTTAGCGTGTTCTCCGTTAAGGATAACACGCTAAATCCAAACGGATTTTTCTTTAGAGAAAAATCAATAGTTCTCCTTGCGAACCTCGAAGAAGCTCTGGGGATGCGCGCAAACGGGGCAAACGGCGGGTGCCTTGAGACCCATAACGAGGTGACCGCAGTTGCGGCACTCCCACATGGTCATTTCGCCCTTCTCAAATACCTTCTGCATCTCTACGTTTTCAAGCAGAGCGCGGTATCTCTCCTCGTGTGACTTCTCGATGGCGGCAACGGCTCTGAACTGATAAGCCAGCTGCTGGAAGCCCTCTTCCTCGGCGTCCTTTGCAAACTTGTCGTACATATCGGTCCACTCATAGTTCTCGCCTGCGGCAGCAGCGGCAAGGTTAGCGGCGGTGTCACCCAGCTCGCCGAGTGCCTTGAACCAAAGCTTTGCATGCTCCATCTCGTTCTGTGCGGTCTTGAGGAAGATCTCTGCGATCTGCTCGTAGCCTTCCTTTTTTGCAACGGATGCAAAGTAGGTGTACTTGTTTCTTGCCTGGGATTCGCCTGCAAAAGCGGCCATAAGATTCTGTTCGGTTTTCGTTCCCTTGAGTTCCATACGTGTTGTTCTCCTTTTTTATAAAAAAGTATTTTGTTTTTATTTTGGTTTTGGGTTTTTGATTTTAGTGCTTTCGGCATCCGTCACAAATATATTCCACTTTAAATTCATAAGAGGAAACGGATTGTCCGATCGCGCGCTCCAGCGTTTCGGCAAGGCCGTCCAGGCGCATATCCTTGATGCCGCCGCATTTTTCACAGATCAGATGCACGTGCGGCTCAAAGGTCCGATCGTAAACGTCGGCATCCGCAAGACAGATGCGGCGGATCAGATGCTCGTTTGCGAGTGCGTTCAAATTGTTATAGACCGTGGCGCGAGAGATCGTGGGAAGGATTTGTTTTGCTTTCTCGAAGATCTCCTCGGCGGTGTAGTGACGAGGCTCGGCACGGATAACTTCTAAAATGGCAGAGCGTTGTCGTGTCATAGGACCTCCTTTTTTGTATTCATTCTAATAATATTATACACAGTCTAAATCTATTTGTCAAGAGGATTTTAGAAAAAATCTAAAAAAACTTTTCTCGGTCTAAAATTTCATTATAATATATAAACTCCCAAGATACATTTGACTTTCCAAAAAGCGAAAGCATGCGAAGGATCGGATCATATAAAAAGAGCAAAGAAGGCTTGCTTTCTTTTGATACCTACCGTAAAGCCGCTGGATATCAAAACAATGCGTGTTATCCTTAACGGAGAACACGCAATGAATTGCAACCTTGCGGCCTGCATGAATGGAAAGCTGTGCTTTCGTGAATTGCCTTCGGCATGAATTGTGCCTTACGGTACATTGGTTGCAATTCAATGCATGGGAGCGGCAAATTGCGTGGCAATTTTGCGAGCAGATCATGGCGAAGCCAATGCATGATGCGTCAGCATCCATTCATTCATAAAAAACAAACAGAGCAAGAATAGAAGGAAGTTTATCCTTTTACTCTTGCTCTGTTTTCGACTCTCTTACGGCTAATACCTCATTTGTATGGACGAATGCGATGCTTTCCCTTTTGAGAGATCCGCGGGGCTTTTTATGCGGGAAGGATACGCAGGGCAAGCACGGTCATATCGTCCGAGCGGCCGTGGTGCTTCACAGCGGCGGAAAGGATCTGCTCTGCGTATTCCGCGAGGCGGCGGGGCGGCGTTTTGCCGAGAAGCTCCATCAGCCAAGGCGCATCCTCGGGGGATTGGCAGATGCCGTCCGAGAGAAGGAGAATGATATCGTCGCATTTCACCTCGACCTTGATCCTCTCGCTGTCCACCGCGCTGAGGAGTCCGATGGGCGCGGTTTCGGAGCGAATGCGGAAGAGCGAGGTGCCGCGCTTGATAAAGGAAGGAGCGGCGCCGCTTTTGAGGAATTGCCCCTCGCCGCGGATCAGGTCGAATTCAAAGAGATCCACGGTGGCACTGCACTCCTCTTCGCGCCCGCGCAGAATATGATTGAGAAGCGAAAGGGCGGTGGCGTGGGAGCAGCCCGTGGTGCTGATCTGCTCCAAGAAATCCACGGTGAAGGCGGCGGTGCTCTGCGCCATTTTTCCCATGCCCATACCGTCCGAAAGGGCGGCAATGAAGCGATTTTTCGAGGTAAAGCATTTCGTCACGTCGCCCGAGATCTCCGCCTCCGCGCCCGAGAGGGCGGCGGTCGCGCTTTCCACCTCGAAGCGGCGGTCGGGATGGCATTCCATCAGCACCATATCCTCCTTGCGGAAGTATTGCGGGGTGGCAAGCGGCGCGCCAACGGCGCGCTCCAAGGCGGTTTTCAGCGCGGGCGCGGTGATCTTCGTTCCGTCCTTATCCTCGCCCGCCGCGAGAATACAGCCGCCGTCCTTGCCGAAGGCGCGGATGACGCCGCCGGGAAAGCCGCCCTCTGCGAAAATGCGCTCCAGAGCCTCGGAGAGCGGCTCGTTCATTTCATGCTCGCGCCGTTCGGCGGCGCGCGCCTCGGAGAGCATGCGCGAAAGATAGGCGCAGGTCTGTGCCATGACGTCGGTTTTTTCGGCGCGGTATTTCTCCTCGGTGAGCCTTGCGGCACTGTGGCGAATGGCGTCTAAAATTTCGTCCTTGCGGCGGCAAAAGCCGAGCGCGCCGGAAAGCGCGCTATCCCCGATCGGATCGCCGCGGTAGAGCTTTTCTGCGAGCAACGCCGCGCCGCTTGCAAAGGGGCGGTGGCTTTGCGAAAGGCAGAGGGCGTACCCCGCGCAGGTCTTGCAATAGGTGTCCGAGCAGTCGATGCAAAGCGTTTCGTATTCCTTTTGCGAGGGGCGGCCGCCGTTTTCTGCGAGCTTATGCATCATGGGCGAGAGCGCGCTGACCGCGCTTTGCAGTGCGTCGAGACTCCCCTCGGCAGAGGCGCGCTTGGAAAGTGCCATGCTTCCCACCATTTCGGCAGCCAAGCGTTCGCTTTTTTCCACCTTGTCGGGCGGCACGGCACAGCCGATGCGCCTAAGGATCGGAGAGGCGAGCAGCGCGCTGATCAGAAATTCGGGAAAGGCGGAAAGAAAGCCCGAAAGCCCTTCCGCGTATGCACTCCAAACGCCGACGGCCACCGTGCTTGCGCCCAAGGCGTAGGTCAGCCCAAAGGGGAAGAGAAGCCCCGAGGCAAGCCCCGCAATCGCAAGCGCCACCGCCACCGTGCCCGAAAGGGCGAGCGAGGAGAAGAAGCCGACCGCCATGCCGCGCAGAGGGCCGAAGCGCTTGGCGGCGAGGAGCGTAAGCCATGCGGCAGGCAGTGCCGCAACCGAAAGCCCGAAGATCCTATATTCGCGGAGCGCAAGCACGAGGATAAAGGAAAAAACGAGAAAGGAGATCTGGAAAAAGACCTTGCGCTGTCCTTGCTCGCCCCCCGTGGCGCGCAAAAGCGTTTTATTGCCGAAGAGCAGGGCGTTTAGAGAGATCCCGGGCGCAAAAAGCCCCGAGAAGAGAAAGCAAAGCACGCCGGGCGCCAATATCATCGTTAGAGCGGTGGCGGCGCTCGCGACCGTAAGCCCCGAGAGAAGCATTTGATACACGCCCGCGAGAAATCCGCCGATCACGGCGCATGAGATGCGCGTCAAAAGAGATTCCGTGAAAAGATGCGCCTTGCCCTCGGCGCTTGAAAGCACGAGGCGAAGCATGAACGTTACGGCGCTGATGAGCGCGAAGATCACCCCGCTCTTTCCCATGGAGAGCGCGCCGAGAAAGCATCCGAGCGTTGCCACCGCTACGTGAGAGGGAAGCACCGCGATGAAAGCAAGCCCCAAGGGATACGCGCCGAAGGCGAGATGCCCCCGCCCGAGCACGAAGCCGATGAGAAGGATCGCAAGATCGAGGGCAAGCGCCGTCGGCTCGTTTTTCCATTTCTCCCTTTGCGCCTGCCACGCGCCCATCACGCCGACCTCTCTTTTTTTATTGTTTTTTGATCGTATTTTTCGCATGATCCTATGCCGTCCTTTTGTTTTTTCTTCCTTGTTATTATTTTACAAAAGGCGGGGCGAAAGAGAGGGCGAAGCGTGTCGGTCGGATGCGGTAAATTTTCGGCGGGAAAAAGAGAAAAGCGGCGCGCCGCCGCGAAAAGAGGCGGTGCACCGAGGGAGAGGGCGGCTTTTGCGATATTTTAACGGTGCGGCGTGCATATTTTGCGCGCAAAAAACGCGCGATCGCAGTATAGCGCACTGTATATTGCACACGGGATAACGCGCTATGGTTTAGCGGCGCGGCGGTGAATTTCTTTTTAAAGTAATTTTCTTTTTTATAAAAAACGACCTCTCGGGAAAGCGAGAGGTCGCAAAAATGGCATATTATAAATAAATGTTGACAAAAATCAGTTTTTCAGCGAGTGGATCGGCGCGGGAATGCGACCGCCGCGCGCAACGAATCTTTCGCAAGAAGCATCCCTCACAGGCATGATCGGTGCATGACCGAGCAGACCGCCGAACTCCACGTCCTCGCCGACGCCCTTGCCGATCACGGGGATCACGCGCACGGCAGTCGTCTTGGTGTTGATAACGCCGATGGAGATCTCGTCCGCAATAATGCCCGAGATCGTGGCGGCCGAGGTGTCACCGGGAATGGCGATCATATCGAGGCCGACCGAGCAGACCGCCGTCATTGCCTCAAGCTTTTCAAGCGAGAGAACGCCCGCCTTCACGGCGTCGATCATGCCTCTGTCCTCGGAGACGGGAATGAACGCGCCCGAAAGACCGCCGACGTGGCTGGATGCCATCGCGCCGCCCTTTTTCACCGCGTCGTTTAAGAGCGCGAGCGCGGCGGTGGTGCCGTGCGTGCCGGTGCAGGCAAGGCCCATATTTTCAAGGATCTCTGCCACGGAGTCACCCGCCGCAGGGGTGGGCGCGAGCGAAAGATCCACGATGCCGTAAGGCGTATTTAAGCGGCGCGCCGCTTCCTTTGCGATCAGCTGGCCGACGCGCGTGATCTTGAAGGCAATGTTTTTCACGGTGTCTGCAAGCGTGGAAAAATCGCAGTCGCCCGCTTCCTTGATCGCCGCCGCCACCACGCCGGGGCCGCTAACGCCGACGTTGATCACGGTATCCGGCTCGCCGAAGCCGTGCATCGCGCCCGCCATGAAGGGGTTATCCTCGGGAATGTTGGCAAAAACAACGAGCTTTGCACAGCCGATCGAGTCTCTGTCCTTCGTGCGCTTCGCGGTCATTTTGATGATCTCGCCCATGCGCTTGACGGCATCCATGTTGATGCCCGCCTTGGTGGAAGCAACGTTGATAGAGGAGCAGATATGATCGGTCACCGAAAGTGCCTCGGGAATGGCCTCGATCAGTGCCTCTGCGCCCTTGGTCGCGCCCTTTTGCACGAGGGCGGAGAAGCCGCCGATGAAGTTCACGCCGAGTACGCTTGCGGCGCGCTCCAGCGTTTCGGCAAGGCGAACGAAGCCCGCGGGCGAAAGCCCTGCGCCGACGTAGGAGATCGGGGTAACGGAGATACGCTTATTCACGATCGGAATGCCGTAGGTATGCTCCAGCTCCTCGCAAACGCGCACGAGATCTCTTGCCTTGGTGGTGATCTTGTCGTAGATCTTTGCTTCAAGGCGCGCGGGATCGTCCGAAATGCAGTCAAAAAGCGAGATGCCCATCGTCACCGTACGGATGTCGAGGTTTTCCTCGCGGATCATTTTTATGGTTTGTAAGATATCCTGTGTATTGATCACGGCTCTGCCCCCGTCTTAAATTCTGTGCATTGCGTTGAAGATATCCTCGTGCATCACGCGGATGTCCAGCGCCGCCGCCTTGCCCTTTTGTGCGAGCAGGTCCGCGAAGGCGGAAAAGCTCGTATTGATTTCGGAGATCTCCACCACCATGATCATGGTGAAATAACCGTCCAAAACGGTCTGGTTGATGTCGATCACGTTGACGTTATGCGCCGAGCATTCAGCGCTGACCATGGAAATAATACCCACGCGATCCTTGCCGATAACGGTAATAACTGCTTTCATTTCGTTCTCCTTTGTTTTTTTGTATGTTCTATTGTAGCATACCCGAAAGAAAAATTCAAGGGCTTGCGGGGGCAAATCGGATAAATCCATTGCTTTTTTCGCCTTTCTGTGTTAAAATATAAAAAAAGAAACGCATGCGCGCGGAGGATACGGATGAAAAACGGAATTCTTGTTTTGCATAAAGGAGAGGGCATGACCTCACAGACGGCGGTTACCCGCGTCAAGCGTCTGCTCGGTGCGGCCAAGGCGGGCCACACCGGTACGCTCGATCCCCTTGCCACGGGCGTGCTTCCCATACTCGTGGGCAATGCATCGAAGGCGGGAGAATATATGCTTTCCTCGGATAAGCATTATATTGCCACCCTGCGCCTCGGACTCACCTCGGATACCGAGGATATCACGGGCAACCTCGTGCGCTGCGATGCGCGGATCCCCTCGGAGAGCGAGGTGCTGTCCGTGCTTGAAAAATTCCGCGGCGAGATCCTGCAGATCCCCCCGATGGTCTCTGCTTTGAAGGTCGGCGGCAAAAAGCTTTGCGACCTTGCAAGAGAGGGCATCGTGATCGAAAGAGAGGCGCGCCCCATCACCGTGCATTCGCTTTTGGCAAAGCGCATCGCGGAGGATGCCTACACGCTGGATGTCATCTGCTCCAAGGGAACATATATCCGCACCCTTTGTGCCGATATCGGTGCGGCGCTCGGCTGCGGCGGCGTGATGGAAACGCTTTGCCGCGCGGAGGCATCGGGCTTTTCGCTCGCCGATGCCTATACACTGGAGGCGCTGGAGGCCATGAGCGAGCAGGCGCGCGAGGATGCGCTCTTGCCCGTGGAGACCGTGTTTAAAAAATACGAGGCGGTGGTCCTGCCGCCCTTCTTTGCAAGACTCGCCAAAAACGGACTCCCGATCTATCTGAAAAAAATCGGACGCACCGATGCCGAGGGCACGTATCTCCGTATGTGCGATGCAGAGGGGTTTTTTGCGCTCGGCAAGGTAGAGCTCTGCGAGGCGGGGTTGGCGATCCGCCCGCAAAAACAGTTCCCGAACTGATTTCCGTATTTTCATTCAAAACAAGACAAAAAGGAAAGGAGAGAGAATATGGCATTAACACCCGAGCAGCAGGCCGCTGTGGATACCAGGGATAAAACGCTCTTGGTTTCGGCCGCCGCGGGAAGCGGCAAGACCGCAACGCTGACCAAAAGGATCATAGCCTCTCTTCTGGATGAGGAGGATCCCGCCGACATCAGCGAGCTTCTGATCGTCACCTTCACGAACGCCGCGGTCGGAGAGCTGAAGGAGCGTATCGGCGGCGCGATCCGCGAGGCGTTGAAGCAAGATCCCGGCAACGCGCGCTTGGAAAGACAGCTGCTTTTGCTTCCATCCGCTACGATCTGCACCATCGATTCCTTCTGCAACGAGGTGCTTCGCGCCAATACGGGCGCGGTCGGCATTCCGCCCACCTACCGCATCGCGGATGCGGCAGAGGCCGAGCTTCTCGGCGGCGCGGTGCTGGAGTCGCTGATCGCCGCGGCGTACGAGGGCGATCTTGCAGATGAGATCGATCCTCTCCTCTTTGCCGAGCTTTGCGACGCTTTAACGCGCGTGAAGGCGGACGGAGAGCTTTCGAGCACTCTGCTTAAGCTTTACAGAAAATGCGAAACGCACGAGGACGGCGTTGCTTCCTTGCGCGCGCTTTGCAAGGAATATGACCCGGCATGCTACGAGTCTGCGGAGAAAACGAGGCTCGGCGCGTATATCGTGGAAAGCACGCGCGCGATGGCAAAGCACTATTTCGATGCGCTAAAGCGTATTCTTGCCTTCTTCCCGTTAGAGGGCAAGGGGGTGACGGCCTTGCACGGCCTGCTTGCCGAGGAGCAGCTTTTCCTCTACGAGCTTTTGCGTGCCGAGAGCTATGCAAAGATCCATAGCCTTCTCTCTGCCTTCGCGCCGCGCCGCCAATCACCGATCCGCTCCGAGGAGAAAACGCCCGCCGTCGAAACGGCGATCCGTATGCGCGCGGAATATAAGGAGCAGATCCTCTCGTATCAAAACAGCTTTTTCCTGTATACACCCGAGCAATTTGCTAATTTGTATACAAATCTTTACAAATATACCGATATTCTCTGCAAGTTCCTTGAAAAATTTGATCTTGCCTTCCGTGAGGAAAAGGCGAGGAGAGGGCTTTGCGAATACGCCGATATCGAGCGATACGCCTACCGATGCCTTTGGGACGGCGGCGCACCCTCGGCGTACGCACGGGAGCTTTCCGAGAAGTACAGCGCGGTGTATATCGATGAATACCAAGACGTCAACCGCTTGCAGAACCTCGTATTCGAGGCGGTTTCGCGCCCCGATAACCGCTTTATGGTTGGCGACATCAAGCAGAGCATTTATTCCTTCCGCAGTGCCGATCCCTCGATCTTTGCCGAGATGAAGAACACCTTTCCGCCCCTTGAAAAGGCGGGGCGCTCCCATGCGGCAAGCATCTTTATGTCGAGAAACTTCCGATGCGACAAGGGCGTGGTCGATTTCGTCAACGGCGTATTTGACCGCGTGTTCGGTCTGCTCGGAGAGAGCATCGGCTACGCTCCGGAGGATAGGCTTTGCTTTTCAAAGCTCGCGCCCACGGGGGAGCATACCCCCGAGATTGTCGTGGTAGAGCCGCCCGAAAAGGGCGAGGAAGCGGAAGGGGAAGAGCCCGTGACCGCTGTGGAGGCCGAAGCACGCGCCGTCGGAAAAAAGATCCTTTCCTTGCTTAACGGCGAGAAAAAGAACGACGGCTCGCCCATTCGCCCCGGCGATATCGCCGTGATCTTCCGCGCCTTGCGCTCCAAGGGCGAGGTTTATCGGCGCGTCTTTTCCGAGATGGGCATTCCCTCTGCCATGGGCGAGGAAAAGAGCCTGCTTCTTGCGCCCGAGGTGCTTCTTTGCCTCTGTCTTCTCAACGCGATCGATAATCCGCACAGAGATATCTACCTCGCGGGGCTTCTTTGCTCGCCGCTTTACGGCTTCACGGCGGACGATCTTTTGCGCTACCGCGGCGGCGCAAAGGAAAAGAGCCTTTACCGCGCTCTGGTTGCCTACGCCTCGGAGCACGGTGAGGATAAAAAGCTTTCCGCCTTTCTTGCGTCGCTTTCGCACTACCGCCTGATGGCGGAGGGAATGCGCGTGGATGCGCTTCTCACAAGGCTTTACGCCGAAAGCTCCCTGCTTTCGCTTGCGGCGAAAAACGGCGGGCGCGAAAATCTGTTGCTCCTAAAGGAATACGCCGTGCGCTACGAGGCGGGCGGATTCTCGGGGCTTTATAACTTCATTCATTACGTAAACAATCTCCTTGAAAGCAACACGGATTTTGATGCCAAGCGCTCCGCCGAGGCGGACGAAAACGCGGTGCAGCTGATCACGGTGCACGCTTCCAAGGGTCTGGAATATCCCGTTTGCTTTATCGCGGGATGCGGCACGGAAATGCGGGATAGATCCGAAGGTCCGTTTGCCTACGTGGAGGGCTTCGGGCTTGCCTTCCGCCTGCGCGATGCCTCGGGGCTTTCTTTGGTGGAAAACCCTGCGGTCGCCGCCATTGCCAAGCGGCGCTTTGAGCGCAGCTACGAGGAGGAGCTTCGCATTCTCTACGTGGCGCTCACCCGCGCCAGAGAGCGGCTCTACGTGTACGGTGCTTCGGGGCGATCATCTGCCGAGGAGCTGAACGGGCGCGTAGAGGAGCAGCTGCCCTTTCTGGATGCCTTTTCGCTCTCGCGCATGCACTCGTATTTAAAGATCGTGTTGGCGGCAAAAACCGATGCCGCGATCTCTATCGAGGGTGCGCCCGCCGCGCAAAAGGAAGATAGGGAAGGGATCGCCGCCGAGGGCGCGCGAGGGGAGGCTCTGCCGCCGAATACGAATGCGGATGCCGCTCCCGTCCTTGCCGACCCTGCCGAGGTGGAAGGCTTTGTTTCAAGGTTTTCTTATACCTATCGCTTTGCCCCCTTTGACCGGATCCCGAAAAAGCTTTCGGTCTCCGCCTTGAAGCCGACGCTTTTGGACGCGCCGCTTTGGAAGGAAGAGGAGGCGGATGCCTTCGTGCTCTTCACGGAAGACGAGCCGACCGAGCGAGAGCCAACGCACGCACCCTCGCTCCCCGCGTTTATCACGGGCAGAAAGGAAGAGGAAAGCGCAAGGCGCGGTATCGCAACGCACCTGTATCTGCAGTTTTGCGATTTTACCGCCCTTCGCAGCCGCGGCGCGCGTGCCGAGCTTCAAAGACTCACCGAAGAAAAATTCCTCTCGGCAGAGCAGGCCGAGCGCGTGCGTCTTTACGAGATCGAGCGTTTTGCAGAAAGCCCCCTGCTTTCCGAAATTCTCTCGGCGCGTGCCCTGCACCGCGAGATGCGCTTCCATGCCGAAATGCCCGCCACGCTCTTTACAAGGGACGAAGAAAAGAGAAGAGCGCTCGGGGATCACCGCATTCTCGTGCAGGGCGTGATCGACTGCCTTTTCGAGGACGAAAACGGGGATCTCATCTTGATCGATTATAAGACCGACCGCTTGCCAAGAGAAGCACTTTCCGATCCGTCTCTTGCCAAAAAGATCCTTGGACAAAAGCATAGCGAGCAGCTTTCGTATTACGCCATCGCGGTGAAAGAGATGTTTGGAAGGCGGCCGAAATCCATGCGCCTGTATTCTCTGCATCTCGGTGCATGCGTGGATATAGAGCCTTTATTTTAACAAAAATGCAAACGATTATTTTCAAAAAGCGTTTATTTTGATCTAATTTTTTAAAAGCACGCCTTTTTCTTGCTTTTTTCTTAAGGCTGTGCTACAATAAAAATACAGAAAAGCTATTCGGAGGCGATATGATCTTAAACCCGATTCTGAATAACGATGGCGCCGCGATCGAAAGGACCGCCGCGCCCCACGTTCTTTTCCATAACGGAAAATACTATCATACCTATCTTTTGGGCGATGCGATCTGCGTTGCCGAATGCCCGTCCCTTGCCGGATTTTGCGGTGAGGAGAGGATCGAGCATACCGTTTCGGAGGATAGCGCGCTTGAAAAATGCTATGCCCCCGAGCTATATTGGATCGACGGCGATTTTTATATCTACGCATCGCCCGCCCGCAAGGGGAGCGGCGTGCATTTCGTCTGCGTCTATAAGTCGCTGGACGGAACGCCGACGGGGCGTTATGAAACGCTCGGTGCGGTAGAGGGCATTGGCGAAAAATGCTCGATGGATGCCACCGTTTTTTCCTTCAAGGGAGAGAGATACATGGTGTTCTCCACCCGCACGGCTCTCTATATCGCGAAAATGAAAAGCCCCACCGCGCTTGCGGGCGCGCCCGTTGCCATTAAAGTACCCGAATACGCTTGGGAGAGAAAAACGAGCGACACCTTGGCAGGTCCTGCCGTGATCTTTGATAGGGAAACGCCCGTGCTCGTCTATTCCGCGAGCGATGCCGCGAGTGACGATTCTTGCCTCGGTATGCTCCGCATGGAGGGAAGCGATCCGCTTTCGCCCATCGCGTGGCGGCCGCACAAGGCACCCATTCTCGAAAAGGAAGCGGGCGCGTTCGGACCGGGGCATTGCTCCTTCACCGAGCACGAGGGGCAGCTCGCTTGCGTATATCACGCCGCTCTTGAAGCCGAAAGCGGAGATAGCGGCCGCTCCGTTTTCGTAAAACGCGCGTATTTTGAAAACGGCATTTTGAAATTCGAGGATATCAACGCGAAAAAAAGAATGAAAAAAGAAGATTTCTTTGAGAGGATGAATATGAATACCTACGTAGGACAGAATGCACAGATATATGGCGTGGAGGAGCATCGTCTCGTCGGCGGCCGGGGGGACGGAATGCGCCTTCTCGAGGTCAGAAACGGCAAGGGCCTTTGCTTCACGGTTTCTCTTGACCGCGCGGCGGATATTTCCCGCCTTTCGGTCATGGGCGTAAACTTCGGTTATTTCTCTCCCTGCGGTTACGTGCACCCCTCGTATTACGATGAAAAGGGCGCGGGCTTCTTAAAGTCCTTCACCGCCGGATTTTTAACCACCTGCGGACTGACGAACGTCGGTAGCCCCTGCGAGGACGGCGGCGAGAGCCTCGGCTTGCACGGCACGATCGCAAATACCCCCGCCGATTCTTACAGCGTTTCTTATAAGGAAGGCGAAATGATCGTTAAGGCGACCGTTCCCGATACGCACTTTTTCGGCAGAAAGCTGGTTCTTATACGCACCTTCACGGTTTCGCTCACCGAAAATAAGCTCACCGTGCACGATGCCGTCATGAACGCGGGTAACGCCGAGGTGCCCTTCCAGATGCTCTATCACTATAACGTCGGCTATCCGCTCCTTTGCGAGAAAACGGAGCTGAAGATCCCTGCCGTAAAGGTCACGCCCCGAAACGAGCACGCCGCCGAGGATATCGAAAACTGCCTGCGTATGGAAAAGCCCACCGCGGGCTACGAGGAGCGTTGCTATTATCACGAAATGCAGGGCACGGCGCGCGTTGAGGTGAGAAATCCCGCCATCGGCCGCGGCCTTATCATGGAATACGATACAGGTAGTCTTCCGTGCTTTACCGAGTGGAAGATGATGGGCGAAAACGAGTACGTTCTCGGCATCGAGCCCGCAAATGCATATCCCGACGGCCGTGACGTCATGCGGGAGAAGGGAATGCTTCGCTTTATTGCGCCCGGAGAGATCAAGGAGCATGAGGTGCGCTTCACCTTTGAATAAGCCCGAAGCCGCCCTTTCCGATCTTTAAAAAGCAAAAAAGAAAAGCCGTTTGGAATTCCAAACGGCTTTTTTGTAAATAATTATATGCAAAATATGCTATAAAAATGGCTTTTACAGCGTGGCGAGGATCTCCTCTGCGTTGGTGTCAGGCTTGACTCTTTGCATAACGGAAAGGATCCTGCCGTCCTCGTCGATCACGAAGGTGGTGCGCGCAGCACCGAAGCTTACCTTGCCATAGAGCTTCTTTTCCTGCCAAACGCCGTATGCCTCGATCGCCTTGCGCTCGGGGTCGGAGAGCAGAGTGAAGGGAAGATTATATTTTGCGGCGAATTTTTCGTGCGATGCAACGCTGTCACGGCTGATGCCGATAACGGCAACGTTCCTTTTTTCAAATTCGGCAAGGCTTGCCGCAAAGGCGCAGGCCTGGCGTGTGCAGCCGGGCGTGTTGTCCTTGGGATAGCCGTAAGAGAGTCGAACGCACAAGCCCTACGGCGATAACTTTCCGCCGTTTTTGCCGTATTTCTCCTAATAAAGTCAGCACTTGATTTCGTCAAAATCCGACAAAATCAATCGAAAATTTATTTGCCGTATGGTGCGAAGCAGTTTTGAAGTAGCGGATTTTTTCATAGACGAGCCAATTTTTTTGAGAAATATGCGGATATTTAAGAAAAAATCGGCGAAGTATAGGGGAAAATCCGCACTTCCAAACCTTATGTGTTCGACTCTCTTACGGCTAGAAGTAGAGTACCACCCTTTTGCCTTTAAAATCCGAGAGGTGCACCTCGTTTCCGTTTTTGTCCGCAAGAGAAAAATCGGGGGCAATATCACCAGTTTTCAGCATCTTATTTAAATTCCTCCAAAACCTGCTTTAAGAGAATGGGATCGTCGGTCATGATGCAGTCAACGCCCATTTCGATCAGCGCGCGCATTTCATCGGCATCGTTGATCGTCCAATACTGCACGGCGATGTTTCTGCGGTGCGCGCGGCGCACGAGGGTCTTCTTATCGAGAGGGATCTCGATGCCGAGATCGTAGGACATCGGGATCTGCAGGCAGGAAAAATCCGTGCCGTCAAAGAGGTTGACGCCGAGATATTGGGTTATAATAAACTTGGCGGCCGTGCCCGTGGGTGCGCCGCGCAAAAGTGCGGGATAGCTCGTTTTCAGCTCCGCCTCGATCTCGTCGTGGAAGGTGCCGACGACGATCCTTTCCTTATAAACGGGGTATTCGTCCAAGGTTTTTGCGAGAAGCTCCACGGCCTCGAAGCCGCGATCGCCCCCGTCCTTGATCTCAACGATGAAGAGAAGCTCGGGGTGGCTTTCGTAAAACTCCTCGAAAAGGGCATCCACGGTTGCGATCTGCAGTCCCTTTTCGGCAAAGTCAGCGGCATCCTTATAGATGCGCTCGCCCGCTTCGTTTTCAAAATAATAGCCGAAGTTATATTGCTGCAGCTCCGCAAGTGTCATATCCTCGATATAATGGCGGTTTTCTTTATTCTTGCAAAGGGCCTTGACCTCTGCAAGAGAGATATCGCCGTTGACGTTGCAGGTCTCGTCGATATAGCTGTCGTGGTTGTAAACGAGATAGCCGTCCTTCGTCAGATACAGGTCGCTCTCGATGATGTCAACGCCGATGGTCTTCACCGCCTCGCGGAAGGCGAGCAGGGTGTTTTCGGGGTTGTTGTCACCGCCGCCGCGGTGCGCCGCGATCATCGGAAGCGCGCCCTTTTCCACGATAAAGGGGTTTTTCTCTACGCTCTTTTTCGGGGGAAGGATATTGACGGTGGCGAAAAACAAAACGATAACCGCCAAAATAATACCGAAAACTTTAAGTCCTTTATGGTTTGTCATGTATGGCTTCCTTTCTTTTTTGCGCTTTTTTGTGCGTAGCTATTTAAGAAAAAATCGGCGAAGTATAGGGAAAAATCCGCACTTCCAAACCTTATGTGTTCGACTCTCTTACGGATAGCCGTAAGAGAGCCGAACGCACAAGCCCTACGGCGATAACTTTCCGCCGTTTTTGCCGTATTTCTCCTAATAAAGTCAGCACTTGATTTCGTCAAAATCCGACAAAATCAATCGAAAATTTATTTGCCGTATGGTGCGAAGCAGTTTCGAAGTAGCGGATTTTTTCATAGACGAGCCAATTTTTTTGAGAAATATGCGGATATTTAAGAAAAAATCGGCGAAGTATAGGGGAAAATCCGCACTTCCAAACCTT
>JAFVQL010000041.1 GCA_017504785.1 Clostridia bacterium | reverse complement strand
GCTCGATGTGAAATGAAATAAATCCCCTCACGCCCGCAGGCATTTCACTCGCTGAAAGCGAATTTCACGCACAAAGTGCATTTCACAAATCCCTCAAGGGATTTATTTCGTTGCGTAGTGTCCTTAAGGGCACTACGCATAGGCTTTCGGCCTTTTTGTTTTTAAAGCGAAGCGCGCGGCGCGTGGCTTCGGGGGCGGGAAGGTTTTTGATTGACTTTTTCTTCCTTTTATGCTACACTAATAGGGATAAAAAGGAAAGGGGGTATGCATCGGTGAAAAAAATCGTTCTCGGTATTCTTGCACACGTGGACGCCGGCAAGACGACGCTTTCCGAGGCTATGCTCTATACGGCGGGCATCACCAAGACGCTCGGCCGCGTGGACAGAGGAGATGCATATCTCGACACGCATTCCTTGGAGAAAAAGCGCGGCATCACGATCTTTTCAAAGCAAGCCGTGATGGAATATAAGGACACGGCGATCACCCTGCTTGACACGCCCGGCCACGTGGATTTTTCCTGCGAGGCAGAGCGCACGCTTTGGGTGCAGGACTATGCGATCTTGGTCGTCAGTGCATCCGAGGGCGTCCGCCCGCACACCAAGACGCTTTGGCAGCTTCTTGCGAAAAGAGGCATTCCAACCTTTATTTTTGTAAACAAATGTGATCTTTTTGGCGGTAGACGCGCCGAAATACTCGAGAATATTAAGATGCATCTTTCGCCCGCGTGCGTGGATTTTACGGCGGACGAAAGCGACAGCTTTTATGAGGATGCCGCTTCGCACGATACCGCGCTGATGGAAAAATATTTTGCTGACGGCGTGCTTGAGAAGGGCGAGATCGCCCGCGCGATCAAGCGCAGAAAAATCTTCCCCTGCCTTTTCGGTGCGGCACTCAAAAACCAAGGCGTGGATATGCTGATGGATCGGCTGAACGCCTATACGCTGCCGACGCCGTACAGCGAAAGCCTTTTCGGCGCGCGCGTATTCAAGATCACAAGAGACGGTGATGGGCGGCGCATTGCCTTTGCGAAGATCACGGGCGGCGCGTTGCGCCCGAAGGAAGAGCTCTCTTTTTCCTTGCCCGACGGCACCGAGGTGCGCGAAAAGATCGAGGAGATCCGCGTGTTCTCCGCCGAAAAATCAAAGCCCGTGAAGGAAGCCGCGGCAGGCGCTTTGGTCGCGCTCTACGGCACCGAGCGGCTTGCGGCGGGCACGGGGCTTGGCGTAGAGGCGGGGGCGGAAAATCTCTTAACGCCCGTGCTGGATTACTGCATGCTCTTGCCCGACGGTGTCGATCCCGTGGATGCCTTTGCGCGTATCCGCACCCTTGCCGAGGAGGACCCCGCGCTGGACCTGCATTATGACGGTGAGGCAAGGCGCATCCGTGTGCGGCTGATGGGAGAGATACAGCTTGAGGTTTTGAAAACGCTGATCGAGGAGCGATTTTCGCTTTCGGTCGGCTTTGACGAGGGAACGGTGCTTTACCGCGAAACGCTTGCCGCGCCCGTCATGGGCTATGGGCATTTCGAGCCGTTAAGACACTATGCCGAGGTCCATCTTCTGATCGAGCCTCTGCCGGTCGGCTCGGGCATCGTTTGCACCTCGGATTGCTCGACGGACGATCTTGCGCTTTCGTGGCAACGCCTGGTGCTGACGCATATTGAGGAAAGAGCGCACAGAGGTGCTTTGCTCGGCGCACCCTTAACAGACGTGCGTATCACCCTCGTGCGCGGCAAGGCGCATTTGAAGCACACGCAGGGCGGTGACTTCCGCCAGGCGACCTACCGCGCCGTGCGCCAAGGCGTTCGCTCGGGCGAGGGCGTGATACTCGAGCCTACCTTTGATTTTACGATGGAGCTGCCGGCTGCGGCAGTTGGCCGCGCGCTGAACGATATTGCCGCGATGGGCGGAACGGTGACGAGCCATACGAATGATGGCGGCACGACCGTTCTCGTCGGAAACGCGCCCGTCGTTTGTCTGCGCTCGTATCCGACGACCCTGCGTGCCTACACCAAGGGCGAGGGCAAGATTTCGCTTGCGGTCGGCCCGTACGCGCCCTGCCATAACCCCGAAGAGGTGATCGCCGCCCGCGGCTACGATCCCGATCTTGACGAAAGACATACGGCGGATTCCGTGTTCTGCAAGCAGGGAAGCGGTTACGCCGTGCCTTGGTACGAGGCCAAGGGAATGATGCATCTTGAAACCGAGCGCGAGAGCGCAGAGGGAGATGCGGATGCCGCTTTCATGCCCGCCGCACCGCGCAAGAGAGAGGACGTGACCGAGAAGGAATGGGTGGAGATCTTCGAGCGTACTTACGGAAAGATCCAGCCGCGCACGGTCAGCGAAAAGCGCGTGAACGCCGCTCCCGCCGAGGAAAAAAGAAAGCCCCAAAAGCCAAAGCCGCCAAAGCAGGAATTTCTCGTGCTGGACGGCTATAACGTGATCTTTGCCATGCCCGCTCTCTGCCGCCTTGCCCAGGCGGATATCGGGGATGCAAGAGATGCCCTGATCCGCACGGTCTGCAATCTCGCGGCGATGAAAAAATGCCGCGCGCTGATCGTTTTTGATGCGTATCGGCGCAAGGAAGGCGGGGGAAGCGAGGAAGAGATCGGCCCGGTCACCGTGGTGTACACCAAGGAAAAGCAGACCGCCGATGCCTTTATTGAGAAGACCACCTACCATATCGCACAGCATTACCGCGTGCGCGTCGTCAGCTCGGATAAGGACGAGCAGTTCGTGATTTTAGGGCATGGCGCACTGCGCGTCAGCGTCAGAGAATTTGAGGCGGAACTAAGATCCGCCGCGGTGACGCTTGACGATTATTTGCACGCAAAGAAATAAAAGAGATCCGTTCGACCTTTGTGCGAACGGATCTTTTTTGTAAACAATCGTTTTCTTTTCTTTATATTTAGAGCGTTCCGTATGCCTTTTTCTTTTCCTCGATCCTTTTCACGAAGTCCGTGCCGATATCGTAGAGATTTCTTAAGAACGAGGGGCAAAGCGATTCGGGAAGCGAATGCAAATAGCGCGGGACGGCCTCGAAGGTGAAGCTGTCGTCGTATCCGATCTCGGCGAGTGCATCGATGATCGATCCCCAGTCCATATCGCCTTGATAGGGAACGAGGTGCTGATCCTCAAGGTAGTTGTTATCGTGCACGTGCAGAGCGTGCAGGCGTTTTTTGCCGAGGGTGCGGATCATTCCTGCCGCGCTTTGGCCGGCAAGGCCCGCGTGTCCGAGATCCAGGCAAGCAACGAAGCCCTCGCCCAGTGCATCGATCATGGCGGCAAGCTCCTCGCCCGTGGAGCAGGCGTTTGCGATCAGCTTTTTCTTTTGCTCCTTGTGGCGGCAGAAAAGGTTTTCCACGGCGATCCTCGTGCCGCATTTTTTTGCGTATTCGCCGTAGGGGAGAAGGATCTCGCGGTTTTTCTCGATGCGCTGCTCGCTCGTGCTATCGTAGATGCGGATCGGGTGGAAGATCACCTGCGAGATGCCGAGCGCGCCCGCAACCTCAAGGGAGCGGCGCAGCAGCACGTCCACGTTTTCCTCGGGAATGCGGTAGGCATCCTTGCCGATCGGGAAGGGCGCGTGCGCCTGATGCGCGATCGCGCCAAAGGCGTCAAGGTGCGCTTTCACATCCGCGATCGCCTTGCTGTTGTTCTTTTGGAGCAGGGGGCTTTCGAGGTTGTAAAGGTCAATATCGATCGAGTGAAAGCCCGCCTCGCAAAGCATATCGATCGCGCGGTAAAGGCCGAAGCGCTGATCGAAGGGAATGACGGTGCTTGTGAGTAACATAAGAGCCCTCCTCCTTATTGCTTTTCTTTTGCTTTCTTTATGGCGCGCTTGCTTTCGCGCGCAAACGCCTCCGCGCTCTTGATGTAAAGGCGGATGGTGGATTCCACGGTCTCTGCCAAGGCGGCGCGCATCTCCTTCGGGAGCGTGCGGGATTTGCGGTAGAGGTGCAGAAGGTGCAGCTCCTCCTCCGAAAGCTCGGCGGCCTCGCCGCGCAGCGGCATATCCATCAGGGCGCCCACCTGCACGTGAAAACACTCGGAGAGCAGGGGCAGCATTTTCATAAAGGATGCGCTTCGCCCGCGCCGCCAGTTGTTCACGGTCTTTTCGGGAAGCCCGAGCGCGCGCTCAAACGCCGCATCGCTCTCATATTCCGCCGCGATCAGCGAAAGGAGCATTTCGCGGGTGCTTTCTGTGGTCTGGTTGCTCATCGGTCACGCGCCTCCCTTTTTCGGTGCTTTTTTCGCGCCCTCGCCTGCCTTTTTCGGCGGGTGCTTTTTCTTTTTTGCCGCCGAGAAGCCGAATGCGCCAACGCGCTTTCCGAGGGTGTAATATTCGCCGTGTGCATAAGCGAGAAGCCCCGCGCGCTCCATGTGGATCTTGCCCTTTTCGTCAAGGAGCGTTTCGTGGCAGGAAACGCGCAAAATATCCGCCATAAAGACGTCGTGCGAGCCCATGGGGAGAATATCGGTCACGCGGCATTCAAGCGCGACGGGGCAGTTTGCGATCGTCGGCACGGATACCGTTTCGCTCTTTACCTTTTCAAAGCCGCATTTTTCAAATTTATTCACTTTCGCGCCCGTGAAGATCCCCGCATAGTCCACCGCCTTTGCCATATCGGCACTCGGCAGATGCAGAACGAACTCGCCCGTCCTTTTCAGCAAAGCGTGCGAATGGCGCGAGGGGCGCACGGAGATATAGGTCTTGGGCGGCACGGTGGCTAAAATGCCCGTCCATGCCACGGTCAGCACGTTCGCATCCTCCTCATCTCCAACGGTAACGAGCGCGGGCGGCAACGGCGCGGTCAACGCGCCGGGGGAAAAGCTTTTGCGCGCGGGAATGCCTTTTTCCTCGTTTTTGTAAACCTTTGTTTTCATATTATCCATCTTTCTTGGTTTCTGTATTCTGCTGCATGCCGAGCCACATTCTTGAAAGAATGCCATCGGGAAGGATTTTGAAGAGCACGTGCTGCATCTTCGTAAACCAGTTGGTCACAAACATCTTCTTGCCCTTCATAGCCGCGCTTAAGCACCCTTTCACCACGGTCTGTACGTTAAGCAAGGGCTTGGTCTTCTTTGGGCGGTTGACGTTTTTATCGTTGCCCGCGGCGGCAAGAAACTCGGTGTGCACCCAGCCGGGGCAGAATGCCGTTGCGCTCACGCCGTATTTTTTCACCTCGTAATACAGAGCCTTCGTGTAGTGCAGGACGAAGGATTTGGATGCCGCGTATACGTTGAAGTTCGGCAGGGGCGTGAAGCACGAGCCGCTTCCCATCTCGATGATATGACCGCCCTTGACCATGTAAGGAAGCGCCATGTGCGTGATCAGCACCAGCGCCTTGCAGTTCAAGTCGATCATGCGCGCGGTGTCCTCGGCAGAGATCTGATCGTGCGCGCCGAAGCGGCCGAAGCCCGCGGCGTTGATCAGAACCGAGATCTCGGGCTTTTCGCTTTCCAGAGCCTCGCGCACAGCCATAACGCCCTCGTCCTTGCAAAGGTCTGCCGAAATGATACGCGCCGAAACGGAAAGCTCGGCGGCGAGTGCCTCCATGCGGTCCCTTCTTCTTGCCACGAACCAAAATTCATTGATATGATAGTTTTCCTTTAACTGCTTTGCAAATTCGCGCCCGATGCCGCTCGATGCGCCCGTGATCAGTGCAATTCCCATGACGGTTTCCTCCGAAAAAATTCATTTTTATAAGTATATCATACCACGAAACGGTCGCCCTGTCAATAAAAAACGCGCCCATTTTGCGAAATGGGCGCACTTTTTCGTATTTTTTATTCTTTTACTTTTCGCTATCCTTCGTAAAGGTCAAAATATCGCAAACGTTGCAATCCAAAGCCTCGCAGATGCGGTCTAAAACATAGCTGTCATAGCGAATGACTCGATTTTTATAGTATCGGTCTATCGTTTGGAATCCGATCTCGGTTCGCTTGGATAATTCGTATCTTGATATGCCACGTGCCGAGAGATATTCCTTGATCGTCAGCTTTACCATTCGAATCCCCTCCTTTTTTTATAATTCCTATTTGTTTTTTAAATCCAGTCGCTTGCACAGGTACGCGGCACAAAGGCCGATGAGCGCACCTGCGACCGTGCCCGCGATGAGCAGCACGGGCAGATAGTATAAAACGCCCGCCGTGCCGAGCACGAGCATCGCCATGAGAAGCTGGCCGATATTATGAAGCACGCCGCCCGTCACGCTGATGCCGACGGGGGAGAAAAGCCGCGTTTTTTTGAGAAGGATCATGCCGAAAAGCGAGAGGGCCGCGCCCGCAAGGCTGTAAAGAAACGCCGCCGCGTTCCCGAAAAGGATGCTCGAAAGCAGTACGCGAAGCAGAGATACGGCGATGGCCGAGGGTGCGCCCAGGCGCAAAAGCGTGAAGATCACGACCGCGTTGCAAAGCCCGAGCTTCACGCCGGGGATCGGAATGAAGGTCGGCAGTCGGCTTTCCACGAAGGAGAGGATCATGGCAAGGGCAAAAAGAAGCGAAAGCGCTGTCATGCGCCGTAGCTTTTCGCTCTCTGTTTTTTTCATGGCGTTCTCCTTTCTTTTTTTACTGATGCAGCCGTTTGGCTTTTGCTTTTTATCCGCCGCTCAAGATGCCTTTTCATCCGCTCGCTTTTTATACCGTTTTTCTCCATTTGCCTGTGAGAAAGCCGCTCCCTCCGAAAAGGGAAGGAGCGGCGTTTTTTAGCTTGCGGATATTTAAGAAAAAAACGGCGAAGTATAGGGGAAAATCCGCACTTCCAAACCCTATGTGTTCGACTCTCTTACGGCTATGTTCTCCGCTTTTTTAGACGGCGTGTATTTTCTTCCGTCCGTTTCTGCCGTTTGAGGGAAGCCCTTTAGGATACCTTCACCGTCAACCGATGCGGCAGGCAAACGATGCGGCCCCCGCTTTGGCGGATGCGCCCCATCCTTTCACAAAGGTGATCGGGACAAAGGCTTTCCTTTATATAGGCCTCTCCGTCCTTGATGGCGAGGACGTTTTTGCCGCCGAGCAGAGAAAATTCTCCGTCCACGGAAAGGGGATATTCCGCGACGGTCTTGTTATCCACGCTGACCGTCACGCGCGTTCCCTCCTTCGCCGTGAGGCGCACCGTAAGGATGAGAACAAGACCGACGGCGAGAAGCGAAAGGATCAAAAGAAGATCGCGCCGCGCATTGTTTTTTTTCTTTTTCATGTATTTTATTCCGGCAAGAAGCGGCTTCCGCAAAGGAAGCTTCCTTCCTCAAGGCAATGCACGGGGCAGACCTCGGCGCAAAGGCCGCAGGAGGTGCATTTCGAATAATCGATCTCGGCGAGATTGTCCTTGACAAAGATCGCGCCCGAGGGGCAGGATCTCTCGCATTTGCCGCATCCGATGCATCCGCTCTTGCAGATCCTTCTCACCTCGGCACCCTTATCCTTGTTGGAGCACTTGACGACCACGCGGGTGGTGTCCTTCACGAGGTGAATGATGTGCTGGGGGCAGGTCTTGGAGCAAAGTCCGCAGCCCACGCATTTTTTCGGGTTGATCCTTGCGATGCCGCCCTCAATGGAGATCGCACCGTTCGGGCAAACGCGCGTGCAGTCTCCGTAGCCGAGGCAAGCGAAGGTGCAGAAGCGGTCGCCGCGGAAGGCGGATGCCGCCGCCACGCAAGAGGGCTTGCCGCGGTAATCGTACTTGCGGCCCGAGGCATCGCAGGTGCCGCCGCAGGCAACGTACGCCACGAGCTCCACAACGTCCTCGGCCTCCTTGCCGAGGATCGCCGCAAGCTCCCCTGCGGTCCTATCGCCGCCCGGGATGCAGAGATTGGTTTTTTCAGCCTCGCCGTTTGCCAGTGCCTTTGCGTAGCCGTCACAGCCCGAAAAGCCGCAAGCACCGCAGTTTGCACCCGGCAGACAGGCGCGCAGGGCGGCCTCGGTCTCATTTTCCTCTACCGAGAAAAACCTTGCCGCCAGCGTGAGAAGCACGGCGCAGAAAATACCGACCGCCGCGAGAACGAGGAGGGGAATTAAAATATCGATCATACGCTCCACCTCACTTCAAAAGATTTTCCACCACGCTCGCAAAGCCGTAGAAGGAAAGCGAAACGATGGATGCGGCGATCAGCGTGACGGGCAGACCTTGCAGGCACTTGGGCGGCGCGGTGTTATCGATTTTCGAGCGAACGCCCGCGAAAAGCACCATCGCCAAAAGGAAGCCGAGGCCGACGCCGAGCGAGGAAACCATGGATTCGAGAAAATTATAGCCGTCGGTGATATTGTTGATGGTAACGCCGAGAACGGCACAGTTGGTCGTGATCAGAGGCAGATATACGCCGAGGGAGCGATGCAGAGAGGGAAGCACCTTTTTCAGCACAAGCTCCACGAACTGCACCAGTGCCGCGATCACGAGAATGAAAACGATTGTTTGCAAATAGCCGAGATTGAACCTTTCCAATAGATAAGTTTGGATCGGCCAGGTAACGGCGGTGGCACAGAGCATAACGAAGGTAACCGCAATGCCCATGCCCGATGCTTGCTGAAATTTCTTGGAAACGCCGAGGAAGGGGCAGATGCCGAGGAAGCGCTGGAGAACGTAGTTATTTACCAGAACGCCGCTCATTAAAATGAGGATCAGGGATTTAAGCGTCATTTTCGTTTTCCTCCTTAGCCATAGGCGCGTGGAATTCGCTCATTTCGCTGCAGGATACCTTTTTGCAGTGCGCCGCCGAGGGGCAGCCCTCACAGCTGAAGGACTTGCGCTTCACGCCGCCGTCCTTTTCCTTGATCTTGTTCATCACGGCGATCAGAATACCGAAAACGAGGAAGCCGCCGGGGGCTTGGTTCAAGATCGGAATGTGATAGGTCTTGAAGAAGGGGAGCGCGATCCCTGCGAAGGTACCCGCGCCGAGCACCTCGCGCACGGTCGCCATAATAAACAGAGCAAGCAAGAAGCCAAGACCCATGCCGAGGCCGTCGAGCGCAGAGTCGAGAACGCCGTTCTTTCTTGCAAACATCTCGGCGCGGCCGAGAATGATGCAGTTCACGACGATCAGGGCGAGATATACGCCGAGCATCTCGTAAAGCGCGGGAAGATAGGCGTGCATCAAAAGCTGAACGACGGTCACGAAGGTGGCAATGATAACGATATAGCAGGGAATACGCACCGTGTCGGGGATCAGATTTCTTAAAGCGGAGATCACCGCGTTCGATAGGATCAGCACCAGCGTGGCGGCTATACCCATACCGACTGCGCCGATCACGCTCGTCGTTTGTGCCAAGGTCGGGCAGGTGCCGAGCACGAGCACCAAAACGGGATTTTCGAGAATGATACCGCGAAGAAGAATGGAGAGCTTATTGTTTTTCATAATTACTTACCCTCCTTTAACTGCTTTGCATAGTCCAGCGCGTCGGCGATCGCGGCCTTCATGGCGTTCGAGGACTTGGTTGCCCCCGAGATGATCACGCCGTTTTCCGTATCGGACTGTCCCTTGTAGGAGTCGATGAGATTTTCGATCGCGGCTTCCTTGCCCTTATCGCCCGCCGAGTAGAAAACGGAGGTGAGCGCAAGCCCTGCGATCTTTCCGTCTGCGGTGATGCCGATGGAGAAGGCGAGCGTATCAAAGCCGGTCTCTGTCTCACAGAGCATCGCGTAGCCCAGCCCCGAGGTCTCCTCGTAGACCGTCTTGACGGTCGCGGGTGCGCCCTCAAGCTCCAAGGGATCGCTAAAGCCCTTGGCATCGGGAAGCACCACCGAGAGCGTGGCAAGCTTCTTTTCGTTTTCCGCCTTTTCGATCACGGGGGCGGCAAAGCGGTTAACGACGCCGAGCAGGATCGCCGCCACCATGCAGATCACGGTCAAAACGACCGCGCCCTTCATAAGAGAGAGTGTTTTCTTTTCCATCATCTCGCACCTCTCTTCTTCGCGCCGAGCGGGCGCGCTTTCGTCCATTTTTCAATATAGGGCGTGAGGATATTCATAAAGAGGATCGCAAAGGAAACGCCCTCGGGATATGCGCCGAAGAAGCGGATCAGCACCGTGATAACGCCGCAGCCGAAGCCGAAAACGACCTTGCCGAGCTTATTGATGGGGGTGGTCACGTAGTCGGTCGCCATAAAGATCGCGCCGATCAGAAGGCCTCCCGCAAGCACGTGGTAGAGTGCGTAGGCGAGGTTGCCCGTGAGGATCCAGGAAAGCAGGAACACCGTGCCGATAAAGACGGTCGGCGTGTGCCACGAGATCACACCGCGAATGAGAAGATAGGCAAAGCCGATGAGGAGCGCAAGCGAGCAGACCTCGCCGATCGCGCCGCCGCAAAGGCCGCGGCCGAGGAACATATCGAGCAGCAGGTCGGGGCAGAAGGTCTTGCCCGCCGCCTTGCATTCCTCGCAAAGAAGATAGCCGATGCCCGCGTCGTTGATCTTATTCAGGGGCGTTGCCATCGAGGGGATCACGGTCGCGTAGTTCGGATAAATGCCCTTAAACTTTTCGATCAGCTGATACGAGTATGCGCCGCCCGCCGATTCGGCAAAGGCGATCAGAAGGAAGATACGGCCGGTGATCGCGGGGTTAGCAAAGTTTTTTCCAAGACCGCCGAAGCAAAGCTTGACGACGGCGATGGCAAAGACCGAGCCGACCGCCGCTTGCCAAAGCGGCACGTTTGCGTGCAAGGAAAGGCCGAGCAGAAGGCCGGTCACGAGTGCCGAGCCGTCCGTAATGGTCTGCTCGCGCTTCGCCGCCAGCTGGAAGAGCGCCTCGGTGGCGAGCGCCGAGATACAGCAAACGAGGATCAGCCACAGCGCCTTGAGGCGGAAGAGAACGATGGACGCCACCGTAGCGGGGAGCAGGGCGATCAGGACGTCGATCATGATGCGCTGCGTCGTCAGCGAGCTGCGGATATGCGGCGAGGAGGATACGATGAGCTTATTCATTTTTCTTTTCCTCCTTTATTTCTTGACGGCCGTTCCCGTGAAGGCGGGATTGGCGGAAAGGTGCGTTTTGAATTTTGCCTTGGCGATGCGGTTGTTTTCCACGAGCGGTCTGCCCGCGGGGCAAACGTAGGAGCAGCAGCCGCATTCGATACAAAGGCCGAGCTTTTCCTCGGTGAGGAGTGCCGCCATATCGTCGGGCGAAAGGCGCAGGGCCTTCGAGAACTGCGTGGGATCCAGGCGCATCGGGCAGGCGGCAACGCAGCGGCCGCAATGAATGCAGGGCGTCGTCGGCTTCGGGAGAGCGTCCTTGGTGTTCAGCACGGTGACGGCGTTGGTCGTCTTCAGTATGGGATCGGAAACGCTATGGATCGCAATGCCCATCATCGGGCCGCCGTAAAGGATCTTGCCTGTATCCTCGGCAATGCCGCCCGCAAAGGCGAGCAGGGCCTCGATCGGCGTTCCGATCGGCGCGATCACGTTCTTCGGGTGCAAAACGGCAGAGCCGTCCACCGTCACGCATTTTTCAACGAGCGGCATGCCCGTGCGGAAATACTTTCCGAGGAAGGCAAGCGTCGTCACGTTGATAACAAGACAGCCGACGTCTGCGGGCAGCTTGCCCTCGGGGACCTTGCGCCCCGTGAGATTGTAGATCAGGATCTTTTCGCCGCCCTGCGGATAGGTAGAGGGAAGTGGCACCACGCGAACGTCGCGGCACTCATCCTCCGCAAAGAGCAGGCGCATCTTCGCGATGCATTCGGGCTTGTTGCTTTCAATGCCGATGAAAAATTCGCTCGCGCCGATAAAGCGCTTTAAAAGCATCATGCCGTCGTAGATGTCCGCGCCGTCGTGGAGCATGGTCTGCGTGTCCGCGGTGATATAAGGCTCGCACTCCGCGCCGTTGATGATGACGGTTTTTATAAGCCCCTTCTTTTGGGCGTCCAGCTTCACGCTCGTGGGGAAGCCTGCGCCTCCGAGACCGACCGCGCCGCTCTCGCGCACGGCAGCCGAAAAGCTTTCAAAATCCGTGACGGTGGGAACGCAAAGGTCCTTGTGGGGTGTCATGCACCCGTCCGAAACGATGCGAATGGCAGCAACCTCGCGCCCGTCCCAGCGCATGATGCTCTCGATCTTCTTCACGTAGCCCGAAACGGATGCGTGGATCGGTGCGCTGACGTAGCCGCCCGCCTCCGCGATCTTTTGTCCGACGAACACCGGCTCGCCCTCCGAAACGAGGATCTTTGCGGCGGCACCGATGTGCATGACTGTGGGGATCAGCACCTCGGCAGGGGGCGGCATACGCAGAGGCATTGCGCCCGCGGTGCTTTTTTTGTGCGGAACATGGGTGTTGCCCAGCTTGAAAAGTGGCATAGGATTCCCTTTCGTTTATCGCCCGTGTGGGCGTGTTGGTTCTTTTTTTCGTTCTGCTTTTTGCATATTATTTTTAATATATGCACGCATCGTAAATAATATACCATAAAAAGGACGGAAAGTCAAGCAAAATGGATATTCTTTGGCAAAGGCGGGTGCTGTTTTTGTATATTTTGACAATGGTTTTGAAAGAAAAATGCTTGAGGTTGCTTTTTGAATGTGAAAAAAATGGAAAAATATGAGCGTGTCGCGCTTTTGTTTTCGAAAAATGATTGACAGACGGGCGCGTTTGGGGTAAAATCAAATAAAGAAGATGTGGGGCGGGCGTTTTCATCGGCTGCCGTCCCATACCGAAAAACGAAGGGAGAGAATGCATCCATGAAAAGGGAAGAATTATACGGGCGCACCGCGCGCCTGCTCGGGGAAGAGGGAATGGCGCGGCTTTACGGCGCGCGCGTGCTGATCTTCGGCGTCGGCGGCGTCGGCAGCTATTGCCTTGAGGCGATCGCGCGCAGCGGTGTCGGCCATATCACGGTGGTGGATGCGGATGCGGTCGATCCCTCGAATATCAACCGCCAGCTCGTGGCGGATCTTTCCACGGTCGGCAGAGATAAGGTGGACGTGGCAAGGGAGCGCATTCTCGCCGTCAATCCCGCGTGCCGCGTGCAGACCAAAAAAATGCTCTATCTTCCCGAGTGCGAGGGAGAATTTGATTTTTCTTCCTACGATTATATCGTGGACTGCATCGATAACGTGAGTGCAAAGCTCTCGCTTGCCGCCGCGGCGGATCGCGCGGGCGTGCCGATCATCTCGGCTTGCGGCACGGGCAATAAGCTGCGCCCCGAAATGCTTGAGGTTGCGGATATTTTCAAAACCTCGGTCTGCCCTCTGGCGCGCGTGATGCGCGCCGAGCTTCGCAAAAAGGGGGTAAAGCGCCTCAAGGTCGTGTATTCAAGGGAAGAGCCGATTCCCTCTCCCGATGGCGAGAGGATCATCGGCAGCGTTTCCTTCGTTCCTTCGGTTGCGGGCCTTCTCATGGCCGCCGAGGTGATCAAGGATATAGCAAATTGTAAATAATCATAGTCAAAACGGTAGATGTAATAGAATTTGGAGAAAAGCTGTAACGCTTGAAAAAGAAAAAGGGTAGCGCAGAAGGATCTGCGCTATCCCTTTTTATGCGGTTTTTATGTTTACTCCGCGTCCCCTTCCTTCAAGGCGTCGAACATGGCCTTGACGGCGGGGGCGTTCTTGGTGAGTCTTTTGATGGAGAGATCCTCTGCCTTGTCGTTTGCAAGGCGGAGATTGTTTTCCGAGGAGAGCAGGGCGTCCTTGGTTTTTTGCAGGTGCAAGATCGTTTTGTCGATCTCATCGATCGCCGCTTTGAATTTCTCGCTCGCCAAGCGGTAATTGCGCGCAAAGCCTTCCTTAAAGGCGTTCATGTTTTCCTCAAAGTTCAGAATATCCACCTGCTGATTCTTCACGGCGGCAAGCTCGCGGCGGTAGGAAAGAGAGTTCAGCGCGGCGTTTCGCAGCAGAGTGATGATCGGGATGAAGAACTGCGGGCGCACGACGTACATCTTCGGATAGCGGTAGGAAACGTCAACGATACCGCTGTTGTAAAGCTCGCTTTCGCTTTCGAGAAGCGAAACGAGGATCGCGTATTCGCATTTTTTCTCGTTGCGGTCCTTGTCAAGCTCCTTGAAGAAGTCCTCGTTTTTGTGCTTGGTGGCGGTTTTATCCGCCTCGTTCTTCATCTCGAACATAATAGAGATAAATTCCGTGCCGTCCTCGGCTGCCTCGCGGTAAATAAAGTCGCCCTTGCTGCCCGTTCTCGCATCGTTGTCCTTTTCAAAATATGCATTCGGAAACGCCGTCATCCGCAGGGAATTGAACTGCGAAAGGCAGTGCTGCTCAAGGCTTTCCCCGATCATTTTCGTGGATTGCTTTGCCTTGAAATCCTTGTAGTATTCGATCAGCTCGTCCTTGGAGCGAAGCTTTGCCTCATATTGCTCGCGCAAAGACTGCTCGCCGAGGCGGCTCTCGATCTCCTTGTTTTTTAACTCTCCCTGCAGGGCGGTGATCTCGGTGTGCTTTTTTGCAAGCTCCTCGTTCTTCTTTTCGAGCGCATCGGTCACGGCGAGCTTCTTTTCGGTCTCGCTTGCCGAAAGCTTCGCCTCCAGCTCTATGATCCTCTGATTTTTCTCGGAGAGCTCGGCATCCTTTTTGGCAAGATGCTCGGCGCGCGTCTTCTCCTCTTGCATGCGGATGAGAGAAAGCTCCTGCTCGCGCTTCTCGGCAAGCTCCGCCTTTCTTGCGTGCAGCTCCTTTTCAAATTCCTTGTCGCGCACCTGTCTTGCGATCTGCTCGTATCCCGTTTCGTCCACCTGAAAGATCTCGCCGCATTTCGGGCATCTGATCTTTTGCATCATCCGTCACTCCTTTTCTTCCTTCGGAAAGGTTCTTCGTTTTCTCCATTATATCATAACATTTCAAAAATTACAATCCGCTCTGCCGCCGCTTTGCGTAAAATTTTCATTTCGCGTATTGAAATCGGGCTTTTATCTTGTTCGGTTGATAAAAAAATAAATGCAATAAAAGCAACGGCAAGAATTTTTACATCCCTGCCGTTGTTTATGATTCTGTTTGGTATCAAAAATCCGTCCTGAGTGCCGAAAGTCCCCTTATATAAAGGCTTTTTCGGCCTTCGTTTATTATTCTCGCTCGAAAGTGTATTTTTAAAAACCTTATTTATTCTTTAATGTGGTAACCGATGAAACAAGCATGCGACGGAGTTCTATGCATTTGATTTGAAAATATTTGAATTCTGCTTCTACAATAGAATCGGTCTCGTAAAGCAACTCAAGCCAATATTCACTTTCGTTACATTCCTTAAGTGCTATTTCGAGCTTTGAGATGAAATCCTTTGTTCCCTGTGCGTATTGGGCCTCGTGAACGTTTGCACCGACAGAAGTTCCACAACGAAGAAGTTGGCTTATCAAAGCAGATTCAACGCCGTTTTGCTTTAACTTTCGGTAAAGAAAAACTATGTCTTTGGCAAATTCTTTGGATTTTGTTCGTAATACGCTGTCTGCCATATAAGCCTCTTTAATTTATAAGTTTACAGTTATAAGTTTGGCGTTGCCAAACGTTATGAGCTTGTTTCACAAGCGTTATGATATGATTGCCTTATTACTTCAAACTGTGCCTCAGCACATCATAACTACGCGAAGCGTATCATAACTCATAACTTGCCGATAGGCAATCATAGTTGATTTTGCTATGCAAAATAGTTTAGAGCTATGAATTTGGCTTCGCCAAATGTTATGAGATTGCTTCGCAATCGTTATGATATGATTGCCCTTGAACTTTAACTTGCCGCCAGGCAATCATAACTTGGCGAAGCCAATCATAACTGATAACTTGCCGAAGGCAATCATAGTTGATCGAATGGGAATAAGCCAAAGGCTTATTCCCATTCGATCGTTCCCGTAGGCTTTGGCGTGATGTCGTAGAGAACGCGGTTGATGCCCTCGACCTCGCTCGTGATGCGGTCGGTGATCTTGGCGAGCACGTCGTAGGGGATAGGCTCGATGGAGGCGGTCATGGCGTCCTTGGTGTTTACGGCGCGGAGAATTGCGGGCCAGCCCTCGTAGCGGCTGTCATCCTTTACGCCGACGCTCTTGATGTCGGGAATAACGACGAAGTACTGCCAAACGCGCTCGGCAAGGCCGCACTTATCAAATTCGTCACGCAGAATGGCGTCTGCCTCGCGGAGCGCGGCAAGACGGTCGCGCGTGATCGCGCCAAGGCAACGAACGCCGAGGCCGGGGCCGGGGAACGGCTGACGGTAAACCATTGCGTGGGGAAGGCCGAGCGCTTCGCCGACAACGCGAACCTCGTCCTTGTAGAGGAACTTCAGAGGCTCAACCAGAGAGAACTTGAGATCCTCGGGAAGACCGCCCACGTTGTGGTGCGACTTCACCGCCTTCTTGCCCTCTGCCTGCTTGATGCTCTCAAGAATATCGGGATAGATCGTTCCCTGTGCCAAAAATTCCACGTCCTCGAGCTTTCTTGCCTCGTCGGCAAATACTTCGATGAACTCCTTACCGATGATCTTTCTCTTGCTTTCGGGATCGGCAACGCCCGCAAGAAGGTTCAAAAATCTATCCGTTGCATCCACGTAGATTAGGTTGGCATCCAGACCGTTCTTGAAAACCTCGATCACGTTTTCGGATTCATTTTTTCGCATCAGACCGTGGTTTACGTGCACGCAGATAAGCTGCTTGCCGATCGCCTTGATCAGAAGTGCCGCAACGACGGAGGAATCCACACCGCCGGAGAGGGCGAGCAGTACCTTTTTGTCACCGACCTGCTTTTGTACGTTTGCAATCTCCGCTTCGATAAAAGCGTTTGCGAGCGCGGGGGTCGTGATTCTTTCCATGCTTTCCGGTCTTTTTTCGTATGCCATAAAAATCTCCTTTTTATCTTTTTGTTTTTTATATTCTACATTATACACCAATGCGCGCGCAATTGCAAGATTTTTTTTTGCACCGCTTAAGTTTTTTTTCATACAATAAAAAGAGAAAAAAACGACCGCCCTTTTCGAGGCGGCGGAACGGAGAGTATTATGCTTGTAACGAAGCCTTACGAGAGAGAAAGAGCGGTTTTATATGCGAAAAAATGGGTGTTTTCTCAAAACCCTTTGTTCGGAAATTTTCGCGACATTGGGGGAAACTGCACCAATTTCGTTTCCCAATGCGTATACGCGGGCTCCTGCGTGATGAACGAAACGCCCACCTTCGGGTGGTATTATAAGAGCCTCGACGATCGATCGCCCTCGTGGACGGGGGTAGAGTATTTTTACGATTTTCTCGTGAACAACGCGGGCGTCGGTCCGTTCGGCGCGGAAAGAACGGCAGACGAAATGGAGATCGGGGACGTCATTCAGCTCGGGCGCGAGGGAGAGGGATATTATCACACGCTTTTGGTCGTCGGCTTCGAGGGAGAGGATATCCTGGTCGCCGCACAAACGGACGACGTTTTTATGCGCCCCCTTTCCACCTATACCTATGACTTTGCGCGCTATATCAAGATCCTCGGCGTGCGCCTCGAGGTGGCAGACGCGGCGGACTGCTTTGAGAGCGTGTATAGCGGCGAGGCGATCCTGCCCTCAATGTAAGGCCTTGCGTTTATCTTCTTTTCCCGCCGAAAATCGGGGGCGCAGAGCGCGCTTTTCGAGGGGGCTTTTTGCGCCGCGCGCCCCCTTTTTTATGGGATGGGAGAGAAAAAAGAGCCGCCCCCTTGCATCTCGTCTCGGCGGGCGCGTTTTTGAATTTAGAGAGATTTATCCTCTTTTGACTTGACTTTGGCGTGGCGGCATGATACAATATATATTATTTTAAAGGAAAAAGAAAAGGAAACGCTCTGCGAAAAAAATATGAAAAAACAAACGCTTTCCTCTTTTATGTGCCTTCTGGCTGCCGCGATCTGGGGCTTTGCCTTCGTGGCGCAAAAGGCTGCCGCGGTTTTGCCCGCCTTCACCCTGATCACCCTGCGAAGCTTTATCGGTGCGATCTTTCTCATTCCCGTGGTGATGCTGTTTGATCGCTTGCGCGGTGACGGCCGCCGTCTGTTCTCGAAAAAGGGCATCGGCGTGACGCGCGCGGAATGGATCGGCGGTCTTCTGTGCGGTCTTGCGCTCACGGCTGCAACCGTTTTTCAGCAGTTCGGCATCGAGGGCACGGATGCGGGAAAGACCGCGTTCATCACCGCGCTTTACGTGGTGATCGTTCCGATCTACGGCTTATTTCTCGGCCGCCGCTCTCCCTTGCACGTTTGGATCAGCATCGGCATCGCGGTGCTTGGCTTTTATTTTCTCTGCATCGGCGAGGCCTTCACGGTTGCGCCCTCGGATCTTTTGGTGCTGGTCTGCGCGCTTCTTTTCGCGTTCCATATTTTGGTGATCGACCGCTTCGTGGAGCGTTGTGACGGCGTGCGCCTCTCTTGCATTCAGTTCTTCACGGTGGCTGTGATCTCTTTCATCCTTTCCCTGATCTTTGACCGCGGCGTGAGCGCCACGGCGATTTTTGAAAACGCTCTGCCCATTCTCTTTCTCGGTATCGGCTCGAGCGGCATTGCGTACACCCTGCAGATCCTCGGGCAAAAGGGAGCGCACCCCGCGGTGGCATCCGTGCTTCTTTCGATGGAGTCCGTGTTCGGCGTGCTCGGCGGCGTGCTCGTGCTGGGGGAGCGGCTTTCCGCAAGAGAGATTCTCGGTTGTATCATCGTTTTCGCGGCGGTGATCCTTTCCCAGCTCCCCGTTTCCGAATGGGTGAAAAACAGAAAAAGCAAATAAAAGTAGTCATATATAAGAAAAGGAGAATGAAATGGAAGTTATCGAATATTTACAAAGCTTTAATTACGTTACGGTTTTCATTCGCATCCTTCTTGCCTGTCTTGCCGGCGGCATTTTGGGCGCAGAGCGCGGAAAGCACGGGCGCGTTGCGGGTATGCGAACGCATATCCTCGTCTGCACCGGCGCGGCGTTGACGATTTTGATCGGCGTTTTTGTTGTGGACACGCTTGGGATCGGCCAGGATGCTACGCGCATTGCGGCGCAAACCATCTCGGGCATCGGCTTCCTCGGTGTCGGCACGATCATGGTGCGCGGCAAGAGCAAGGTCATCGGCTTGACGACGGCGGCGGGGCTTTGGGCGGCGACGGCCATCGGCCTTTCCTTCGGTGCGGGCTTCTATGAGGGCGGCCTGCTCGGAACGCTCGTGGCACTTCTCGTCAATATGCTTTTGCCAAAGCTGGAATACCGCTATAAATTAAGCCGCGTTTCCTACGTTTTCTACGTGGAGATCGCCTCGGTATACGCCGTGCAGGGATTCGTGGATTTCCTTGAAAAAAATTACCCTATCCAAGAGGTGGAGATCACGCCTCCCAACAGCGGCCACTCTTCGCACGTAGGCATCCATGTCATCGTATTCGCGGGGCAGACCGCGCTTTCCGAGGAAGCGATCCTCGCAGAGTTTTCTTCCCGCGAGGAAACTGTTTTCGCCATCAAGTCCATATAACGGCGCGATTTGAAGAGGAAAACAACAGCAAAATTTAGGAGAAAATGAAAGCATGCAATTAACCGTAGAACAACTCCGCTCCATCGCGCTCGGTGCGGTACGGATCGTAAAAGAGGGCGGCTGTCCCCGATTTTTTCGTTTCACCCAAGCCGAGGAGGCGCTCTATATTGCAAGAGATGCCGAGCGGGGAAGCATAAGCTACGACCACTCACTGTGCACGGCGGGTGTGAAGCTCCTTTTTAAGACCAACAGCAAAACGCTCGGACTCTCCGCCGAGGTCGCAAGGCGCATCACGCGCAGCTTCTTTGCCTTTGACGTTTGCGTGAATGGCAATTACATCGGCAGTCTTTCTAACTTTAGCGCAGAGTCCATGCCTGCGGGATATAGCTTGGCAGAGATCCCCTTGCCGCTCGGCAGACACAAAAAGGAATTTATGCTTGGCGAGGGCGAAAAGACGGTCGCGATCTACTTCCCTTGGTCGGTAGAGGTCTTGGATTTTGCGCTTACGATCGAGGACGGTGCAAAATGGACGCCCGTGAAGCCCGCAAAAAAGCTGCTCGTGTACGGTGATTCCATCACGCAGGGCCACGATGCGATGTATCCCAAAAACCGCTACCCCGCAAGGCTTGCCGAGGCGCTGGGAGCGGAGGAGATCAACAAGGCCATCGGAGCAGAGGTCTTTTTCCCTGCGCTTGCTGCGTGCGCGGCGGATTTTGTGCCCGACGTCATCACGGTAGCGTACGGAACCAACGATTGGTTTACGACCGATGCCGCAAGCTTCCTTGCCGCCGCGCGCGGCTTTTTCGAGATGCTCGTTAAGAACTATCCCGAAGCGAAAATTTTTGCCATTTCTCCGATCTACCGCAAGGACATGAACGAAAGCAAGACCTTCGGCGCCTTCTCTACGGTGATAGATCGCTTGCGCGAGGCAACCGCCGCGCTGCCTGCCGTTACGGTGATCGACGGAATGAACTTGGTTCCCGCGAAGCACACCCTGTATGCGGATCTGCGCTTGCACCCTTCGGATGCGGGCTTTGATCATTTTTCGGAAAATCTGATCGCAGAGATAAAAAAGCATCTTTGACGGGGTGCTTGCGGTAGAGCAGTATGAAATTGAATATACCTACCGACAGGAAAAGGACGAGAAATTGCTAAAATTTCTCGTCCTTTTTTCTTGATAAGCACTGCTTCTGTGTCCACAGAAGCTATTTTGATTTTGTCGATATGCCTCTCGCTGCTCGGCTCGATATATTTGCCTTGCAGCAAATCCGATATGTTTTCGCTACGCTCAAACTCGATATGATATAAATCCGCGCTCACGCAGTGAGCATATCGAGTGCGACAGCACATATCGAACGCGTTAGCGTATTTATATCGATGCGTACCTGCTCTATGGCAGGTACGCTACAGCGAGGGCTTCGCGGCCGGCGCAAACAGAATGCTTCCCTCTCTGTATTATGATCGCATAAAAAGGAAAGCAAGAAAACCGGCTGATCGCTCTTTCCATAGAGATGAAAATATACAGCTTATAAAACTCGACTTTTGACAAGTCGAGTTTTTTGCTTCCCACGAAAAAAGGAATTGAATCAAGCTTTCATTTATGTTATAATGCACCGATAAATAAGAATTTTTCGAATAGAAAGCAACAGCGAGTTGCTTGTAAGCTAGGATCGTTTGTGATATAATAGGATCACACATTTATAAGGCGGTGATTTTATGGAAACGAAGGATATAATTTACGAATTCAGAACGAAAAAAGGACTTTCGCAAGAGGCGCTTGCCGAAAAAGTATTTGTGACAAGACAGGCGGTTTCCCGCTGGGAGAACGGTGAAACGCTACCGAATATAGATACGCTCAAACTCCTTTCCAAATTGTTTGACGTGTCAATCAATACGCTCCTTGGCTCGCCAAGAAAGCTCGTTTGCGAGTGCTGCGGTATGCCGATAGACGATTGCAATATCAGCCGTGAAAAGGACGGACTTTTCAACGAGGAATACTGCAAATGGTGCTATGCCGACGGTGAATATACCCTTGATATTTGGAAGCGATATGCCGAAGTCGGCGGAAAAGAAAAGCTGGAAGAATTTAAGAAGCAGCTGATTTGTGAGTTCAATACGCTTTTGGAGATCGAAGGACTGCCCAAGGTAGAAAATTTGAACGTGCTGTCAGGCGAATTCATCAATATGGAATATACGCTGCCGAACACAGAGCGGGTCAAATTTCTTGACGATAAACAGACCTACCTCGGAAGTCAGCTTGAGAGTGAATCAGATGGCAGATGCTTTGGTATTGCCGCAAATATGGATTTCCTTCTTGTGTGCACTTATGAAGAAAACGGAGAAAATCCCGAGCTTTTGATATATAAGAAAAGATAAAAATGGGCGGTTGACTGCAAGTTCAGTCAACCGCCCATTACGCATTTAATCTGTTTTTGTAAATAAATATTGTCAAATATACATTAAAGAAGCTTGATTCCGGCTTCCTTGCAGATGCGGACCGTTTCTTCGTCCCAAACGCTGCACTGCACTTCTCCGATGTGAGCACAGCCCATCATCAGCATGCAAAGGCGGGATTGGCCGATACCGCCGCCGATCGTCAGAGGCAACTCGCCCGCAAGAAGCATTTTATGGAAGGGAAGATCGCGCCGATCCTCGCAGCCCGCCGCCTTCAGCTGGCGCGAAAGGGAATCCTCGTCCACGCGGATACCCATAGAGGAGATCTCGAACGCGCTGTCAAGCACGGGGTTATAGAACATGATGTCCGCATTCAGCTCCCAATCGTCGTAGTCGGGCGCGCGGCTATCGTGCGGCTTTCCGTCCGAAAGCGGAACGCCGATCTGCAGGATCATGGCGGTCTTCTTTTCCTTAAGGAAGGCATCCTCTCTTTCCTTCGGGGTCAGAGCGGGATAAAGCGCCTCAAGCTCGCGCGTGGTGATCACTGCCATCTCGCGGGAGAGCGAAACGCCGTAGCCCGGATGGTCGATGCGGAGATGATCGCTTGTGTCGCAGATAACGTTGACGATCGTCTGGCCGACCGAAACGAGGTAATCGATCGTGCGGTCCTCGCGCGAGATCACCTTTTCCCAGTCCCACTGATCGACGTAGATGGAGTGGATATTATCCAGCTCCTCGTCGCGGCGAATGGCGTTCATATCGGTGTAAAGACCGTTTCCGACGAAGAAATGATATTCCTTCAGCGCAAGGCGCTTCCACTTTGCCAGAGAATGCACGACCTGCGCGTTCGTTCCCACGGCGGGAATGTCGAAGGAAACGGGGCGCTCCTTGCCCGAAAGATTGTCGTTCAGGCCCGAGCTTTCCGCCACGAAAAGGGGCGCGGAAACGCGCTTGAGATTCAGCGCGGCCGCAAGCCTTTCCTGAAAGGTTTGTTTAATGAAGGAGATCGCCTTCTGCGTGCGATACACGTCGGGCGAGCTTTTGTAGCCCTTCGGTACGTAAACGTGGTTCATAGGTATCCACCGTTCTTTATTTAATAGATGCGGAGCGCAGAGTTACGTCGTGGTAACCGCCCTCCACGATGCTCGTAGAGGAAACGAGCGTCATCTTTGCCTTCTCCTGCAGCTCCTCAATGGTGATCGCGCCGCAGTTGCACATGGTGGACTTCACCTTGTAAAGCGATTTCTCCACGTTGTCGTGCAGAGGACCTGCGTAGGTTACGTAAGAGTCAACGCCCTCCTCGAAGGAAAGCTTTGCCTTGCCGCCAAGGTCGTATCTCTGCCAGTTGCGCGCGCGGTTGGAGCCTTCACCCCAGTATTCCTTCATGTACTGGCCGTTGACCATTACCTTGGGCGTGGGGCTCTCGTCAAAGCGAGCGAAGTAGCGGCCGAGCATCATGAAGTCTGCACCCATAGCGAGCGCAAGCGTCATGTGATAGTCGTGCACGATACCGCCGTCCGAGCAGATCGGAATATAAACGCCGGTCTTCTTGAAGTATTCGTCTCTTGCGGCTGCCACCTCGATCACGGCGCTTGCCTGACCGCGGCCGATACCCTTCTGCTCACGGGTGATGCAGATCGAGCCGCCGCCGATACCGATCTTAATAAAGTCTGCGCCTGCCTCGGCAAGGAAGAGGAAGCCCTCGCGGTCCACGACGTTGCCCGCACCCACCTTCACGGTGTTGCCGTACTTTGCGCGGATGAAATCCAAGGTCTTTTTCTGCCAGACGGTGTAGCCCTCGGAGGAGTCGATGCAAAGCACGTCTGCGCCTGCCTCGATCAGCGCGGGAACGCGCTTTTCGTAGTCAAGGGTATTGATACCCGCGCCCACCATGTAGCTCTTGTTGCTGTCAAGAAGCTCCTGGGGATTTTCCTTGTGCTGTGCATAGTCCTTGCGGAATACGAAATATTTTAAGCAGCCCTGCTTGTCCACGATGGGAAGGGAATTGAGCTTGTGCTCCCAGATGATATCGTTGGCTTCCTTGAGAGTCGTTCCCTCGGGAGCGGTCACGAGCTTTTTAAGGGGCGTCATGAAGGTCTTTACCTTCTCGGTGAGCTCCATGCGGCTCACGCGGTAATCTCTGCCGGTCACGATACCGAGAAGCTTGCCGCTCGCACTTCCGTCCTCGGTCACTGCCATGGTGGAGTGTCCGTTCGCCTCAACGAGAGCGAGAACGTCTGCGAGCGTGTTCTCGGGGGTGAGGTTCGAATCGCTGACAACAAAGCCCGCCTTGTAGTTCTTCACGCGAGCCACCATAGCCGCCTCGTCCTCGATGGACTGCGAGCCGTAGATGAAGGAAATGCCGCCCTCCTTGGCAAGGGCGATCGCAAGCCCGTCATTTGAAACCGACTGCATGATCGCGCTCGTCATGGGAATGTTGAGGCAGATGGGGCATTCCTCCTCGCCCTTTCTGTACTTAACGAGAGGGGTGCGAAGCGAAACGTTGGCAGGAATGCAGCGTTCGTCGGTGTATCCGGGGATCAGCAGATATTCGCTGAAGGTATGCGAGGGCTCGGAAAAATAGGTTGCCATAAATTCTCTCCTATCGTAACGTGTTTTTTATTAACATTCATTTTACCACACGAGGGTGCTTTTGTCAAGAGAAAAAACACGGTTTACTATTTTTTGTATATAAGAGGCGCGCGAGAGCTTGCACCGCCGCCGCGCTTTGTGAAAAGAGCCGAATTTTGCGTTTGAAGATCTGCGGAGAATAGGTTTCTCGGCGCGCCGCGCGGCATCCCGAGCAGAGAACGCGCAGGGTAGCCGTAAGAGAGTCGAAGACACAAGCCCTACGGCGATAACTTTCCGCCGTTTTTGCCGTATTTCTCCTAGTAAAGTCAGCACTTGACTTCGTCAAAATCCGACAAAATCAACCGAAAATTTATTTGCCGTATGGTGCGAAGCAGTTTCGAAGTAGCGGATTTTTTCATAGACGAGCCAATTTTTTTGAGAAATATGCGGATATTTAAGAAAAAATCGGCGAAGTATAGGGGAAAATCCGCACTTCCAAACCTT
>JAFVQL010000040.1 GCA_017504785.1 Clostridia bacterium | reverse complement strand
TTTTAAGTCCCTGGCGTCTGCCAGTTCCGCCACTCCGGCCTACCGATATATTATATCACCATTACGATCGGTTTGTCAATATCTTAATCGTAATGATCGAGCAAATTTATCTCGCCCCACGGCTCGGGGCGGCCTCGACGTATAAAGAAGGCCTCCTTCGCGATCGCGGCCATCGGGGTATCCGAGCGCGAATCGGAATAAAATTTTTCGATCTCTGCATCACCGTAAAGCTCGCGAAAACGGAGCACCTTTTCGGTGTCGTGGCAGTTTTTGCCGCAAAACTCACCGCTCTTTTCATCAAGTCGCGAGGCGATGGGAGCCGAAAGGCCGAGCCTTTTGCAGATATCACCGAGCAAAAATTCGGGCGAGGCCGAGATTATAACGTCGTCCTCTCGCATCTGTGCGCGGTACCAATCGTATATCTTTTTCTCTTTTTTATCCCAAAAGAGCGCAACCTCGCTCTCGATATCGGGTATCCTTTTCACGAATGTGAAAAAGACCTGCTTCATCGCCGTTTTGTCGCACCTGCCGCTTTTATAGCGGAAAAAGGCCGCGATCTGCGACGGCCAAAGCAAAAATACCGAGGGGTGGCGGCGCAGGGTGAAAAGATAAAAATCGACCGAGCTGTCGCCTGCGTATATCGTTTTGTCAAAATCGTATGCGTTCATGTTTGCTCCCGAAAAATTTATCAATTAATTATATCACGCGCGGGCGACAATGTCAACCGGGGCGTTGACAGGCGGCAAAATATCGGTTATAATTGCCTTGGGTGATGGAAATGACTGAAAAAAACATAAACGGAATAAAAATACTCCACTCCGAGCTGCTTGATTCAACCAACAAGGCGGCAATGGCGGGCGAGTACGCTCACCTGACGGCGATAGTTGCCGATCGGCAGAGCGGTGGGCGCGGGCGGCTTGGGCGAAGCTTCTTCTCGCCCGACGGCGGGCTTTACGAATCGATCGTGCTCTCGCCCGAGCGTATCCTCTGCGGCACGGGCTTTTGCACTGCGGCGGCGGCGCTTGCCGTTAAGCTTTCGCTTGAAAGATTCGGCGTTTGCGGCCTTTCGGTCAAGTGGGTGAACGATCTTTTGCGCGACGGCAAAAAGGTTTGCGGCATACTCACCGAGGCCCGCACCGAAGGCGGGGAGATCGAGCGCATCGTGGTTGGGATCGGGATAAATCTCCGCGCCCCCGACGGCGGCTTTCCCGAGGAGATACGCGACCGCGCCGGAGCCGTTGACTTTGAGGGTGATAAGCTTGAGCTGGCGGCCGAGATCGCGCGCGTGCTCGGCGAATATATTTCGCTCTCCCCCGAAAAAATAGCCGAGCTTTATTCGCAGAATTTGGCTCTTATCGGCCGTGATGCCACCGTGACCGATTATGCCGACGGGCAAAAAAAGCTTTGCGGCACCATCCTCGGGGTGGACGAAAATTGCTTTTTGCGATTGCAGCTCCCCACAGGCGAGATACGCACGGTAAGCTCGGGCGAAATAGTTTAAAAGAGGCTGAAAATTCAGCCT
>JAFVQL010000039.1 GCA_017504785.1 Clostridia bacterium | reverse complement strand
TCTCCCCCTCGCCCGTGTATCGGCAGAGCTTGATGTCGGAGGAGCAGTATTTGACCTCGTCGCGCTTTACTTTTTTGTCAAATGAGAAATAATAGTAGCCGTTTCCGAGAGCGGCGATTCCAGTCGAACCGCGGGGGAAGTCGCAGCCGTAAACGCCGGTGGCGGGGTCTTCGATTCCGATGGGCGCGCCGGTCAGAAGGAGTCCTTCGCGGCCGCAAAGTCCCTTCAGCTCGCCCATCTCGGGCGCGATCTTGCGGTCGATGATGAACATGGGCGGGTTGCGGAATGTTTCCTTGTTGCCCTTGTAGACCGCAACGAGCCACGCGTCAAGATAGGTGTCGTATTCAAGATTCTGTACGCCCCAGTTGGTGTTGCCGGTGTAGAAGAAGAGCTTGTTTTCGCATCTTGCACCGCTGTGGTGGGGCTCACCCTGGGTGAGGGGCTTCGCGAAGGGCTTGATCTTGCGCCAATCGTATTCAAGAATGACCTGGTGGTCGTTGTCGTCGCGGTTTACGTCGTTGTAGATCCCGTAAGCGACGTAAAGCATATAGGGCGATACCTGACGCTCACCGGGACGGGGCGAGAAGGTGACGCCGTCGATGCCCGAGCAGGCAAAACGGTGGGGAGCGCCCTGCTCACCCTCGGCGTCAAAGTCATCGCAAACGTCGGGGAGATAAACGGCGGTCATGATGCCGTCAGCCTCGGCGTCCATGCCGATGCGGTCGATCTTGTCAACGTTGAAAATGGCAACGTAAAAGGCGTCCTCCTCGGCGATCTTGATGCCCGTGCGAGCCATGATGCCCTTGCCGATCGAGTCGTGCTTGTATTCGATCGAGCCCCAAACGCAGTTGTCTCCGCCGTTGAAGGCAAGGCAGCCGAGATGACCCGTCAGACCCTCAACGGTGCCGATGACGTTTCCCTGCATATCCGCCTTGACAAGGACGGTGGTGAAGGAATAATATATGTACTTTCGCTCGGTGTCAACGGCGATGCCCTGGATGTGGCCGTTTGTCCATTCGCCCGCAAAGATCGAGCGGGGAAGAGCGGGAGCGGGATAATTTTTGATGTTTTCAAAGCGGTTGTTTTCCATTTTTATCTTCCTTTCGGAGTGAATATATTTTCTCAATTTAATTATATCACATATACTCCGCAAAGTCAAAGGTTTTTCAAAAAAATCCGACCCGCCCCAACCTTTTCCACAGCCTTTTTTGTGCACTTTGTATATCCGACAAAAAGCGATCTGCTTTTTTCTTATTTTCCCCACGGTCTGTGGAAAACTTTGTGGTAACTGTGTAAAAGTATCGCTTTTCAAGGCAAAATCAAGGCTTTTTGAGGGTGAAGCGGAAAACTTTACCTGTGGAAAACTCCTTGTCAATAGGATTTTTGAAAAAAATTGAATATCGTCAACTTTCTCACTTTTGCACAAACTTGTGAAATTTGTATAATTTTTTGACGGATCGCGAGAGGAGAAAAACAGCGGATCGGAGAAGGAGAAAAGTTTCGGGATGATTGATTATGTATTATAAAAAATATTTGTAAAAGTATGTTTGCCCCCTTCACCCCTGCTTTGCGAGTGCGAACATAGCTTTTTACTAATTATTTGTGCATATTGATATATGTTAGTTTTTAATATACGTTTGTCAGTGGTCTGAAATTTGCCTTGGCAAATTTCTACCTTAACCTTTCGCTGAAAGCGAAAGATTTCATTCGCGCAAAGCGCGAATTTCACTTTTGCGAAGCAAAAATTTCACATTTCTCCGCAGGAGAAATATTTCACTCAAGGCGTAGCCTTGTTCCCCAGGCTTCTCCTGGGAGAAGCTCCCTCCGCAGAGGGTGATGAGGGGACACCCAGAACGCTTTGTTCGCACTCGCTGATAGACCTTTACTTCAACTTTCTCCTTACCCTGTCGAATTTTCCCGAAAACTTTTCCATTACTGTTGATTTTCCTGCCAAAATAAGTTATAATATATAATGATTAATTATACTTACTTAAAAAGGAGGCGGTGAGCTTGAGAATTTTGCTTGTTGCAACGCGGATGGGCATTGGGGGTGCGGAAACGCACGTGCTGACGCTTGCGCGCGTTTTGCGGCGGCGTGGAAATCACGTTCATATTCTTTCGGCGGGCGGAGCTTATCTCCCCGCGCTGATCTCGGCGCAGGTCGAGCACACCGTTTTGCCGCTTGATAAAAAAGATATTTTTTCCGTAACGAGATCCGCAAAAGCCATCTGGCAGATCGCAACCGAGGGGCGCTACGACATCGTCCACGCGCACGGCAGGATCCCGCAGTTTATTTGCGGAATGCTTTCAAAACGCGGCGGTTTTCCGCCCTTTGCCGTCACGGCGCACGGATTTTACGATCCCGTGCCCCCTCGCCGCGCCTTCACCCTTTGGGGCAGACGCACCATTGCGGTCAGCGAGGACGTCAAAAGCTTCATTGTTGAAAAGTACAAGCTCGATCCCTCGAGTGTCGAGGTCATCACCAACGGCGTCGATACCGATGTCCCCGCGCATCAGCCCTCGCGCCGATTGCGGATCGTCACGGCAAGCAGACTTGACGGCGACACCGCGCTTTGCCCGACTCTGCTTTGCGAGCTGATGCCGCGCATCTGCAAGGATCACCCCGAGCCCCAGCCGACCCTGACCGTCGTTGGCGGCGGCGAGAAGCTCGGGGAGCTCCGCGAGGCGGCAAGGCTTGCCAATTCGCAGTCGCCCGGAGCTGTCACAATGGCGGGAAGCGTGCTCGATATGCAAGCCGTGCTTGCCCGCGCCGATATTTTCGTCGGATCTTCCCGCGCCGCGCTCGAGGCTATGGCGGCGGGCGTGCCCGTTGTTCTTTGCTCGGATATGGGCTGCGACGGCGTGCTTGACGAAACCAATCTGCGCCGCGCCGAGGAGACGAATTTCACCTGCCGCGGCGGCGCTCCCACCGATCTTGAGACTCTGCGTCTTGCCGTCGAGCGTTTGCTCTGCGCGGGCGAACGCGAGCGGTCACTTTACGGCGCGTTCGGAAGGGCGTATGTCACCCGCCGCGCCTCGGCAGAGATCTTTGCCGACAAAACCTATGCTTTCTGGCAGGATCTTCTCGCATCCGAAAGGGGCGGCGTGATGCTTTGCGGTTATTTCGGCGCTTGCAACGCGGGCGACGACGCAACTCTCGATGCCGTGCTCGACTCGCTTCCCGAGCTCCCGAAGGGCGTTCTGCCGACCGTCCCCGCGGGCAAAAAGGGCGCGCTCCCCGATGGCGTGCGGAGGATCGGAAGATATAACGTCTTCGCACTCGCCAAAGAGCTTGCAAAAACAAGGCTCTTTATCCTCTGCGGCGGCACTTTGCTGCAAAACAGCACCTCAAACCGCTCGCTCGGGTACTATTATCTGCTTTCAAGGCTCGCCTCGAAGCAGGGCGCGCGAGTGATGATCTACGCGGGCGGCATCGGACCCGTCATCGGCGACGAGGCGGCTTACGAAACCGTCAGCGCGGTGGAAAACTGCGACGCCGTCACCCTGCGCGATCCCGATTCGCTCGAATTGCTTGAGGAAATGGAATGCGAGACCGAGGGCATCGCCGTCACCGCGGATGCCGCGATCGCAACCGAGCCGCTTCCGCTGCCCGAGTCGATCCTGAAAAGACTCCCCGAAGGGCGCGAGTATTTCGCCGTTTCCGTCCGTCCGCTTAAAGGCCTCAACAGGGGCGAGAAGGCGCGCGCACCCGAGGAGATATACGAAACGGTGGTCTCCGCCGTCCGCGTCATCGCCGACAGACGCAATGCCGTCCCGCTCTTCATCCCCTTCGCGCCCGAGGACGTCAGCCTTTGCGAAAAGCTCTGCCGCCGCGCGGAGCGCGGGATCGTCCTTCCGCGTATGCGCGCGGGTCACATCATTTCCGTCATCGAAAAATGCTCCTTCACGATCGGAATGCGGCTTCATAGCGGCGTATTTTCGTCGATCGCGGGCGTGCCCGCAATAATGATCGCGTATGACCCGAAGGTCGCGGCGTTTGCAAAACGCGCCTATCACCCCGCGCCGCTCGATCCCGACGAGCCCGAATTCAGCATGAGGGCAATAGTATCATCGGCGGGCGCGCTTTATACGAACATGACCGCCGCGCGCTCGACCCTCCGCGCAAGAACAGCGGAGCTTCGAAGGCTTACCGAAGCGGATAAGGCAATCGTTGAAGCGATCTACAACGCAAAGTAAACACTTGTAAAATAAAACAAACAGAAAAGGGATAATAAAAATGGCAAAAAGCAAATATAAACAGATCAGGGGCTGCATCAGCCTCATATACATATTCACGGGCGTTTCCTCCGTCATTCAGGCGTGGAACAGCCTTCTCGCGCTCGACCTTCTCGGAATTTTCGCCTCCGCACTCGGAGTGCTGATCTTCGTCGCGGGCATCTGCGGATTTTTCAGCGTCAAGCCCCGCGCCTGCCACACCCTCGGCTGCATAATCATGCTGTTTTCTCTCGCATCCCTCGTCTACGCGATAGTGATGCAAAAGACGTTCGACTTCAACATCGCAAATCAGTTCCTGCTTTCGTGGCTGTTTATGCTTTGCGTTTAAGTAATGAATAATGAATGATGAATAATGAAAAATGAATAATTAAGGAGAAATTTTCCCGCAAGCGTGAAAATTTTTCAATAATAATTGAGTATTTTGAGCGTAGCGAAAAATTACCTCCCATTATTCATTATTCATTTTTCATCAGCGAAGCGACTTCATTATTCATTTTACAAAGACAGAGGAAAATTCTTGATAATTACATCATTTACAGATAGGAGCTCACTATGTCCCAATCAAAGATCCAACTCAAAGCCACCCGCGCCGACAGCATCAGCTTCACCAACAATATGCAGGGCTCGGGTCAGCTCAAGCTCGGCTTCAAATACAGCTATAATCTCCGCCACGCGGCGCCCGGAGTGGCACGCGGCGAGGTAACGATCACGGCGGAGGATAAAGAAGTGCCCGAAAAGCTCTCGATCACGGTCAAGCAGTCGGGAATCTTCGCGCTCCCGCCCGATATAAACCGCGAGGAGGCTCATCTTGAGACCTTCAAGATCCTTTTCCCTTACACATCTGCAACGCTGACGGCGGTGACGTCGGTGGCGGGCATTCAGGGCATTATTGTGCCGAGGATCGATATTACAGAGGAAAATATTTATCGCGTTGAGTTTAAGCCGCCGAAGCCGGATGGAGGTCTGCCTTCGGCAGAGTGATATTCTCGCTTCGCGAGAGTGATATTCTCGCTTCGCGAGAGTGATATTTCGCCTTCGGCGAAGTGATATTCGCTGACGCGAGTGATATTTTGCCTGCGGCAAAGTTAAGGAAAAAATCCGCTTTGCGGATTTTCACATCTTTATTAAATTTCGCCTTTGATGTTGTTCGGGTGCGCGGGATTTCGCGTATTGCTGACTGCCCACCCCAACCCCTCCCGCAAGCGGGAGGGACGTATCAGAGTGCTCAGACTTTTTTGGTTTTTCAAATTTGTAACAGTTCAGGCAACCCGCCAATAGATATATAAAATGCTTTTCGCAAAGCGAAAAGCTACCATAACTCTGCACTCTGCATTCTGCACTCTGCACTCAATCTCCCTCCCGAAAGGAGCAAAAAATGAGCTTTCCTTCATCTTTCACACTGTGTGACAACGTTTTACGAATAAACTCTATCGGGCATCCCGAAATTAAGAAGTCGGATGGCTTCATTTTTGCGCTGAATGGGCATTTTATGCTCCATGATGGCGGAAAATACGGAACCGATTGCCTTGAGCATCTGCTCGCGCTACGTGAGGCGGCGGGGGTCGAGGTGTTGCATTTCGATTGGATAATCTCGCATTTCCACGTCGATCACGTCGGCGCGCCGCTTGAAAACGTCGTGCGCGATCCTCGATTCGCAATCGACCGCATCATTATGCCGCCCGTCAACGCTCTGCCCGAGGGTATGATCCACGTTTCGCGCGAGTTTACAAGGGAGATAATGGAGGTCGTCCGCGACTTTCATCCGAATGCGGAAGTGACGGTGATTCCGTTCTATTCCGATTGCAAAAAGACCTTTTTCTACAATTTCGGCGGCACGGAGATCGAAATTCTGCCCGCGGATACCGATTGGGCAGCGCCCGAGCTGCTCCGTAAGATCGCAACGAAGTATTTTTGCACCGAGGACGTCTTTTTCCGCAAGGTGCAGATGTACGTTGTGAACATCTCCTCGATCTGGTTAATCATCCGCCACGGCGGCAAAAAGCTCGTCTTCACGGGCGACAGCCCCAAGCGTACGCGCTTTATGACCGACGAGGGGTTTGACCGAATGGTCGCGCTTTACGGCGACAAGATCGCAAAGCCCGACCTCTTCAAGTGGCCGCACCACGGTCAGGCAGAGGACGAGGCGGACGTAGCCGTTCACGACCTGATCGACCCCGATTACATACTCACCACCTGCCCCGACGAGGGCGCAAGCGTGACCTACGCGAAATCCTTCCCCGATTTCCGCGCGCGATTCGTCAACTCCTGCACCGAGGACGTCATCATCACGGTTCCCGAAGAGGGAGAGATGAGCGTTGAGGGCGGAACTTGGGGAGTCAATCAGGGGGAGTATTTTGTGCTTGATATTCCCGGGAAGAAGGTGCAGTCGCCTGCGGCGAGTGATATTCTCGCTTCGCGAGAGTGATATGTTACTTCGCAACGTGATATATCCGCTTCGCGGATGTGATATATTCCGCCTTTGGCGGAATGTTAAGGAAAAAATCCGCCTTGCGGATTTTCACATCTTTATTAAATTTCGCCCTTGGTTTTGTTCGGGTGCGCGGGATTTCGCATATCGCTGACTGCCCACCCCAACCCCTCCCGCAAGCGGGAGGGGCGATATGAAGCGATTGCGGTATATGGCGTTTTGATTTTTTGGATATAGGGAAAACGGTATTGATGTGCGATAAATTCGCCGTCGGTACCTACATAATATATGAAAATAAACATAGTTTAGCTTCACCATAACAAGGAAAGGAGCGCAAAATGAAAAACTTATACACGCTGTCAAAAATCGCAACGATCGCGTTGTTGGTGGCTTTGGTGTTGATAAACCTCGCTATGCCGCTGTTAATAACCTTCACGACGAATGACCGCTCTTCGTCGGTGGAATTCTTTATCGATAACTTCAT
>JAFVQL010000038.1 GCA_017504785.1 Clostridia bacterium | reverse complement strand
CTATACTTCGCCGATTTTTTCTTAAATATCCGCATATTTCTCAAAAAAATTGGCTCGTCTATGAAAAAATCCGCTACTTCGAAACTGCTTCGCACCATACGGCAAATAAATTTCCGGTTGATTTTGTCGGATTTTGACGAAGTCAAGTGCTGACTTTATTAGGAGAAATACGGCAAAAACGGCGGAAAGTTATCGCCGTAGGGCTTGTGTGTTCGGCTCTCTTACGGCTATAAATGAAGCCGCCCCGTGCTTTTTATCGTTTTTGCTTGGCTTTGCCGTATCGGTGCGCCGCGCGCTTTTAGGAACGCTCCGTTTCGCCAACGATGCGCTTTAAGCAGGGGGCAAAAAAGGAGAATTGCGCGTAGGGGTACATGCCGCCTGCCCAAAGCACCTCGGAAATAAAGGGCACGACCGTCGGATCGAAAAGAAAACCGAAGCGCATGCCGAGAATATAAACGCGATCGCCGATCTGCCGGATCATTTCTCTGCGAAAGCTCGGCAGCTTTTCCGCAAATTTCTTGGAGGCGCGGATGGTGCTCCAAAGAAAGGCGTACTTTTCGCGATAAGCACCGATCGCGTTGAATATCATTTCGATTCCCGCGGTGGCATTGGGCGCGGCGGGAAGCTTTTTCTCCACGGCATCGAGCGCTTTCGCAAAGTCCTCGCGCACGACCTCGAGGATAAGGTCCTCTTTGGAAGGAAAATAGTTATATAAAGTACCCGCGGCAACGCCTGCGCTTTCTGCGAGTGCACGCATGTTCAGCTTGGAAGCGCCGTTTTCCGCAAGCAACGCGCGGGCTTCTTTTAAAATGGTTTCTTTTGCATCCTTGATGATCTTTGGCATTTATCCTGTCCGTCCTTAAAAAGTAATGACAATATTATAATTTAAAGTGCGGATAAAAGCAAGAGGTATTTTGCACAAAAAAAACCATTTTTTTCGCCGTTTTTTCTCTATGTTTTTGCGCGCTTTTTTTATTTGTCAAGGAGAGAAAAAATGCCTCGTTCAAAGCGGTGAAGGCCGCGCTTATCCGTAAAAACGAAAGGGGCTGCTAGCCGTAAGAGAGTCGAAGACACAAGCCCTACGGCGATAACTTTCCGCCGTTTTTGCCGTATTTCTCCTAATAAAGTCAGCACTTGATTTCGTCAAAATCCGACAAAATCAACCGGAAATTTATTTGCCGTATGGTGCAAAGCAGTTTCGAAGTAGCGGATTTTTTCATAGACGAGCCAATTTTTTTGAAAAATATGCGGATATTTAAGAAAAAATCGGCGAAGTATAGGGGAAAATCCGCACTTCCAAACCTTATGTGTTCGGCTCTCTTACGGCTAACCCCAAACAAAAAGGTAGAGGTACTGTTTTTAGTGCCTCTACCTTTTTTCTTGGAGTTGCTTCCAAATGAAGCGGCTCCCTTTATGATTTTAGCATAACTTGGCATTGCCCAACGATAACTTACCCATAGGGCAATCATAGCTTATCGTGATCGTCCTTAAAGACGTCACGTTAAGCCTCGGGGCTTGCTTTTTTGTTTATCACGCGGTCAAAAAAGAAATGCGACAGGACCGCGAGCGCGATCAGCACGATACCGATAAGGTCAGTCAATCCGTCGGGCATGATCATCAGGAGGCCGCCAATGGCGAAAAGCGCCGTTTCCCAGATCTTGTTCTTATGAACGAGGAAGCCCTCCAGCGCCGCGGAAAGCGAAGAGCATCCGATCAGCGAGGTGGCAAGGATCTGAAGCACCTTGAAAAGCTTTGCCTCGTATCCCGCGCAGACCAAAAGCAGCGAGGGATTCAGAGCGAAGATATACGGAATGATAAACGCGGTGATGGCAAGCTTCGTTGCGTTGATACCCGTGCGAAGCGGATTGGAGTCCGCGATCGCAGAGCCGGCGTATGCCGCGAGCGCAACGGGGGGCGTGATATCCGCCACGATGCCGAAATAGAAAACGAACATGTGCGCCGCCAAGATCGGAATTCCCATCTCGACGAGAATGGGCGCGGTGGTGGTTGCCATAATGATGTAGTTCGCCGTGGTCGGCACACCCATACCCAGCACGATGCAGGCAAGCATCGTGAGGAAGAGCGCGAGAAGAACGCTCTGCTTTGCGATGGGCACGATGGTGGTCACCAGCGTAGCGCCGAGCGCGGTGAGCGTTACCACGCCGGAGATGATGCCCGCGATCGCGCAGGCAACCGAAACGCCGACGGAGTTCGTGATACCGCCCTCAAAGGCGGAAAGCGTAGTCTCAAGGTTCAAGGGCGCGCCGCGCGTGAAGGCACTGCACACCGTTGCCGCCGCCATGGCAAGAAACACGAATTTTCCGTGCCAGAAGGGCGTGATCACGCCGACAGCGTTCAAAACGTAGTACGAAGCGAGGATCAAAACGGGGATCAGAGGCAGACCGATCGCACGCAAAAGACCGATGCGCGCCTCCTTCGTCTTATACGAGCCGCCGAAGCGCGCCTTTGAAAGGTGCGGATCGAAGAGGTTGACGGTCAGGGCGCAGAGGATCGCATAGCATGCGCTCATGCCCGAGGGAAAATAATTCATGCAGATAACGAGCACGACGACGGGAAGCAGAAGATAGCCCTTGGAAAGAAGCAGCTTAAAGAATTTCGGAAGCGTCTCCTTTGGAAGGCCGCGCAGACCGCGCTTTTTCGCCTCGAGATGCACCATGATGAAAATGCCCGCGAAGTACAGCAATGCGGGAAGAATGGCGGCAATGGCGATCGTGGCGTACGGAATACCCGTGATCTCCGCCATCAAAAACGCCGCCGCACCCATGATGGGGGGCATGATCTGTCCGCCCGTGGAAGCAGCCGCCTCCACCGCGGCGGCAAACTCGGGCTTATAGCCGGTCTTCTTCATGACGGGAATCGTCACGCTGCCGCTGCCCACGGTGTTCGCCACGGAGCTTCCCGAATACATACCCTCCAAAGCAGAGGAGATAACCGCTACCTTGGCAGGTCCGCCTGCGGAAGCGCCGGCGATCGAGTTCGCAAGATCCACGAAGAACTGGCCGATGCCCGTCTTTTCAAGGAACGCGCCGAGAATGATAAAGAGAATAATGAAATTCACGCATACGTCGATCGGCGTGGAAAAGATACCGCCGCTCGCATTGAAGAACATCTCGTAGCAGAAGTTTCTGATCATTGTTTTCGGGTTCTTCGCAAGATAGATAAAGGCGTATACGGCGAAGCCGCCCGCAACGAAGAGGATCGGGATACCGACCGCACGGCGGCATGCCTCGATCAGAAGCGCGATCGCCACCAAAGCGATCACGATCTCGAGCGTTCCGATGCGCTTACCGATCTCAACGAGGTAATCGCGGCGAACGACGGGATAAAGATAGGTGCAAATGACGAGACCGATCAGCAGAAAATCGTACCAAGGAATGAAATTCTTGATCTTGGTCTGCTTTTTATACAGCGGGAAGGTCAGATACACGAAAACGAGAATGATCCCCACGAAAAGGGGCTTGGAAAGCTCGCCCGGTATCGTGAAGACCAAGGAAAGTGCCATCATGAAGAGCGCGGCAAGGATCTTCGCATAGCGCAAAGCGGGCGCGCGCCAGCCGTCGAAAACACGGACGTTGGACTCGCGGTCCACCTCCTTCATGATCTCTTCGGCGGTTTTGATTTTAGAAGAATGATTTTGCAAAAACGGGTCCTCCTTGCGTAAAGTGAAAAGCATAAGGAAAAGATCCCGACCGAGATCGGGATCTTTTCGCGGTCTTAAGCGCTATAAAGCGTTTCGTTTATTTCGTATAGCCGTAGAAATCAGCAAAGGAAAGGCTCGTGCCGTTCTGCTGATTATAGGAAGTGAGGTACTCCTCGTAGTAGCGCATAGCGCCTGCGTGAACGGGAGCTGCACCGATACCCAGAAGCGCGGTCTTGATTTCCATTGCCTTACCGGTATTGTGTGCCGCTGCGATCGCATCGCGGTTCTCCCAAAGCGCCTTCGTCATTGCGTAAACGGCATCCTCGCTGAGGCTTGCATCCGCAATGTAGGTTGCCTTTACGGCAATGGTAACGGCGGGCGCACCTGCCGCGATCGACTTGGGATAATGCTCGTTGGTGATCTCGGCGCGCACGTAGTGAGGATACTGCGTCGTGAGAGACTCGATCTCTGCATCGGTCAGAGAAACAACGACCATCTCCGTATTGGAGGTATCCAGCTCGGTGATCGCCGTGGTGGGAATACCTGCGGTAAAGAAGAACGCATCCAAATTACCGGACTTGATCGCGTCTGCGGAGGGGCCAACGCCGAGGTTCTGCACCTGGATATCATCGAAGGTGAGACCTGCTGCGGCGAGGATCTGCTCTGCGTTCGTTACAACGCCCGATCCAACGTCACCCACGGAAACTCTCTTGCCCGCAAGATCCGCAACGGACTGAATGCCCGAAGCCTTGGAGGCAATGAGCTGGCAAACCTCGGGATATACCGTGCCGACAACCGAGAAGGAACGAATCTGGTTGTCTTTAAAATTGTTCACGCCGTTGTAAGCGTTCAGCATAACGTCATTCTGTACGATACCGTACTGTGCGTCACCGTCGTCGATCGCCTCGATATTGGCCTTCGAGCCACCGGAGGTGACTGCGGTGAACTTCGCGCCCTCTACCTTATCGGTAAGAACGCCGGCAACTGCCGTAGTAAATCCATAGTAAGTGCCCGTAGAGCCGCCGGTAGCGAAGGTATACGAGGTTTCGCCACCCTTTCCGCCGCAAGAGGTCAGCGCGAAGAGCGCCATCACAGCGGCCAGTGCAAGCGTAAGAACTTTTCCAAAAAATGCACGCATAGTAAAATTTCTCCTTCTTTAAAATAAAAAATGGTACATATATTATACACTAAAATTGCAAAAAAGTCAATATGTTTCTTAAAATTCGCGAATTTTTCGCATTTTTTGCAAGATGAACTTCAAATCCTGCATTTTAAAGCCTAAAAAAATACAAAAATAAAGGATATCCTGCATTTTTTACCGCGCGAGGGCATGGCGAAGAAAAAGAGCAAAGAAAAAACGAAGCGAAGCCAAGACGATAAAAAGGAATAAAAAGCGCGGCTTTTAGGTCCCGTATCTTGATTTTTTCTTCGCAGTATGGTAAAATGATAGAAAAGAAAGCGCCCACAGGGCACACACGGAGGCAGTATGTTTGAAAGCATTTTAACGCAGATAAAGGCGCACGAGCGCATTATTTTGCACCGCCATCAGAATCCCGACGGAGATGCGCTCGGCGCGCAGATCGGGCTTTATCATATACTGAAAGAAAATTTCCCCGAAAAGGAGATCCTCGCCGTGGGAGATATGAATCGGCGCTACGCCTTCATTGCGGGGGATAAGGAAATGGACACGGTGGAGGACCTTGCCTATCGGGATGCGCTCGCCATCGTGCTGGATACGTCGGCAAAGGCTCTCATCTCCGATGACCGCTACGCGACCGCCAAGGCAAGTGCGCGCATCGATCATCATATCTTCTGCGAGAAGATCTGCGACACCGAGGTGATCGACACGCGCTTTGAAAGCTGTGCGGGTATGATCGCCGCAATGGCAAAAGAATGCGGCCTTCGCGTTCCGCCGCAGGCGGCAAAGGCGCTCTACACCGGTATGGTGACCGATTCGGGGCGCTTCCGCTACGACAGCACGAACGCACAGACCTTTGCCCTCGCTTCCTTCCTTTTAAGGACGCCCTTTTCCACGCAGGATATCTATAAAAATCTTTATTCGGACGATCTCGAAAACGTCAAGCTTCGGGCGCACTTCGTATCGAAGATACAGGTGACAGAGGCGGGCGTTGCTTACATATACACCACCAAGGAGGAGGCGGCCGCCACGGGCGCGGATACCTTCACGATCTCGCGCGGCATGGTCAACACCATGAGTGACATCCGCGGCATCGACACGTGGGTAAACTTCACGGAAACCGACGAGGGCGTGCTCTGCGAGATCCGCTCTTCCCTACATAACATCAATCCCGTTGCCGTCAAATGGGGCGGCGGCGGACACAAAAAAGCCAGCGGCGCAACCCTGAAATCGCGCGAGGATGCAATGGCACTTCTTAAAGATCTTGACGAAGTTAACAGAGGTATTTGCAATGAATAATGTCAAAATGCAAAGAATTATTGACAAAATCGAGGAATATGACAAAATTATTATCTTTCGGCACTTCCGCCCGGACGGTGACGCTGTCGGCTCATCGAAGGGACTTCAGCGCATTCTGAAGCTCTCGTATCCCGAGAAGGATATCCGCCTTATCAATGCGGACCACTCGGATTATCTCGCCTTTCTCGGCGGCGAGGACGCCACGGTCGAGGATGCGTTTTATAAGGACGCGCTCGCCGTCGTTGTGGATACGGGGACGACCGACCGCATCTCCAACAAAAAGTTTGCTCTCTGCCGTGAGATCGTGAAGATCGACCATCACATCGACGATAAGCCCTACGGCAACGCCGCCTGGATCGAGGAGGAGCGCTCCTCCTGCTGCGAGATGATCGCGCACTTTTACGACACCTTCCGCGACAAGCTGAAGATCGACACCGAGGCAGCCACCTATCTTTATGCGGGCATGGTGACCGATTCGGGGCGCTTCCGCTACCGCGACGTTTCGGGAAACACCTTGCGCCTTGCAGGCATGCTGCTCGATATCGGCGTTGACACCGAGCACCTTTATGCCAATCTCTACATGAAGGAGCTGCACAACTTCCGCTTCCAAGCCGCCGTTTATAAAAAGATGAAGATGACCGAAAACGGCGTGGTTTATCTGCACGTCACGAAGCGGATGAAGAAAAAATTTGGGCTTTCGAGCGAGGATGCCAGCGCCTCGGTTTCTTATCTGGATTCCATCAAGGGCTCCTTGATCTGGCTTGCCTTTATTGACGGCGACGACGGAAAAACGCGCGTGCGCCTTCGCTCCCGCTTCGTCGAGGTGCACGATCTTGCAACGAAATATCACGGCGGCGGACACGCCTGTGCCAGCGGCGCGACCGTGTATTCCAAGGCAGAAATGCGCGCTCTGATCTCGGAAGCCGATGCACTGCTTAAGGAATATAAGGAGACGAACACCGGCTGGATATGAAAATTCTGATTACGAATGACGACGGTATCAACGCACCCGTGCTTTCGCACCTCGTGGCATTTGCGAGATCCATTGCCGACGAGATCGTGGTGGTTGCGCCCAAGACGGAGCAAAGCGGAAAAAGCCACGCGATCGATTTCACAAGGCCGATCGAGATCCGTGAGACTTCGATCGCCGAGGGCGCGCGGTGCTACTCCATGGACTCCACCCCGGCGGACTGCGTGCGCTTTGCCGTGCTGGGATTGAAGGAAAAATTCGATCTCGTGCTCTCGGGCATCAACCGCGGCTTCAATCTCGGAGCAGATCTCGTTTACTCCGGGACGGCGGGTGCGGTTTTCGAGGCGGCGAGGCTCGGCATCAAGGGGATCGCGCTTTCCACCGCACCGGACGATTTTTCGCCCGCGATCGCATCGCTTCCCCGCCTTTACGAATATTTTAAGAAAAACGATCTGCTTTCACGCCACGGCTGGTACAACGTCAATCTGCCAAAAGACCCGAAGGGCTTTCGCATCACAAGGCAGGGCGGGATCTACTATACCGATGAATTTCGCCGTATCGACACGGTGACCTACGAGCAGGTGGGCACACCCGCCGCGGTGACGGATACCGATCCCGAGACCGACGTGCTCACGCTTTTCGACGGCTATATTTCCATCACGCCTCTGATCGCCGTACGCACGGATATGCAGGTTTTTGAAGCGCTCAAAAACGAATTGAATTAACAAGAAAACGCCGTCTTTAGACGGCGTTTTTCCTTTTTCAAAAGAAGAAAGCAAGAAGCCCCGCCCTTGTTCCGTGATGGAATAAACAAAGACGGAGCTTGTATTTTTGGTTGTTTTTTTGTATTTTTCAAAAATAAGAGCTTGCTTTTCAAAAAATCTCCGCACGCTTCAGATACGCAGGCGGAAGCACGAAGATCATCGCCGCCGCATTTCCGTGCGAGGAGAGTGAGGTGAACGCCACCTCTATATAATCGGTGGGATTATAGTCGTATTTGCTCGATATCGAGCCGCCGCCGGTAATATTGCCGAACGTCTCGCCCCAGCCGCCAAAGTAATTCAAATACTCCTGAAAATCGTTGTAGTGATTATAGGTATAGAAAACGTGATGCTCGCCGCGCTCGTAAATGCCGTTGCCGTTCAGATCCTGCTTGCCGTACACGATGCGTGCCGCACCGCGCGTGATCTGATTGCCGTTATTATAAAGTGTGCTCGGATATTTGGGATCGCAATCTGTTCCGGTCGTTCCGATATCGATCTCGTAGTAATAGAGCGTACCGCCGCAGCCCGAAATATTGGGAAGCACGGGCTCGTAGGGAAACCGATCCGTATCCCCCGAAAAATAGGAATGATTTGCGCGCAGATACTCGCCCCAAGGGCTTCCCTTGGGATTTGCGTCCTTATCGGCATCGTAATTTTCGGGAACGTCGCCAAAGGCGAAAACGTACGCCGCTATCTCCTCGAGCGTGATATACGCGCCGTATTCATACACGGTGAAGACCGCTTCGCCGTAAGCATCCGTAACGGTGTACGCCTTGCCGCCCTCGGAATAGAGCATATCGGTGTTTCTTATATACCTTCCGTCTGCCGTCGGTCTGTACGCCGAGAGCACGGGCGCCTGATCGGGCGTTTCCAGCGTGCCTGACATAAAATTATGGAAGGTGCGCCAATATGCGTCCCAATGGCTGTCGGCAGGCGTATAATTTTCGTAGAACGCCGCCGCCGTCATTCTCTCGTAAGGGTCGAAGCTCGCGGATGCGCCGCTTGCGGAGGTCGGCTCGGACGCCTTCTTTTCCACAACGCGCACCTGCACGCTATCCGAATGCCCCGCGATCTCGCCGCGCACGGTTGCCGTGCCAACGCGGATGCCGAGAATGTATCCTTCCTCGGTCACCATAACGCAGTCGCCCGACACCGTCCACTTGACCGACTTTAATTCTTCCTCTAAAAGATTCGTGCGGAGTCTGTACTCGCCGTCAAGCGCCACCTCAATGCTGTCGCCGTCCAGAATGGAGAAGCTCTGTGCGAGAGGCGGCGAACCGCCGCCCATGTCGCAGGCGCAAAGCGAAAGCGCCAAAAGGAGCGCAAGCAGAAGCGCAAGAAGCTTTACTGATATTTTTTTCATAGTAAAAATACTTTCCTATGCCGATTTTGATATTAAAAAGGCAAACACTTCATTTAAATTTTCAACTAGAAACATCTTCCCGCCACAAAATGCGGCGGGAAGACTTTTTTATATTTTCGGTCAAGCCTTAAGCAACAAGATATGCTTCCACAGTCTTTATTCTCGTCTGTGCTGCAACTTTAGTAAAGGTCACAGAGGTCACCGCATTTGTAAAGGTTACCGTAATAACGTCATCTACACGAACGATGGTTGCACCTTCCACCTGCAGATTATCCATGCCGGCATTATATTGAGTCGCGCTTTCCGTCGTCAAAACAAGCTTATTAAAAGCAACCGTGGATTCGATTACACAGGTCGAGTTCTGATACAAACGGATGGCCGAATCACCTTTATCCTTGGCATCACGGCAATTGGTGGACGAAGCCCCCTTCTGGTTTTTCAACGTAAGACCGTTCGCTGCGTAAACCTGTTCCGTCGTAGAGAAGGAAAGCTGATTTGCGCCCGTACCAAGATCCAATACTGCAACATTTGCAGGAGCCTCGGAATCCGCAACGGTCGAAGCAACGAAGTTCAGAACGTAGCCGTCTGCGCTTGCGAGAATAGGTCCGTAGGTTTTATAAGTATTGCCCGCCTCGATACCGAAGACGTACTTCTTATTGTTCACGGTTGCCACGGCGCTCTTCAGATCTGCATCGTAGGTATAAACGGTGGATGCCTCAGCATCAAAGCTGATATTTACGTACTCGCCGCTTACTACCATATTGATGTAGGTCTTAACGCCCTTAACGATGCAATACATGTAGAAGCCGTCGGGGGTTGCTTCGATATAAACGTTTGCATCACCGGTCGCGCTCTCTACCGTTGAGCCGTAATGACCACTCTTCACGCCGGAAACGTACAAGAGCTTACCGAGCTTACCCTGATGGATCACAAGCTTATACGCCACGCCCGCAACGGGAGCAACAGCACCCGGTGCAACGGGAGTACCGATAAATACGCCGCATGCATTGTCGCAAACGTTATCTTCGTTCTCGTCTACGTGCGGAAGAGTATCTACCCACGTATCCTTATAAACGTTGCCGCACTCGCAGGTATGAAGCGTATAGCCCTTATCTGCACAGGACGCGCCAACCACCTGGCTCGTGTAAACGTGCTCGTGTGCACGGTCAAGATAGAACACCTCTACGCTGTTTACGCGCACCTGACTGCCAAGAGGAAGAGATACGAAGGAGAGCGCAGGCTCGGAGAATACGATCGTAAGCGTATCGTCCGCGCGGTACAGAACGTAGCCATCCAAGGACATATCGTCAAAGCCGACGACGTACTGACCGTTGTTCATATTATCCATCTTGATCACGATCTTATCGATCAAAGCCGTACCGGTGATCGCAACCGTCATTTTCGTATAGAGTCTTGCGGCATACGAGCCCGTGTTGTCGTAGCAATTCGTGGAGCTGCCTGCCTTATTCACGATAACGGTCACGCCGTTTGCAGAATGCTCAAGCTGCTCCTTGCTGTATTCGGTGCGCGTCGTCTTTCCCTTCATATCCACGGAAGCAGACATGGGATCGGAGCAATCGTCGCAAGCCTTATCGCCGTTTGCATCGATATGGCCGAGAGCGGCAGTGTAATTATCCTGATAGGAGTATCCGCAGGGGCAGGTATGCACATCGTAGCCCTGCTCAACGCACTTGGGAGCAACGGTCTGATGCGCGGTGTAAAGATGCTCGTGCGGCTTTGCACCGATCGTATACAGTCTTGCTACGAAGTTGCCTTCCTTGGTTGCATAATCGATATGGGAAACGGAAAGGGTGTTAAAGTTGCTGTAAGTGCCAAGGTAGTAAGCGTTGCCGCTTGCAGCCTTATAAACGAGAGTGTTCAGATCCTTATCGAATACGAAGTACTCAACGGGGATCTTCGCGGTCAGCTCAAGGCTTCCCTTCTTGCCCTCTGCATCGCGCTCGTAAATGCGGATGTAGGTCTTCGTGCCGTCCTCATCGTAGAAGTAGATTCTTCTGCCGAGCTCGTTAACTTCTTCGAGATAGAGCGTCTGTGCCTGAAGAGGGATCTCAACGGTTGCAAGATAGTAATCCTTGTTGCCAACGCTGCCGTTGAAGTAAAGCACCTTATCAAGGTTACCCTGGAAGATACCGATGTAATACGGCGTGCCTACCGTGGGATTGCCGATCAGAACGTCGTAAATACGAACGTCTGCGCCGCACTCGTCACAGAATTTATCGTCGTTATAGTCAACGTGAGGAATGGTATCCGTGAAATCCGCCTTGTAGGAGTCGCCGCACGCACAGGTATATACCGAATAGCCCTTTTCGGTGCAGGTGGGCTCTACTACCTCGGTCACCGTGTAAGCGTGGTGTGCGGTCACGTTCTTTACATAGAAGCTTGCCACGAAGCTCGTGGAAGCGAAGGAAACGTGAGATACGGAAAGCGTGTTAAAGGTGTTGTAGGTACCGATGTAGTACGCATTTTCACCTGCCGTATGCACGAGCGTCTTCAGATCCTTATCGTAGGTGAAGTACTCTGCGGGCACGGTGCTGACAAGTTCGAGGCTTCCCTTCTTGCCGGCAGCATCGCGCTCGTAAACGCGAATATAGATCTTACCGCCCGCTTCGGTCTCAAAATACAGTCTGTACGCGCCCTCCACGCCGTCCACCGCCTCGAGGAATACTCTCGTGTCGGCAACGACTGCGGACTTTTCGGTTGCAAGGTAGTAATCCTTGTCAGCCGTCTTGCCGCTGAAGTAAAGGTTATAGCCAAGCTTTTGCTGAACGAGACCCAAGAAATAGGGTGCGCCGACAACGGGAGCGTCTACAACGCCGTAAAGCTCTCTGTCGATGCCGCAGCCGTCGCAAACCTTATCGCCGTTCTCGTCCTTATGGCCGAGCGCATCCGTGTAGGTATCCTTGTAGGAGTCGCCGCACGCGCACTTATGCTCGGTGTAGCCCGCCTCGGTGCAGGTGGGTGCTACGACGGTAGGCACGTACGCATGCTCGTGAGGTGCTACGGGCTCGCCGGACTCTGCCTTCTGATAGAGACCGGAAACGAAGTTGATCGGAGCCTTGGAGATATGAGATACGCAGAACGTATCAAAATCGTTATAGGTATTAAGAATGTAGGAGTTTTCTCCCTTGGTATACATAAGAGTCTTCAGCTCGCTGTTAAAGGTGAAGTACTCCTCGGGTGCGCTCGTCACAAGCTCCAGAGAGCCGGACTTACTCGACGCATCGCGCTCATAAACGCGGATATAGGTCTTCGCGTTATCCTTCGTGAAGTACATTCTGAAAGCGCCGCTAACGCCGTCAACCGCTTCCAGATATACAAGCACTGCCTGTGCGGGATCCTCAACGGTTGCAAGATACCACTCTTTATTTGCCGTAGCACCGTTGATGTAAAGGGTCTTGTTGAGAGTGCCCTGCGTCAAGCGCAGATAGTAGCCAACGCCTGCCTCGGGTGCGGTCACGAGCGTCATGCCGCTCTCGTCACCTTCGCCGGGCTGCTCACCGCCAACGTCGCCGGCTTCCTCGTATACCGCGATCTCCTTGATACGAACCTGTGCAAGCAGAGCCGCGGTGGTGAAGGAGGTCTTCGCCTCGGCGAGAACGATCGTTACCGTATCGTTATTGCGAGTGATGGTCGCGCCTGCAACCGTCATGCCGTCAAAGCCCTTCAGATATTCGCCGTTCGAATAATCGTCCAGCGTGAATACGATCTTTCTGAACGCCTTATCTGCGCTGATCGTGATCGTGGAGCTCTTATACGCTCTTGCCGCATTCGAGCCGGTGTTATTATAGTTGGGCGTTTTGGACTCGCCTCTGTCATTGGTATAGGTGATGCCGTTTGCCTTATGCACGGTCTTTTCATCGGTTCGCTCAACGCGGGTGATCGAGCCCAGCATATTCAGGATAAGGCCGTCTTCCGCGGAGCCGCCGCCAAGCTCGGTATCGTTGATCTTGGTGAGCGTACCGTTCTTCATCTGGGGCGCATCGTACATACCGATGATACCCTTCACGGTGATCACGTCACCCTCCTTGGGCTTGGTTGCCATCTTATCAAATCTCTTGCCTGCGGGATCGTACATACCGTAGACCAGAAGATCGTTCGTGCCGTCGGTGATCACAACGTTACCGTAGACGTCGCTCTGGATCTGCTTTACGGTACCGGTCACAACGAACTTACCGACGGAATAGCCGTTCTTTGCAAAGGTATTGCCGAGATCGATCGCTTCCTTGATGGTCAAGGTCGATCCGTCGGCAGGCTCGTCGGGTTCCTCAAATACGGGAGGAACGTAGGTATCCGCGCTTGCCTTGGTCATGAAGGAAACTGCGAACTGCTCCTTCTTTGCAACCGCTTCCTCGGTCATAAACTTGCCTTCGGAAAGAGATGCGGTCTCGTAGGTGCTGTACGTACCGATCACGAACTCGGCGTTATCGATCATGGTGAACCATGCGCCTACGTTCTGCTTGTAGTAGAATACGGAGGGCTTATCCGCGGAGAAGCCGAGATATTTGCTCGTCTTGCCGTCCTCGATGAGCGTAATGGAAGCGGAGAGATACATCTTCGCGCCGTCGATCTCGGTATAGATCTTCACGCCGCCGTCTGCCTTTTCAACGCGGAAGATCGCGCCATCCTTTGCGTCACCGCCGAGGATGTACTTGTTTTCGTTGTTCTGGGTTGCGCCCTTCAGGAAAAGGACCTTGCGTGCGGTATACTGCACGATGAAGAGCTTATAGTCAACGCCCTCCTGCGGATCGGCAACGACCAATGCGTTGTCTGCACCGATCACGCCAACCTTGCGGTTAAATTCCTTCGTAATGGTCTTTCCGTCCGCCGCCTTGATGGTGGCCGTCAGCTTATAGCTGAACGCTACGTCGTTGGTGGTGGGGATATCCACCGTCCAATAGCTGGCCTTGGAGCTTTCAACGATCTTTACCTTGTCGTTATCCGTCGTCCAAGTTACCTCGTAGGTAACGCCGTCAACGACGAGCTTTTTAACAACGTCGAAGTCGTTTAAGTTCTCGACGCCCTCTTTGTCCTTCATAACGCTATAAAGGAAATCGGCCGCCGCCGTCAATGCCGCATCCGCCTCGCCGCCGTTTTGGTGGCTGTTATGCCACTCGGAGCCGAAACAACCGGTCAGCATGGAAAGACACATGACGAGCATCAGGAGAAGTGTAAATACTTTTTTCATGATCTTGCCCTTTCTTTTTGTGTTTATATAAATTTATAAGGAACGCAATTTAAGTGGGATCAATTGCCGTGGATCACAAAATCATTCATCGTGTACGCACGGATCTGATACTTTCCTTCGCCGCTGTCCGGCTGATAGAATTCCACGATGCCCTTCACGTCGATGGTCTCGCCGTAGAAATACTGATCGGTGATAAGATCGCCGTTTTCATCCAGCAGAACCTCGGTACGCACGGAGATGACCGTGCCGTCCGCCGCCTTGCAGGTCAGCGTCATCGCGCCGTAATCGTCGCTCTGGACGTTGGTCGTGGTGTAGACCTTCGTAACGAGAAGATCCTTCATTGAAACCGAAGAGGAAAGCAGAAGCTCTGCATTCTTGAAGATCTTATCCTCCTCGTAGCTTTCGCCCTCGGCATCCGTCTTGGTGACGGGAACGGTCACACTCGCAAGGAAATCCTTGGGAGCGATCTCGGTAAAGGGCGGCGTGTGCCCCTTCGAAAGAACCACCGTATTGGCGGGATCGGTCGGGCGCAGAGGCTTATAGGTGAGGTTGGAGATCTGATACGTGCCGAAGAACTCCTGCACCGTGCCCGTGATGCGGACCTCGTTGCCGGGCAGAAGCACGTTGTTCAGTCCCGAAATATAACCGTAGAAGATCTGCATGCCGTACGAGCGCGCGGTCGCCGCATCGTAGCTTTCGATATAGACCTCCCAGTTGCTGTTGCGGACGACGACGCCCTCAACCACAACGTTCTTGCCGGCGTACGCCGCAATATTGGTGCGAAGCTCCTTCAGAGAAACCGAGATCGCCTCGTCGTAGGGGAAGGTCTCGTCCTTCTCGCCGGAGAAAAGATGCAGACCGTAGGTCTTTGCCTGTCCCATGGCGGCAACGCAGGCGGAGCCGTACCGCCCCTCGGAAACCGAGGCGCTGCGGCCGAAGCCCTCCTGCAAAAGCTCGAGATTGAGGTTGCGGTATTCCGCACCCGCCGCGGGCTGATACCAGATCCAGAGAAGGTATCTGCCGTTGCTGTCCTGCTCCCAGCTCGAGCCGTCCGCCTCGATGATGATCGAATGCGCGCTCGAAAGCTTTTCCTTCGTGAAGTTCGAGGCGGGCTTGCCCCATTCCTCGATCTTACCCGTGGACTCGGGGGTATTGACTGCAAGGTATCTTGCCTTGGCGACGCCGTTCGTTCCGAGCGTATCGGATTCAAAATGCGTGGTATCGCCGTCGATATAATACTTCACCGTTACCTCTTCCTTGAGCGTAGCGGAATGCATATCCAGCTTCGTTTGGGCCACGTAGTCCACCCATGCGGGCAAAACGGTCGCGCATACGTCGCAGATACCGTCCCTCTGCTCATCCTTGTGAATAGAGCAAGGAATCGTTACCGCGCGGAAGCAAAGGTCGCAAACGCCGTTTCTATCGGTATCCGTGCATTTTTCGCACGCGGGGATCTCCTTCGAGCAGGTGTCGCAGATGCCGTCTCGGTTATCGTCCTTATGGGTCGTACAGCCGAGAGAGCAGGACGCCAGCACGGAGAGCGCCACGCAAAGAAGGAGAAGCAGGGATAAAATGCGAAGTGAATTCTTTTTCATATTTTTATCCTACCGTTTTCTGTTTGAAGATCACTGACCGGACTGGTACTTGCACTCTTCCACCGCATCCTCAAAGGCCTTCTTGATAAAGGCGGAGATATCCTTTGCCGCGGTCTCGGAGAGGCACTTGGACAGAAGAAGACCAACCTGATCGCGCGCAATGGAGGAGCCGAGGAAGGCGGGAGATGCATAGTAGGAATCCGCATGCTCAAGCGCTGCCTTCACGCCGTATGCCTGAAGGTTCGAGGTGCCCGCCGTATCCAGCCATGCCTTATACTCGGCGTTCTCGATCACGGACTTGATGACGGGGCAGTAGCCGTTGTTCATGGAAACGCCCGCCTGGAAGTTGATATCCGTCGTAAGGAACTTTGCGAACAGCCAAGAAGCAAGAACCTCTTGGGGATTGTCCTTCTTGAAGAGGCAGATCGAGGGGCCCTGGGAAATAACCTTGGGCTTGGAAGGATCGATCCGCGGGATCTGTGCCACGCCTACCTCAAACTCGTAAACGCCGTCGGTCTGCTTGGGTTGCTGGTATACCGTACCGCCCGTAGAGCCGATACACATATAGGAGCGCGTGCCTGCCGCGTTTCCGGTCGCACTGCCCGTAAAGAGGTTAGACGTGTAGGAATTACTGTTGAGCGCCTTGGTGGTCACGAGCTTTTCCTGATACCAAGTGCGGAATCTCTCTACGAACGCGCGGTTCGTTTCATTGTCAAAAAGGAAGTTTTCACCGGTTGCGGAGGTATAAGGAGAATTATACTGCTCGCACATGGTGATAAACCAGTTGGATTCGGAATCATAGCCGAGAGGAATGCACTTATCGCCTTCCATGGCCTTGATCTGGCGGCAAACCGCCTCCATCTCGTCCCAGGTGGTGGGAACCTTCAGATTGTTCTTCTCAAAATAGGTCTTGTTGTAGTAAAGCACCTCGGTGGACTTGGAAAGAGGAAGTGAATACATCTTGTTGTCACCGAAGGCGGCACCCTCTGCAAGCCAGCCCGCAACGAAGTCCTTAAGCTGCTCCTCGGTGTAGCCGTAGGTTGCGTCGTTCATGAAGATATCGAGCGTCTGCACGGCGTTTGCATCGTTATAGAGCGCCACGTGGTCGGGATAGCAGTATGCAAGGTGCGGCTGATCGCCGACGAGGATCTCCTGCTTCACCTGGTCGCGCACGCCGTCGTAGTCACCGAAGGACTGATGCTCTACCTTGATGTTGGGATAGATCTTATTGAAGTCTGCGATCGCATCGTCAAGGATCTCGCGCAGGCCCTGTCCCATCGAGTGATAGAAGGTAATGGTCACGGGTGTGGTGGTATCAAAGCCGCCCGCAGGCATCTCGAAATCGGGCGAAACCCCGCCACCGGTACCGCCACCGCCACCGCCGCAGGAGGTGAGCGTGCCCAGCACGGTTACCGTGAGGATCGCGAGGAGAAGAAGTGTGGAAAGAATTCGTTTCATGGTTTCTTTTTCCTTTTTTGTTTTTTCGTATTTATTTTTTATATCTTAACCCTTGATACCGCTTCTGGAAACGCCCTTCATAATATATTTACGAAGGAATACGAATACGAGGAAAAGCGGCGCGGACACCACAGCGACCGCCGCCATCTGGAGCGGCACGTCGGTCACGCCGTCCGCCGAGGTGAACGCCGTGCGAAGACCGTTGGTGATCAGCCTGTGTGCTTCGTCGTTGGCAACGAGGCGAGGCCACATATAGGAGTTCCACGAGCCCATCATCTTGAGAATGGTGATGGAGATCAGCGTGGGGAGTGCCAGCGGGATCATGACCTTCCAAAGGTATTTCAGATCCGTCGTTCCGTCCACCTTTGCGGCCAGATACAATTCGTTTGGCACCTGCTGGAAATTCTGCTTTAAAAGGTATATGTAGAAAACGCTGACGAGGAAGGGCACGATCAGAACCGTAAAGGTATTCATCCAGCCGAAGGTATGCACCGTCTGGAAGTTTGTGATCGTGAAAAGCTCGCCGGGGATCATCATCGTGGCAAGCAAGGCGGCAAACAAAAGATTTTTGCCCTTGAATTCAAGCCGCGCAAAGGCAAAGGCGGAGAGCACCGTGATCACGAGCGAGATCACCGTGGACACCACGCCGACAAACAGCGTGTTTGCAAACAGCTGTCCAAGCAGAAGATCCTCGTTTTGGAAGACCTCTACGTAGTTTTGGAAATCCCATTCGTGCGGAATGATCGTCGGGATCGACTGGCTGTATTCCGGCATGGTCTTCACCGAGGAAACGAGCATCCAGTAGAACGGGAAAAGCACGATCAGTGCCATGATACCGAGGAAAAGATAGAGCGCGACCTGCACGCCGATCTTGACGGCTTTTTGCGCCTTGGAAACCTTTTCCATATCTCTTTCGCGCATCACCTTGGGAGAGGATGAGGCCGTCGCTTTGTTCGTTGCTTTCATCTCGCCACCCCCTTAATAATGCGTTTTCTTTTTGCTCACGTAGAGGTTCACCATCGTGACCACCAATATGATAGCAAAAAGAATGAGTGCCGCCGCCGAGGCGGTTCCCTCTTGGTTACCGATCGCACGGTAGATAAAGCCGACCATGGTATCCAGCGCGTAGTGATTGCCCGCGGGACCCATGCTGTCACCGAATACGCCGACGATCGAGGAATATTCCTTGAAGCCGCCGATAAAGCCCGTGATGATAACGTAGGCAAGCATCGGGGAAAGAAGCGGGATCGTGATCCTCGTGAACACACGCCGGCGCGGCGTTGCATCCACCTTGGCAGCCTCGTAATACTGCTTATTGACCGACTGAAGACCGCCGAGAAGGATCAGGATCTTGAAGGGCAGCGCGTTCCAGACGATATATACCGTCATGACGAAAATGTTGGCCCAGTATTCCGATCCGGCGTTCATCCAGTTGATATATTCGCCGCCAAACGCCTCGATCACGATGTTTACGACACCGACGAAGTCGGGGCGCGCGCCGCCGCCGAGGATCATATTGAACATCGCGGCGAACACCATGCCGATGGCGATGGAGTTGGTTACGTACGGAAGGAAGAAGATCGTCTGCAAGGCTCTCGAAAACCACTTGATGGAGTTTAAGCACACGGCGATCAAAAGCGCAAGGAAGGTGGAGATCGGCACGGTCAGCACCGTGAGAAGCACCGTATTCTTCAAGCAGTTGATAAAGCCCTTATATTTCAGAACGCGGGTGAAGTTTCCGATACCGAATTCAAATTCCACGCCGCGCACCGCCTTCATCGAGGTATATCCCTCAAGAAGCGACATGCGGATGGTATTGAAGATCGGCCACACCGTAAAGATCATAAGAAGCACGATCGCGGGCGCAAGATAGATCCAGCCCTTGTAGCGATCGAATTTTTTATAAAGAATATTGACGCAGAAGCCCTGCCATACCCGCTTCGAAAAGAAGTCGGAAACGCTGTGCCAAAGCTTCGCGAAAAAGCTCGTATTTTTTTCTTCCATCGCGTCACACCCCGAAATAAATTCTTTCCTCGGTGGTCTTATCAAAGAGGAAGACCTTATGCGGCTTCAGCGCATAACGGACCTCTCTCTGCCCCTCGGCGAGCGTGTAATCCGCATCCACGATGGAGCGCACGGAGGGGGTCAGCATCTCTTTATGCTTTGAAACGATGCTCACGTCGCGTCCCATGACGTCAACGCCCGAGACCTCGCAAAGAAGCCCGCCGGCCTCGTCGGGAATAAAGCCCTCGGGGCGGATGCCGACAAAGACCGCCTTATCCTCTACCCCGGGCACGGAAAGCACCGCCGCGCCGCCGATATAAAGCACCTCGCCCTTCACCTCGCCGTTAAATACGTTGATGGGCGGCGTGCCGAGGAATTTGGCAACGAAGAGATTGCAGGGATCGTCGTATATCTGCTGGGGCTTGCCCGTCTGCTGAACGACGCCGAGCTTCATGACCACGATGACGTCGGAGATCGACATTGCCTCCTCCTGGTCGTGCGTTACGAAAATGGTGGTGATCCCGGTCTCCTTCTGGATTCTGCGGATCTCCTCTCGCGTCTGCAAGCGCAGGCGCGCATCAAGGTTGGAAAGCGGCTCGTCCAAAAGAAGCACGCGCGGCATTTTCACAAGGGCGCGCGCGATCGCAACTCTCTGCTGCTGACCGCCCGAAAGCTCGCTGGGCTTTCTGTCCATCAGCTCGTCGATCTGCACGAGCTTTGCCACGCGATAGGCGCGCTCAAGCATTTCTTCCTTGGGAAGCTTGTCCTCGCCGCGCAGATTCTGCAAGGGAAAAAGAATATTCTGCTTCACGGTCATGTGCGGATACAGCGCATAGTTTTGGAACACGAGACCGATGCCGCGGTTCTCGGGCGTCAGCTCCGTCACGTCCTCGTCACCGAAGAAGATCTGTCCCGACGTGGGCTTCTGCAGACCGCTGATCATATAAAGCGTCGTGCTCTTTCCGCAGCCCGACGGACCGAGAAGGCCCACGAGCTTTCCGTCCGGGATGGTGAAGTTAAAATCATTGACCGCAACCACCTCGCCGCCTGCCTTTTTGTTGCGAGAGGGGAAAATTTTAGTAAGATTTTTCAGTTCAACTTTCATTCAAGCCTCCATCGTGCGAAGATGCCTTCCGCACGTACGTCTAATATAATTATATTTTAACTTATTAATAAAAGAAAAGCAAGGTGCTTTTTTCTCAAAAAGAAAAAATATGTGCAAAATTTCGGCATTATAAACAAAATTCATCGCGGTGCACTGTCATTTGTGCCAAGTGTACTTAAAATCGCTCTTTATGAAAAAACTCGGTCTTATTCATTTTATAAAAGGAACGAAAAAGCACTCCGAAAATCCCCTTCGGAGTGCCCTCTTTGTATAGCCTTAAGAGAGTCGAACACATAAGGTTTGGAAGTGCGGATTTTCCCCTATACTTCGCCGATTTTTTCTTAAAGCTAACCGATTCAGAAGTATTTTTGCTCCTTCGCCCGCTCTGCCGCGACCTTTTTTTCGTATTCGATGCGGTCCTCGTTCGTAGGAAAGATCATCTGGCTCGCAAGATCCACAGCCACCGTTGAGGAGATCACGTCGTGCAAAACGAGGCGGCTTTTCGTGGTGGCAAGCAGAGCGATCTGCAGGATCGGAACGGCAAGCGCAAGCATCACGGGGATCGGTCCCGCCGTGCCCATCAGCACGGAGAGAAGGATCAGCACGGGGATCATGGTCTCCACCGTGTATTTGACGAGGATCGCGCGGACGAAAAGCGCCGCGCCCGAAAGCTTCACGCCGTTGTACTGCATCACCCCGATGCCGAACATTTTTTTGCCGACCGTTTGCCCGTTTCCGAGCAGAAGCGGAAGGATAAATTCAAGAAGAAGGAAGGAAAAAAGAAGTCCCAGCACCGAGATCAGAATGGAGAGATTGAACATCATACCGTAAGCATGCAGAGCGCGCTCGTCTTTTTTGATCGCGGCATCCGCCGCCTCGTATTTCGCCTTTTCCTCGGCGGAAAGCGCCTCGTATTCCTCTGCTCCGATATCCATCGTGATGCCGTATTCCTGCTCGTAAGAGAGCTTTATGGCATCGTATTCCCTTGAATATTTATTGTACCCCGTCACCCACGAAAAAAGCGTGGCAAACAGAGAAAAGGCGATCATGATCATCATCGCATCAAAAATGAAGGCCGCAATTCTTTTCAGGACCGAGGCCCTTTGCAAATCGTACTGCATAGCTATCCTCCCGAGCGGCCGCCGCCGCTCTGCGTTTTTCTGATAATATTGTAGCACACGGCGGCGGCATTTGCAAGACAAAACGGAAATTTTGCGTCTTTGTGCCGAAAAGAAAAAAGCAAAAATCGTGTCCGCCTCTTCAGTTTTTGCCTTTGTTTTTCCGTTTTTTAAAACGAGATTTTTCTTCCGATCGCCGCGTTTTTGCTTTGTTTTGCAAATTATAGTTGTCATTTATCTCTATTTTCAAGAAAAAAACAAATATCGGGAATTGTATCGGTTTTGATTTTTCTGTTTCGATCGTGTTCGTTTTTTTGCTTTTTTCGTTTTTATTTTTCTTTTTCGGGTGATTGACTTTTTTATAGGAATATGCTAAAATAAAAGGTAAAGATTTTATATAGTATTTTGGAGGGGTTATGTTACAGACCGAAAAGATCTCTGTCATGAATATGGAGAACGCCATCCGCGGCGCGAGAAACCCGATGAACAGCTGGGCGCGCATGGACAGCACCTATGACGAAAAGGGCAATTTTATCCTCGGAGAAAACGATCTTTCGCTCGCGCACCGTCTTGCGAAGGCGGGCAGCGACCACCGCAAATTTTTGCGCCAGATCATCGTTTCCATCGATATCAACGCACCGCTTTACTGGTGGAAGGAATTTGATACCTACAAGGTCGGCACCGTGGCAAACTCCTGCTCCACGATGCATAAGATCCAGTCGCTCCCCTTCACGCGCGATATGTTCTCGCACGATCATCTGACCGAGGAGGGGCTTGCCGCTCTGGATGCGCTGATCGCGTTTCTCGAATCCGAGCGCGTGCGCTTCAACGAAACAAAGGACAAGGCGGCTTGGCACAACATCATCCAGCTCCTTCCCTCCTCCTTCAACCAGCTTCGCACCGTGACCTTGAATTACGAGGTTCTGATCAATATATACTACGCACGCCGCCACCACAAGCTCGACGAATGGCACGCGCTTTGCCGCGCCATCGAGTCGCTCCCCTATGCGAAGGAGCTGATCCTCGTCAAGGGAGACGGGGCGGAAGACAAACACTGATTTCGGAGGCTGTTTTATGAAGCACGGACTGATAAGAGTTGCCGCCGTTACCCCGAAGGGACGGGTGGCAGACCTTTCTTATAACTGTGACGCGGCGATCGCCGCCGCAAAAAATGCCGCAGAGGACGGCGCAAGGCTTCTCACACTTCCCGCGCTGACGCTGACGGGGGCTTGCCTTGGCGACCTCTATTTTTCCGAGGCGCTGATCGCCTCGGCGGAAAGCGCCCTCGCGCGCTTTATGAAAGAGACCGCGGCGCTTTCGCTCGTTTCGGTCGTGGGACTTCCCGTTGCCGTAGAGGGGCGGCTTTATAACGCAGCCGCCGTTGTGTACGGCGGAGAGCTTCTCGGCATCGTGCCGAAGGCAGAGCTTGCCCGCGGTGACGCGCTTGCCGAGGACCGTATCTTCTGCGCTTGGCACGGCGCGACGCGAAAGATCCCTTACGCCGGCAAAGAGGTGCTTTGCGGCACGGATCTTCTCTTTGTCTGCGACACCCTGCCCGCCCTTCGCTTGGCGGTTTGCACAAACGGCGCGGCGCACTATAACGGCGGTGCCACCCTTCTTTCTCTGCCGACCGCAGAGCACGCCGCGGCGGGAAGCCTTGCTTTGCGCCGCACCCGTATGGCGGCGGCATCCCCCGATCGCATTCTCGTGAGCGCGAACGCGGGCGCGGGCGAGAGCGGCACGGATCTGATCTTTGCCGCGCATTCGCTGATCGCCTTCGGCGGCCGCATCGTCACCGAAAGCGACCCGTTTGCAGACGGTGCGCTTCTCTGCCGCGAGGTGGACGTCGCACTTGCACAAAGCCGTCTTGCAAGCGCGCGAAGCACGCACGCGGAAGAGACCGAGGTGCATTTCTCGCTCCCCGTGGAAGAAACGCGCATCACGCATCCGCCGAGAAGGCTCTCCTTCTTGCCCGAGAGCGAGGCGGCAAGATGCGAGCGCTTTGCCGAAATTCTTGAAATTCAGACCCGCGGCCTCGCTGCCCGCTTTGAAAGAGCCTATGCAAAAAGCGGCGTGATCGGCGTTTCCGGCGGTCTTGACTCCACCCTTGCGCTTCTCGTCGCCGTGCGCGCCGCCGATCGCATCGGCATGAAGCGCGCCGATATCATCGCGATCACCATGCCCGGCTTCGGCACGACCGAAAGAACCAAAGGCAACGCGGAAAAGCTCTGCGAAGCCCTCGGCGTTACCCTTCGCACCGTAGATATCACCGCCGCCGTGCGCGTGCATTTTAAGGACATCGGGCACAGCGAGGACGATCGCAACGTGGTCTATGAGAACGCACAGGCACGCGAGCGCACGCAGATCCTCATGGACGTTGCCAACGCGGAGGGCGGCCTCGTTATCGGCACGGGTGACCTTTCCGAGCTTGCGCTCGGCTTCGCTACCTATAACGGCGACCACATGTCCATGTACGCGCCCAACGTGGCCGTACCCAAAACGCTGATGCGCCACCTCGTTTCCTATCTTGCAGACGAGGCGGAGAAAAAGGGCGGCAAGGCGGAGGCAGAGATCCTGCGCGACGTGCTTGCAACCCCCGTCAGCCCCGAGCTTCTCCCCCCGAAGGACGGCGAGATCGTGCAATGCACGGAAAGCATCGTCGGCCCTTACGAGCTGCACGATTATTTTCTCTATCACCTCGTGAGAAACCGCTTCTCGCCCGACAAGATCCTTCGTCTTGCTGCCGAGAGCTTCAAGGGCAGCTACGACAAGGAAACGATCAAGGGCTATCTTAAGATCTTCCTTCGCCGCTTCTTCTCCCAGCAGTTCAAGCGCTCCTGTCTGCCGGACGGACCGAAGATCGGTTCCGTCACGCTTTCTCCGAGAGGCGGATTTGCTATGCCATCCGATGCAAGCTCTGCCCTTTGGGTCGCCGCTTTGGATAACGAATAAACGAATAAAAGAAAACAATTGTTTGCATAATGGATATTTTTGATTTGTTTAAAAAGATCGAGAGTAAAAAGCCCGCGGCTTCCGCTCCGATCGAATTTATCATCGCCGGACTCGGAAACCCCGGCAAGGAATACGAAAGGACACGCCACAACGTCGGTTTTGCCGCAGTGGATTTTATTGCCGAAAGGCTCGGCGCGAAGATCGACCGCGCAAAGTATCGCGCCCTCATCTGTGAGGTGACGATCGGCGAAAAGCGCGGCATTCTGATGAAGCCGCAGACCTTTATGAACCTTTCGGGCGCGGCGATCGCCGAGGCGGCAAGCTTCTATAAGATCCCGCCCGAGCGCGTGCTCGTTTTGGCGGATGACATCAGCCTTGCCCCCGGCAGGCTTCGCATTCGCCGCAAGGGCTCTGCGGGTGGACACAACGGCTTAAAGAGCATCATCGCGGAGCTTGGAAGCCAGGAATTTCCGCGCATCAAGCTCGGCGTCGGCGAAAAACCCTCGCCCGATACCGATCTTGCAAGCTGGGTGCTCGGCAAAATGCCCGAGGCGGAAAATCAGGCGTTTTTCGACATTCTGCCCGCCGTTTACGATGCATCCGTTCTCTGCGTGCGCGGCGAAATCGAGACGGCCATGTGTCGCTTCTCTCACTGATCTATGCGAATTACAGAGCTCATACGGTGCGACCGTGAATATAAAAGCGTCCTGATCTCGCTCGGTGAGCAGCTCCGCGCAGAAAAGCCCTTGCCCTTGGTGGTAAATGGTCTGCAGGGCGGCGCGAGCGATGCCTTTACCGTCGAGATCGTGAAGGACGGCCGTGCGCTTTCGGGCGCGCCCGTGCTTCTCTTCGCGGAAAACGAGGACGCCGCGGAAAGGATCGCGGGGCTTCTCTCCCGTGCGGCACTTTCCGTGCGCGTGTTCAAATCCCGCGACCTTGTCTTTCATAGCATTTCCGCCTCCCACGACACAGAGCGTGAGAGGCTTTCGGTCTTGTCCGAGCTTTGCCACGGCACGGTGGATGCCATTGTGACCACGCCCGCCGCCGCCCTGCTTTACACGATGCCGAAGGCGCAGCTTCTTTCTTGCTCGGTCTCGCTTTCCGTCGGTGACGAGATCTCGCCCGACCTTCTGCAAAAAAAGCTTTCCGACCTCGGCTTCACCGCCGTGGATATGGTGGAAAGCGCGGGACAGTACGCGCGCCGCGGCGGTATTTTAGACGTCTATGCCGACGTGGAAGCGCCCCCCGTTCGTATTGAATTTTTCGGTGACGAGATCGACCGCATGGAGAGCTTCGATCCCGAAACGCAGCGCGTGAGTGCGCCCTGCCCCACCTTGCAGATCCTTCCCGCGGCGGAGGTTCCCGTCACGAAGGAGGCGCGCGCGCTGATCGTCAAGACGCTTGAAAAGCTTAAAAAGAACGCAAAGGATCCCGAGATCGGTGCAAGGCTCGAAAGCGAGCTTGCCGCCGCGAAAAGCGATCTTGCGCTCCCCTTTCGTGACCGTTTTCTCGGCTTGATCTACGAAACGCCCGCCACGCTTTTCTCTTATTTTGAAGACACGCATCGCCCCCTCGTTTGCCTGCTCGGCACGGCGGCGGCAGATGAAAATATCAAGCGCTTCTCGTCTCACCTTGAGGACGAGCGCACCGCGCTTCTTTCCCTTGGACTGACGAGCGAGAGGGCCGCCCGCTTCGCGGGCACGAGAGCGGATCTCGACGCCTTTCTTTTGGGTGCTGTGCCGTTGCATCTCAACCCCTTCTCAGGCGGTATTAACGGCCGTCTCGGCGGTCTTTTCGGCTTCCGCTCGCGCCGCACCGTGGCGTACGGAGATAACGGCGCTATGCTGCGAGAGGATCTTATGACCTTCCGCAAATCTCTCTACCGCACGCTTATCGTTTGCGAAAACAAAGCCGGCGCACAGTCGCTGAAGGACTCGCTCGCCTCGGATGATATTGCCGCAATTCCTCTCTACGAAAAAGAGGATATTGACTACAATTCTTTACAAAATGCAGGAATATACATTACGGTAGATCCCTTGGAAGAGGGATTTGATCTTCTAATGCCGAAGATCGCCGTGCTCTCCATGCACAAGGATCTCGGCCGCGCCGTGATGGCAAACCGCCGCCGCCAGAGGATTTTAAGAAAGGCGGGCGGCGCAGGGCAAAGACTGCTTTCGCATGCAGATCTTTCTCCCGGCGACTACGTCGTGCACGCAAATTACGGTATCGGCCTCTTTGAGGGCATTCAGACCGTGACCGCCATGGGCGTGACGAGAGATTATATCACGATCCGCTACGCAGGCACGGATAAGCTTTTCGTTCCCTGCGACCGCCTCGAAATGATCGGAAAATACATCGGCGCAAGGGATAAGGACGGCAAGGTCAAGCTCTCGACGATGGGCGGAACGGACTGGTCGCGCACGAAGGCGCGCGCCAAGAGCGCCGCCAAGGATATTGCCAAGGATCTGGTGGAGCTTTACGCGCGCAGGCAGCGCACCCCCGGCTTCGCCTTCCCGCCCGATTCGGATATGGAGGACGAGTTTGCCTCTGCCTTTGAATACGAGCCGACCCCCTGCCAGATGCGCGCCATCGAGGAGATCAAGGCGGATATGCAAAAGCCCGTGCCGATGAACCGCCTGCTTTGCGGTGACGTTGGCTTTGGAAAGACCGAGGTCGCGCTTCGTGCCGCCTTCAAGGCGATCCTCGGCGGCAAGCAGGTCGCCATCCTCGTTCCCACCACCATTCTCGCCCTTCAGCACTATCAAACCGCACTTTCGCGTATGCGCGGCTACCCCGTGCAGGTGGAGATGCTCTCGCGCTTCTGCACCCCGAAGCAAGAGGAAGCTATACTCCGTCGCGTCAAGCGCGGTGAGACCGATATTTTGATCGGCACGCATAAGCTGCTTTCAAAGAAACTCGAATTTAAGGATCTCGGCCTTCTCGTTATCGACGAGGAGCAGCGCTTCGGCGTGGCGCAAAAGGAAAAGCTACGCAAGATGGCGGCAAACGTGGACACCCTGACCTTGACCGCCACACCCATTCCCCGCACGCTGAACATGGCGATGAACGGCATTGCGGATATGTCTATTTTGGACGAAGCACCCGTGGATCGCCGCCCCGTGCAGACCTACGTTTTGGAGCATGACGACGTTGTCATCCGAGACGCCATCCGCCGAGAATTTTTGCGCGGCGGTCAGGTTTTGTACCTTTATAACCGTGTGGAAAACATCGACCTTCTTTCAGGCAAGCTGATGAAGGAATTTCCCGAGGCGCGCATTGCTTACGCGCACGGACAAATGGAAAAGGAAGAGCTCGAGGACATCTGGCAAATGCTCGTGCGCGGCGAGATCGACCTTCTCGTTTGCACCACGATCATCGAAACCGGCATCGATCTGCCGAGTGCCAATACGCTGATCATCGAGAACGCCGACCGCATGGGCCTTGCCCAGCTCCATCAAATCCGCGGCCGCGTGGGGCGCGGATGCCGCCAGGCATACGCCTATTTTACCTACCGCCCCGGCAAAGTGCTCTCCGAGGTTGCCGAAAAGCGACTCTCCACCATCCGCGCCTACGCCGAATTCGGCGCGGGCTTCCAGATCGCGCTTCGCGACCTTGAGATCCGCGGCGCGGGCAATCTGCTCGGCGCGGAGCAGCACGGATATATCGACGGCGTCGGCTACGAGCTGTACGTGCGCCTGCTTTCCGAGGCGGTCCTTGAGGAGCAGGGCAAAACGCCCGTGCCGCCCTTCGAGGCAACCGTGGATTTCCCGCTCGGCGCGCACATAAGCGACCGTTATATCGCATCCTCGGCGGCGCGCATGGAAATGTACAAAAAGATCTCTCTGATCGCCACGGAGGAGGATCGCATGGATATCATCGACGAATTTACCGATCGCTTCGGCGAGCCACCGAAGGAGGTCGTTGCGCTGACGAAGCTCTCGCTTCTGCGCGCACTTTCGGAGAAATGCCGCATCCGCCGCACCGAGCAAAAGGACGGCCGCTTGATCTTCTCCCCCGAAATGCCCGATCTCGCCGCTTGGTCCGAGGTATTTGAAAAGGTGCCCGGGCTTATGCTGCGCGGCGCACCCACACCGACGGTCACTTACCGTCTTGCCAAGGGGCAAAAGGGCGAGGACGAGGCGTTAAAGATCCTGCTTCTTTACTGCAGGGCAAGCAAAAACGAAACCCAAGGAGGACTCACACCCCAATGAAAAATGCAAACTCTGCGCCCGTGCGCTCGCATTTTTTGAGAAACTTTCTGATCGTCTTTATAGCGGCGCTGACCGTAGTCGGCGTCGTGCTCGCATCGGCGGTTATGCTGACGAACGCCAAAACCTACGCGCGTTACGGCGGGGCGATCGCCGACAAGGCGGCGTATTCCTACCTTGCGAGCAACTATAAATTCAACTTCTGCCGCTCCCTCACCGCACAGGGGATCACGGAAAGCGAGACGCTTTGGGAAACGAAGCCCGAGGGAAGCGATAAAACCTACGGCGCACTTTTAGAGGAAGGCACGAAGGAATATATCGCGCGCGTTCTGGTGTCTGCCGCTCTCTTTGACAGCGCGGCAACCGCCAAGGAGAAAAAGGAAGCGAAGGCGGCGGCAAAAAACGCGGCAGAGGAGCTTCTTACCTACCGTGCGAGCGGCGATAAGGCCGCCTTTAACGAAATGATCGCCGCATACGGCTATACCTACTCCGATCTTTCGGACATCGCACTTCTGCTCTATAAGGCATCCGTGGCGCAGTCGCTGTTCTACGGTGTCGGCGGCGCGAACGTTACCGCTCGACTGGATGACTGCAACGCCTATCTTTCGGAAAACTACACCGCCGCGCATCTCTTCTTCATCCGCACCGAAAGCACCTATATCTATAACGTGGATGCGGACGGAAACAAAACGATCGAGCTTGACGGGAGCGGCGCATACGCCACCCGCCCTCTGCGTGCAGAGGAGACCGAGAAGCGAAACGCTCTGATCGAAAAAATGGATGCGGAGATCGCGAGCAAAAATCCGCGCCTTCCCTTCTTTAAGGACGAGATGAAAAAGTATTACGACGCCGCTCCCGAGGGAAGCGAAGCACTCTATTACCTTTCGGACAGCGCATCCTATACGAAGCGCTTTATCTCGGAAAACGGCGAAAGCATCACCGAGGCGCTGGGAGCCATGGAGCCCGGCGAATTCAAAAAGGTGACCTACGCGCACGGCGTTTGCTATATCTATAAGAGCGAGACCGAGGAGAACGCCTTCGGCGTCAAGGATTACGAAAGCTATTTTTCCGATTTCTATCAAAATGCGGCGGACGATATGTTTGCCGATGACGTAGAGGTTTTGATTGAGGACGTCGTTTTCAAAAAGCGCGCATCCGAGATCTCGGTGACCTCCATTCCCTACAAAGATATCATCCGTGTGAGGTTCTGATCTATGAAAACCTTTCTTGTTGCTCTGGGTGCCGTTGCCATTCTTTTGGCAGCCGCCGTTCCCGGCTATGTTCTGAAAAAGAAAAACATGGTGAGCGAGGATACGATGCCCTCGCTCTCGAAGATCCTTCTCTATATCTGCACCCCCTGCCTCAGCATTTACACCTTCAAAAACGCCACCTTTTCGATGGAAATGCTCGGCAATATCGGCGTCTTTTCTCTGCTTGCTCTGCTCGTGCAGGTCATCATTCTCGGCATCGCCTATCTTCTCTTCCGAAGGAAAATGAAGGAACCCCTCTACCGTATCATGACGATCGCCTGCGCGCTTGGCAACTGTGCCTTCTTCGGCATCCCGATCCTCGAGGCACTCTATCCCGAAACCGCATCGGGACTTCTCATCTATACCTCGGTATACGCCATTATCATGAACGTGATCGGATGGACGATCGGCGCGGCGATCATTTCACAGAATCTAAAATACGTCAGCGTGAAAAAGGTACTCCTAAATCCCGCAACGGTGGCACTCGTGCTTGCCGTTCCTTTCTTCGTTTTTGAGATCCCGCTCCCCGAAAGCCTTGACAGCATGATATCTCTGATCGGAAGAATGGCAACGCCGATCTCCATGCTGATCATGGGAATGCGCCTTGCCACGACGGATCTTAAGCGCTTGTTCACCACAAAGCAGATCTATATCGCCATTTTCATGAAGCAATTCGTCATGGCACTCGTTTGCCTGCTTTTGGTTGCCTTCCTGCCCGTGGACGGCGGAATGAAGGCCGTGCTCTATATCATCTGCTGTTGCCCCGTTGCAAGCGTGGTTCTAAACTTTTCGGAGATCCTCGGCGAGGGGCAAAAGGAAGCCGCCTCTGCCGTCCTTCTCAGCACGCTGTTCAGTATCGTGACCCTTCCCATTATGGTTCTGCTGCTCCCCGCGTAAATCTTCTCATTGCCGTGCATCGCACGGTATATCAAGCCCCTCGCGGGCTGTATCTTATCCGCACGCAGTGCGGCATATCCTCTACCGCGGGCTGTATCTCATCCGCACGCAGTGCGGCATATCCTCTACCGCGGGCTGTATCTTATCCGCACGCAGTGCGGCATATCCTCTACCGCGGGCTGTATCTCATCCGCACGCAGTGCGGCATATCCTCTACCGCGGGCGGCAGAGCCGCTTCGCCGCATTTTCGTTATACAAAAAAGCCGCGCAACACAAGGTTGCGCGGCTTTTTGCCATTTATTTTTATAATTCGGTTTTCACTGAATTATTCGGGAAGCATGGTGTTACCGTTGTTGAAGAGTGCCTTCATTGCTGCTTCCTTAGCGGGCTTTAAGGAGCTGTAGTAAGGATCGATGAGGGCGCTCATCTGATAGTGGTGCTTATCGAAAATATCGTGCCACTTCAGGTCGATGTACATCGGCTCACCATTGTCAGGCGTGGTAACCTTCGTACCGTTATCGAACAGGGCAGAGGAGTCCTCGTATGCCTTGTCGAAACCGGTGATAAGGCTGTCACGAAGGAGATCGAGCATCTCTTTGTTTGCCTCAAGAAGTGCGTTATCGGTAGTACCGCCACCTACAACGGAGTACAGAAGCTCCTGCTCGTAGTAGGTATTCTTAACGTTTCTGGAGTGCGTGGACTGATAGTTCAGGAACGCAGAGCACTCAGCAAACTTCTCGCTCTTAACGGAGATAGCACCGATACGACCAATGTTGTGGATCTGCGTGGAGTAAATCTCGGTATCGGTGTAAAGCGGAACGGGAACTACAAGGAAGCCCTTACCGTCGCCGGTCTTCATGTTCTGGTAATCCAGATACTCAAGAGAACCGAGAAGGATAACGCCGCCGAAGAGAACCTTGTTGGTGGTGAACTGATTACGGATGTTCAGCAGGTTGGTGCTGAAGGAAGCCGTATCGGTCTTCGTGAAGAGAACGAAACCGGGCTTAGTTACCATGTTTTCAAGAGCGGACGAGAAGCTACGCAAGGTCTCGTTGGTAGCCGAGTAGGAATAAGGAGAATTCGTTCCGTCAGAAACGAAGGTGCTACCGGGCTGCTTTCTTGCGTCGTTCAGAAGACGAACGGAGGTAGTGTAAAGAATACCTGCAGCAGACAGGGAGTGCTCAGCAAGTGCAAAGCCCTTCTTTTCGTCGGCAGAAGCAGTTACGTCGCCGTAGCCTGCAGAGTACTGAATTACCTTCTCATAGGTCCAGTCGCCTGCGGAAACCATTGCCGCAAAGTCGGTGGGATTGTTGGGAAGCTCGGTCTCAAGGTCCTCAAGCATGGTAACGTTTACGGGAACAACGTAGAATGCACGAACAAGGTCGATGAAGTAGTCGGATGCAAGAACGTACATCTTATCTTCCTTGATGGAAAGAGAAGTCATGTACTCATACATGTAACCCTCGGAGTCTCCAACCTCGGTACCGTAGTCGGGGTTCTTTGCAAATGCAAAGTAGTTGTTATACTTCTGGGTCTTCAGGTTTGCAAAGCAGCCTGCAAGGTATGCGCCGATCAGGTCGTATACGAAGTTGCAGTACATATCGGAATACTGGCCCTTATCCTGGTTGGTCTGAATTCTGTCGTAGTTCTTGGACCAACCGTAGTCGGTATTACCGTCGGGAAGATACTTGTAGCTGATGTTCAGCTTCGTAACCGCGAAAGCCTCGTCGTTTCTCTGCTTAGCAGCGATCTGCGTCAGAGAGGTCTTACCGGTGGACTCACCTGCCATCCAGTTCTGGCAACCGGAGGGAAGCTCCTCCAAGTTGGAGTGGTTGGTCATCTCAAAGGTAAGAGTGCCGCTCTCCCAAGGGAACTTCGTGTCGTCAAGAAGGAACAGGCAGCCGTCGCAAAGACCGTCCTGGTTTGCGTCAGCGTGTGCGGGAAGAGCGCAAGAGAAGGCTGCGCCGCAGTAGTCGCACTTGCTATCCTCGTTGGCATCAGCGCCGTGAGGGCAAGCTACAGCTTCCTTACAAATGTCGCACTTCTGGTCGTGGTTTCTGTCAACGTGTGCAACGCACTGGAATGCATCACACCACTCGCAGAAGCCATCTTCGTCCCAGTTGTGGGGGCAGGGCACGTCAGCCGTACAGCCGGCGTTGTCGCACTTCTGGTCATGGTTAGCATCCACGTGGTTGGTGCAGGTGTCTCCACCGCCGCCGCCACAAGAGGCGAGCATACCAACGGCCATGACAAGAACAAGCAACAGGCTCAAGATTCTTGTTTTCATGTTTTTCTCCTTTTTTTGCCTAAAATTAGTTTAACGGACATCCGTTCGGCACGCGGAGCCGCTTCGCCGAATGCACATCAACGGGCGGGCGCCCATCGAGGGCCATCCGACAATGCCATTAGGTCGATATAAATATATCATATACTTAAAAATAAGTCAAGAGTTAATCTTCTTTTTTCTCTTACTTTCTACCATTTATCTAAAAATGCAGGTCGCTTTTTGTGCATCTTTTTTCTCATGCAAGCAAAAAATCCATTGCGAGCATCAGGGCAAAGCCGAAGAGAAGCGCGTAGGTCGCGCCGCGCTCGCTTCCGTGCGCGTGCGTTTCGGGGATCATCTCGTCACTGATGACGTACAGCATCGTGCCGCCCGCGAAAGCAAGGGCAAAGGGCAGGATCGCCGCCGAAATGCTCACCGCAAAGTATCCGATAAAGGTGCCCACGATCTCAATCACTCCCGTGCCCGCGGCGATAAAAAAGGTCTTTTTCGGCGAAACGCCTGCGGCAAGCAAGGGTGCGATGATCACCATACCCTCCGGGATATTCTGCAAAGCGATTCCAAGTGCCACGGAAAGCGCGGCACCGACGTCTCCCGTACCGAAGCTGACGCCTGCGGCAATGCCCTCGGGCAGGTTATGTATGGCAATGGCAAGCACGAAAAGAAGCACCTTATCCAGACGGTGATTGTGCGGGCCGCAGCTCTTACCGCGCTTTTCCGCCATGGAATGCAGATGCGGCACCGAAAGATCCGCAAGATGCAGACAGACAGCACCCGCCATCACGCCGCCGAGCACCATGAAAAGCGTGCCGATATTCCCACCCTCAAGCGCGGGCAAAATAAGTCCGATCACTGCGGCGCAAAGCATTACCCCTGCCGCAAAGCCCAGCACGATGTCACTGAAGGCGTGTGATATCTTCTTAAAAACAAAACCGAGCACCGCGCCCACAAGCGTTGCGCCGCCCACGCCGAGTGCCGTTATGGAAAGTACGAAAAAAAGTTCCGAATTCATAGATATGCCTCCCAAATTTAGAAAAGCACGCACCGCGCGCTTTCACCGTATTTTCATTATATACAACGGAAGGATAAAAGTCAATGCTTTTTTTGCCCCGCGCTTCTCATAATTTCTCTCCTCCGTTTCTCATAAAAAGCAAGGGATGCGCGAAGGATAAGGAAATGGGTCTTGCTCCTCTCGTTTTAAACGAAAAAAGCAAACGGAGAACAGTAAAAAAACAAAACAAGGCGCGCAAAATGCAACTTTATGTAAACAATTCTTTCCAAAAACAGGAAAAAATCCGAGTTTTATGGAAAAACTCGGATTTTTCTTTCCTCTTTCTTTTTCGCTCCTTGGCGCATTTTTTCTTTCGCCGCGTGCGCTTTTTGCACTCCGTCAAAGCAGCTTCTCTGCCGCCGCCTTGGAAAGGCGCTTGATATCCTCCTTCGGATACTTGGAATCCGCACCGCCGTTGACGTAAAGAAAATACGATCCGTCCGCCGTTTTATAAACGCTCTCCTCATAGCCGTCCGCATCTCCCGGCGTGCCGAAGGTGTTTTTCTTCAAAAGCGTTGCCGCTTCGGTATCGTATTCTTTTTTGCAGATGATCTTTTTCATTTCTCTCTCCTTTTTTTGGTTTTCCCTTCTATTTTTTGCAAAACGAGGAGAATTTATGCGTAAAAGGCGCAAGCGATCGCCGCCAAGGGCGCCCTCCGCCCTTGCGGCAAGACGGCGCGCGGAAAAGATATTCGATCGCGGGCGCGCTTTTTCGCATTTTCCTTATGTTAACGATTCGCTTCTTTTCCTTATATTAACGAATAGTTAAACACAAACAAAACAAAAAAACACCCGAAAAGATCGGGTGTTTTTACGCTTCGCGGATTTCTCTTTCAAGAAAAATTAAGCACCTTTCGCTTCAATAAATCCCTTGAAGATCTCGTTTTCCAAACAGAACTCCGTGATTGCGGGGCTAACGTCAAGCGCAACGGCAAGGAAGAGCCCGCCAACAAGGAACGCGAGGAGAAGGAAGAGGAAGATAGCGCCGCAAACCTTCGAACGGGCGTAGCTTCTCTTGTTGGTCTTCTTGGAAAACAGATTAAAGAACCAGATCAGCCAACCGAGAACGGGAATAAACCAAAGCACGCTGTAACCAACGTATCCCCAAGCGGAAATAAACGGCTTCGCTGCGCGCGCCTGCTTCTCGAGCTTCTTCTGCTCTTTGGTCTTCTTTTCTTTGCTCATATCGGTAATATCTCCTTTAATAATAATCTCTGTACTAATATTTTATCACTTCCGTTTTTTTTGTCAATAGTTTTGAGAAATTTTTTCCATTTTTTTATGATCGAATGTAAACTTTATACATATTATATCGCGTTTTTTATAACATTTAGCCAATCCCCCCGCCGCCCCGCGCCAAGACTCTCGCCATCTGCTACAAATCTTTCGGTTTAAAAAATAAATTGCCCGATTCAACTTGACTTTTCATTCTATTTGTGTTATTATATTGAAAAAGATTTACAGCGAAAGGAGAGCCGCTATGTTTTTCCATAACGATAAGACGATGCATGAAAATCTCATTCGTTCTCTCTCTGCCGCTTCTGCCGCTATTCCCGTTACCCCTTTTCTTTCCTCTTTTTCAAAATACGTTGTTTTTCCCGGTTTTGTTGATGTGCACGTACATCTTCGAGAGCCGGGTTATTTTTATAAAGAGCGCATGGAAACCGGAACGATGGCGGCCGCCGCAGGCGGATACACGCGCGTGATGAGCATGCCCAACCTTTCTCCCGTGCCGGACAGCCTTGAGCATCTCAAGGTGCAAACGGATATTATTGAAAGGGATGCAAGGATCTTCGTGCATCCGTACGGCTCGATCACCAAGGAGCAGAAGGGAGAGGCGCTCTCCGACATGGAGGCCATGGCCCCCTTCGTCGCCGGATTTTCGGACGACGGGCGCGGCGTGCAGAGCGATGATATGATGCGCGCGGCGATGACCGAGGCGAAGCGACTCGGCAAGATCATCGTGGCGCACTGTGAGGACAATTCCCTGCTTCACGGCGGGTATATCCACGACGGCGCGTACGCCAAGGCGCATGGGCACCGCGGCATCTCATCCGAAAGCGAATATAAGCAGATCGAGCGCGACCTCGCGCTTAGCAAGGAGATCGGCTGTGCCTACCACGTATGCCACATTTCCACCAAGGAGAGCGTGGAGATCATTCGCAAGGCGAAGGCAGAGGGCGTTGACGTCACCTGCGAGACCGCGCCGCACTATCTGATCCTCGACGACTCCTGCCTCGAAGAGGACGGCCGCTTTAAAATGAATCCCCCGCTCCGCTCCGCCGAGGACCGAAAGGCACTCGTCGAGGGACTGATCGACGGAACGATCGATATGATCGCGACCGACCACGCGCCCCACAGCCTCGAGGAAAAGAGCCGCGGGCTTGAAAAAAGCATGATGGGCATCGTCGGCATCGAAACGGCGTTTGCTTGCCTTTACACCTATCTCGTAAAGCCCGGCACCGTACCGCTCGACCGCGTGATCGACGCGCTGTGCGTAAGGCCGCGCGAGCGATTCTCGCTTCCCTTCGCAGATGAATACTGCGTATTCGATTTAGAAAGCGAATACGAGATCGATCCCGAAAAATTCATATCTCTCGGAAGAGCGACGCCTTTTAAGGGACACCGCGTTTTCGGAAAATGCGTTCTGACCGCGATCGACGGACGCATCGTTTACCAAAATTCAGATTATAATACGGAGGAAAAATAAAATGGCAAAAAGAACTGACTTGAAAAAAATCCTGATCATCGGCTCCGGCCCCATCATCATCGGACAGGCCGCCGAATTTGACTACGCCGGCACGCAGGCCTGCCTTGCGCTCAAGGAGGAGGGCTACGAGGCACCGCCATGGCACCCGCCCTTGCAGCGTTGTCGACCTTCTCACAGGCATCGACGATTGCCTCGGCGCGCGCGCCTCTGACGTAGGTCTCGATCGCGG